>JBBQVB010000039.1:0-19379 GCA_038211965.1 Sphingomonadales bacterium
GTCCCTCGAACCGGCGCTGCGCCGTCGCCGCGAAACGTCCGGCGCGGTCGGGGATGATCGGCGCGGTCAGCGCGGTCACGGCGCAGTCCTCGGTGAAGCTGCCACCGCGCGCGGTCAGTTCGAGCGTCGCGCGGTCGCCGCTCCAGATACCGACGAGGGGGGCAGACGGTTCGGCGGCGGCCATCGACGATCCCCAAAGGCCGACCGCGACGAGCGTGAGCGAACGGCGTCTCATGGCACCTGCCTGACACGAAAACGGGGGGCGCACCAGCACCCCCCGCCTCCGTGTTTCCGCGTTCCGCAGGATCAGGCGGTCGTGTAGCCCGAACGGCGACGCCGCGACTGGACGCCGACGAGGCCGAAGCCCGCGATCATCAAGGCCCACGTGCCCGGCTCGGGAACGATGTTGCCGACCGCGATCTGCGAGATCCAGGTGCTCCAGCGCGACCTGCCGGTGCCGCCCGGATGGCCGCCTGCCGCATTGTTATACTCGCGCGCATATTCGCCGATCACCCAGAAGGTGCGGTCGTCGGTCGGGTCGAGCGACACCGCCGAATAATCGCCCCAGCGCTGGCGACCGCACGCCACCTGCCCGTCGAGGCCGCAGGTAACCGGCGGCGTCCCGAACGACGAGTTGTTGTGATAGTCGTCGACGAGGCTGACCTTGAGCACCTGCTCCGGCCCGCGCTGCACCAGCGCGCCCGCCACCGTCGTGTCGAACAGCCGGGCGGCGAAGGTGATCTTGCCGTCGGCGGCATCGCGCCCCGAGCGGTTGTAGCCGAAGACCACCTGCCCGTATTTGTTGACCGACAGCGAGCCCTGATAATAATCGTGCGTCGCGTCGCCGATGTCGCCTTCGGACAGGATCGTGTTGGTCGCCTTGTCGATCACCTGGTAGCGCAGGACGGTGAAGTCCGAGCCGGTCGGCGTGACGGTGTGAACGGCGTAGATGCGACCGTTCTGCTCGTAGACCGACGAGCCGAAACGCGCATCGAGCGTATCGACGACGCGGTTGTTGCTAGTGATCGTATCCAGCGTGTTAATGTCGACATCGGGCACCGCGTTGGGCTGGCGGCCCGCGCCGTTGCCCTGATAGCCTGCAGCGCCGAGGTAGGTGAAGTTCGACGCCGTCGGCGACCCCGAACCGGCGTTCTGGATGTCGTAGGTGACGGTGTCGCCCGCCGCCGCGAGCGATAGCGCGATGACTTTGCCCGTCGTCCCCGCCGCCGAGCTGTTGACGCCCTGGATGGCGTAGCCGCCATCGAAGTTGTTGCCGCCCGCGACATAGGGCGTGGTGAAGCGCGTCAGGCCGGTCAGCGTCGGCGCCGTCGCATTGATCAGGCTCGACAGCGGAATGACGTTGAGCGAGACGCCGCCGAAGCTGCCATTGGCGTTGAAGTTGTTGGTCCCGACGTAGACCGCGTTGTTATCCATCGCGAGCGTCGGATAATCGGCGGTGCCGCCCGCAAAGAAGGTCGCCTTGACCGACTTCCACGTGCCTGCGGCGTCCGAGGTGTTCGACACCGCGAACTGAATGTCCGCGACGCTCGCGCCGAACGACAGCGCGATCCAGCGATTCGCCGCCGCGTTGTACATGACGCGCGAGTCGCCGCTGGCACCGGTCTGGCCGGCGGCCGTCCAGAACGCGAGATCGGACGTCGCCTTGACCACCGCACCGGTCGCCTTGCTGAACACCGCGAAGCCGCCGTTGACGAACGACGTATACTGCGTGTTGCCGACCGCACCCATCGTGTCGGGCGGGAAGAAATTGCGGCCGTAGGTCGCGACCTGATACTGGCTGATGCCCTCGAAGCCATTGAGCACCGTCAGGCCGCTGCCGCTGCCGCGACTGGGGCCGCTGCCCGACAGGTCGTGCGTCCAGTTGGCATAGTCGGCGGCCTGCGTCGGCTGTAGATCGGCATGCTCGAATTCGAGCAGATCCTCGTTAACATTGTCGTCGTCGATGACGAGCTGGGCGCGGACGCCGGTGCCCGCGAGCAATGCCAAGGCCGACGCGACCAGCAGCAGCGATTTCATAGCATGTCCCCTGTCGTCTTCAGCACCCACCCTCCGGGTGCACGATTACGTCAGTTCAGCGCGTTAACGGCGGCGTGACAAGAAATTAAATGCAGAAAGCTCGATTAAATCGATTTGTTTATTAGTTGTTAGCTTCCCGTTAATTTTTCAATCACAATTTCGGAAATCTGACGATCACTGCGCCCTGCCGGTGCGACGTTCGATACCGGCATTGTTACGGGGGCAGGTTAGAAATCATTAACTATTCCGCGCTAGAGAGTCGTCCGGACGAAATTGCCCAGGGGTGTGGGCGAACAGGGGGTTAAACCATGAAGTTGCACTTGCTGAGCGCTTCGGCGCTGATGTTCGTTGCGTCTGCCGCGAGCGCGCTGACGCTTCAGTCGCTGCCGGCCCCCGTCGGCGAGACCACGGCGACGGGGCAGGCGAGCGCCCTCCGGACGCTGTCGGGCAGCTACGGCGGCCTGACCTTCAAGGCGGTCAGCACGGTGATCGGCCAGACCTCGACCGCGACGATCGCGGGTGGCGGCAATCCGATCTATCTCGGCACCGCTGCGAAGTATCGCGGCACCGTCGGCCTGTTGATGGACTATGGTGCCGCCGGGGTCTTCGTGTGCTCTGGCAGCCTGTCGTCGAACCGCACGTCGATCATCACCGCCGGCCACTGCGTCGCGCCGATCGGCGGCAAGGCCCCGACGGTCACCGCCTATTTCTACGACGGCAACCCCGCCGACCAGCCGGTCTATGTCGCGGGCGCGCTCGGCGTCACCACGGTGGCGATCGACTTCATCCACAATAATCCGAACTACACTGGCAACGTCATCGACCAGAACGACATCTCGGTGCTGCACCTCGCCAGCGCCGCGCCGGCCTATGCGATCGGCTACGAGCTTTACACGGCCGGCGACCTGACCGGCCTCGACTACAACATCGCGGGCTACGGACGCCGGTCGGACACCGGCGGTTCGGTCGGGGTCAACCTCGGCACCGGACGCCTGCGCCAGGGCGACAACCGCTATGACTTCCGCCTCGGCGACGCCGATTTCGGCGGCGTCTTCACCTCGGCGTTCTTCGGCGAATCGCCCGCCGCGCAGATCGACTATTCGTACATCGCCGATTTCGATAACGGCACCGCCGCGGCCGACGCGTCGTGCGGCCTCGCGACCGGCCCCAATCCGTTCAGCGCGCCGACCGGCCCCTATGGCTTCGGGCTGGCGGCCAGCGCCAAGTACTGCAACCTCGGGCGCGGCGCGACCGAAGTCAGCACGGCAGGCGGCGACTCGGGCGGTCCGCAGTTCATCGACGGCAAGCTGTCGTCGATCACCTCGTACGGCCTGACCTTCGGGCGCGACGTCCAGCCCGGCGACATCGACAATGCCCTCAACGACAGTTTCGGCGAATTCAACGGCTTCGTGCCGATCTTCCTCCACGCCAATTGGATCAACAGCGTCGTGCCCGAGCCCGGCACCTGGGCGCTGATGATCGGCGGTTTCGGCCTCGTCGGCGCGAGCGCACGCCGCAAGCGTGCGAGCACCGTCGCCGCGTAAGTTTCGACTGGACCGCGATAGAAGGGGCGGGACCGCAGTCCCGCCCCTTTTTCGTGGTCGCCCGTTTCGCAGCTAGGCCGCCAGCTTGCGCAGGACGTAGGGCAGGATGCCGCCCGCGTAGAAATACTCGAGCTCCTGCTCGGTATCGATGCGGCAGCGCGTCGTGAACGACTCGGTCGTGCCGTCGGCGCGGGTCAGCGTCACCTCGACATCCTGGCGCGGGCGCAGGCTGGCGACGCCGCCGATGTCGAAGGTCTCGCTGCCGTCGAGCTTCAGCGTCTTGCGGTCGACCCCGTCGGCGAACTGCAGCGGCAGCACGCCCATGCCGACGAGGTTCGAGCGGTGAATGCGCTCGAACGACTCGGCGATCACCGCGCGCACCCCGAGTAGGGTCGTGCCCTTCGCCGCCCAGTCGCGCGACGAGCCGGTACCGTATTCTTTCCCTGCGACGACGACCAGCGGCGTCCCCTCGGCGCGATATTTCTCGGCCGCGTCGAAGATCGCGAGCTGCTCGCCCGAGGGGACGTGCTTCGTCACACCGCCCTCGACGCCCGGCACCATCTCGTTGCGGATACGGATGTTGGCGAAGGTACCGCGCATCATCACCTCGTGATTGCCGCGTCGCGCGCCGTAGCTGTTGAACTCGGCGCGGCTGACCTGGCGCTCGTTCAGATAGCGTCCGGCGGGCGACGCCTCCTTGATGTTGCCCGCCGGCGAGATGTGGTCGGTGGTCACCGAATCGGCGAAGATCGCCAGGGGCCTCGCCGCGACGATGTCCTCGACCGCGACCGGGGTCATCGTCATGCCCTCGAAGTACGGCGGGTTCTGGACGTAGGTGCTCGCCGGGTTCCAGCGGTAGGTCGCGCCGCCCTCGATCTTGATCGCCTGCCAGCGCGCGTCGCCCGCGAACACGTCGGCATAGCGGTTGCGGAACATGTCGGCGGTGACGCTCGACAGCACCATGTCGCTGACCTCCTGATTGGTCGGCCAGACGTCCTTCAGGAACACGTCCTTGCCCTCGGGCGTCTGCCCGAGCGGGTGGGTGACCATGTCGTTGCGGATCGTGCCGGCCAGCGCATAGGCGACGACGAGCGGCGGCGACGCGAGGTAGTTGGCGCGCACGTCGGGCGACACGCGGCCTTCGAAATTGCGGTTGCCCGACAACACGCTGACCGCGACGAGGTCGTTGGTCGCGATGCTGTCGGAGATCGCCTGCGGCAGCGGCCCCGAATTGCCGATGCACGTCGTGCAGCCGTAGCCGACGAGATTGAAGCCGAGATAGTCGAGATCGTCCTGAAGCTTCGACGCGGCGAAATAGTCGGTGACGACCTTCGACCCCGGCGCGAGACTGGTCTTGACCCACGGCTTCGACTTGAGGCCCAGCGCGCGCGCCTTGCGCGCCACGAGGCCCGCCGCGACGAGGACGTTGGGGTTCGAGGTGTTGGTGCAGCTGGTGATCGCCGCGATGACGACATCGCCGTGGCCGAGATCGTGGTCGGCCCCCGCGACGGCGAAGCGTTCGCGCCCGGCGTCGGACTTCTTGTAGCCGCTGGCGAGCTCGGTTTCGAAGGCCTCGTCGGCCTGCGCGAGGATGACGCGGTCCTGCGGGCGGCGCGGCCCGGCGAGCGACGGCAGGACGCTGGCGAGGTCGAGGTGGAGCGTATCGGTGAACCCCGGATCAGGCGTCGTGCCGTCGCGCCACATGCCCTGCGCCTTGGCATAGGCCTCGACGAGTTCGATCTGGTGGTTCTCGCGCCCCGACAGCTTGAGATAGTTGAGCGTCGCCTGATCGACGGGGAAGAAGCCGCAGGTCGCGCCGTATTCGGGGGCCATGTTGGCGATCGTCGCGCGGTCGGCGAGGCCCAGCGAATCGAGGCCGGGGCCGTAGAACTCGACGAAGCGCCCGACGACGCCCTTGGCGCGCAGCATCTGCGTCACCGTCAGCACGAGATCGGTCGCGGTGACGCCCTCGGGCAGCGTGCCGTCGACCTTGAAGCCGACGACTTCGGGGATCAGCATGCTGACCGGCTGGCCGAGCATCGCCGCCTCGGCCTCGATGCCGCCGACGCCCCAGCCGAGCACGCCGAGACCGTTGACCATCGTCGTGTGGCTGTCGGTGCCGACCAGCGTGTCGGGGTAGGCGACGATCGCGCCGCTCGCGTCCTGGCTCGTCCAGACGGTCTTCGCGAGATATTCGAGATTGACCTGGTGGCAGATGCCGGTGCCCGGCGGCACGACCTGAAACCCCTTCAACGCCGACGATCCCCAGCGCAGGAACTCGTAGCGCTCGATATTGCGCGCGTATTCGAGGTCCATGTTGTCGGTGAACGCCTGCACCGTGCCGAACTCGTCGACCATCACGCTGTGATCGATGACGAGATCGACGGGGATCAGCGGGTTGATCTTGGCGGGGTCGCCGCCCAGCCGTGTCATCGCATCGCGCATCGCGGCGAGATCGACGACGCACGGCACGCCGGTGAAGTCCTGCATCAGCACGCGCGCCGGACGATAGGCGATCTCGCGGTCCGATCGCCGGTCGGTCGCCCAGCTGACCATCGCCTCGAGGTCGGTGCGCGTCACGGTGTTGCCGTCCTCGAAACGCAGCAAATTCTCGAACAGCACTTTCATCGAATACGGCAGGCGCGCGATGTCGCCGAGCGCCTCGGCGGCGGCGGGCAGGCTGTAGTAGTGATACTCCTTGCCCTCGACGCTGAGCGTCCGGCGGGTGTTCAGGCTGTCGGTGCCGGTGGCGGTCATAGTCTTGCCCCTTTTGGGTCGCGCTCGGTCGCGCGGACGATTGCCCGCGCGCTTAGCAAAGGGTTCGCAGCGCGACCAGTGCGGGTTACGCGGGGGTTGCCATGCGCAGGCGGACGACGCGACCCGCGAGGTCGGGCGCGGCGGCGGCGGGGACCCGCTCGGCGTCGCGGCGGGCGCGGTCGAGGATGGCCTGCGGAACGCCGGCGTCGAAGACCACGACATCGGCCTGGTTGAGCGCGCGGAGCTGGCGCAACGTCAGGTCGTCGGGGTCGGGCGAGGTCAGGACGATCTCGATTAACCCCTCTGGTGCGCTAGGAAGGCCGTGGAGCGCCGCTGCGACGTTTTGCGGGTCTGGGTCGCCGAACGGGTCGAGACGGCCTCCCGGGGCCATCTGGGCGTCCCAGAAGCGGCGGCGGGCATCGGCGGTCGGGTGGAGCGCCGCGACGGCCTGCCTTGCCGCCCGGATGGCCTGCGCCAAATCGCCGAGGCGCGCCGGGAGCAGGGCTTCGAGACGCTCCCTGAGCGCCTTGGCGAGCGTCGCCGAAGCGCCCCCCGTGCCGACCGCGACGATGACCGGCGAGCGGTCGACGATCGCGGGCACCGTGAAGTCGCATAACGCGGGCCGGTCGACGACGTTGACGAGCAGGCCTGCCGCCTTGAGGTCGCGCGCTGCCTGCGCCGCCGCGCCCGCGTCGTCGAGGGCGACGAACGCGAGGCGGACGTCGGGGCTCGGGCTGCGGACGATGGTGCCGCCTCCGCCTTCGATCAGCCGCGCCTTGGCGTCGGCAGCGGCGCCGTCGCCGACCAGCAGGACGGGCTGACCGGAGAGACGGACGAAGATGGGGAGGCTGTCCATGCGCGGTGGGGTAGCGTGTCGGGCGGCCGGACGCCAGGTGCCGTTGGGGTTCACGACAGGGTCAGAATGTTCCATGTGGAACATTTTCAGCCTCGGCGGCGCGATTTTCCTGTCGTCCTGCCTAGCGCTTCGCCGCGTTCCGCTTGCGCGTCGCCGCCGCGCGCTTGGCCGACTCGGACCGCTGTGCCGCCGTCCGCGCGGGAGGCTGACCGCGTCCCGAGCCCGATTGCTTGCCGCCGCCGTCCTGCTTGTTGACCGTCGCCCACGCGCGCGCCTCGGCTTCCTTCGCAGGCACGCCGCGATCCTCGTACGATGCCTCGATATGCTCGGCCTTGCGCTGTTGCTTGGCGGTGTAGGCGTCCTTGTCACCCTGCGGCATCGCGGTTCTCCCTCGACGCGACAAATCCGCGAGCGCGATTACAGGTTCCGTGTCCGCAGCCAGTCGCGCACCGCCGGGCCGACGTCCTCGCGCGCCAGCGCCAGCGCGATGTTCGCGGTGATGTGGCCCGCCTTGTCGCCGCAGTCGAAACGCTCGCCGGTGAAGGTCAGCGCGTGAAACGGCTGGACGCCGATCAGTTCGGCCATCGCATCGGTCAGCTGGATCTCGCCGCCCGCGCCGCGCTTGTGCGCCGCCAAGTGCGTCATGCACTCGGGCTGGAGGATGTAGCGGCCGATCGCGGCGAGGCGCGACGGCGCGGTCCCGGCGGCGGGCTTCTCGACGAGGCCGCGCACCTCGGTGAGCAGGCCGTCGGTCTCGCCCGGATCGACGATGCCGTAGCGCGAGGTGTGTTCGGTCGGCACTTCGAGGACGGCGATGACGTTGCCACCGACCTTGAGGTAGGCCTCGTTCATCGCCTTGAGGCACGGCGCTTCGGGCGACCACAGCAGCTCGTCGGGGAGCAGCACCGCAAAGGGCTCGTCGCCGACAATGAAGCGCGCGCACCACACCGCATGGCCCAGCCCCGCGGGGTCCTGCTGGCGGACGTAGGCGATGCGCCCGGGTTCGAGCTGCGTCGCGTCGAGGGTCGCGAGTTCGGCGGTCTTGCCCTTGGCCTTGAGGCTGGCGACGAGTTCGCCCGCGACGTCGAAATAATCCTCGAGCGCGCCCTTGCCGCGCGCGGTGACGAAGACCAGCCGCTCGATCCCGGCGCTCAGCGCCTCGTCGACGGCGTATTGCAGCAGCGGCTTGTCGACGACGGGCAGCAGCTCCTTGGGCACCGCCTTGGTCGCGGGCAGGAAGCGCGTCCCCTGCCCGCCGACGGGGAAGACGGCGGTGCGGACGGGGCGGGGGGTCATGCGAGGCTCCTCTTGCTGCCCCCTCCCTGCCCCGTGAGCCTTCGCGAACGGAGAGCGGGGAGGGTCGGGGTGGGGTGCTTTAACGCGGAACGAGGTGCTCGGGGCGCAGCACCCCACCCCAACCCTCCCCTCTCTCGGCTTCGCCGGGAGGGGAGGGAGAAGATCAAACCAGCCACGGCGCGCGGGTATCCAGCGCCATCATCTCGGGCGCAGTGCGGCGGGCGCTGACGACGGCGTATCGGTCGCCCGAGACCATGACCTCGGGGACCAGCGCGCGCGAATTATAGGTCGACGCCATCGTCGCGCCATAGGCGCCGGCGGTCAGCAGCGCGACGAGATCGCCCGCCGCGACGTCGGGGATGTCGCGGTCCTCGGCGAAGGTATCGCCGGTCTCGCAGATCGGGCCGACGACGGTGGCGGTGGTGCGCGCGGGCGTCTCGCGCACCGCGACGACCTCGTGCCATGCGCCGTACAGCGACGGGCGCAGCAGGTCGTTCATCGCGGCGTCGATGACGACGAACTGCCGACTGACCCCCTGCTTGACGAGGATGACCTGGGCGACCAGCACCCCGGCGTTGCCCGCGATCAGGCGACCGGGCTCGAAGATCAGCCGCACGTCCCAGCCCTGCGTCGCGCGCGCGACCATCGCACCATAATCGGCGGGGTTGGGCGGCGCGGCCAGGTCGGGGCGGTAGGGAACGCCCAAGCCGCCGCCGAGATCGACGCGCTCGACGACGTGCCCCGCCGCGCGCAGCCGCGCGACGAGCGCGCCCATCCGCGCGAAAGTCGCTTCGAGGGGGTCGAGGTCGCTCAACTGGCTGCCGATATGCGCGGCGATGCCGACCGGGCGCAGCGAGCGTTCCGCGGCGGCCTGCGCGAAGGCGGCTTCGGCGCGCGCCAGCGGGATGCCGAACTTGTTGTCGTCGCCGCCGGTCGAGATCTTGGCATGCGTCCTGGCATCGACACCGGGGTTGATGCGGATCGCGACGTCGACGCGCCTGCCCGCGGCGTGCGCGACCTGCGCCAGCGTCGCGATTTCGGCTTCGGACTCGACGTTGAACTGGAGGATGCCCGCGTCGATGCCCGCCTGAAGCTCGAAGACCTGCTTGCCGACGCCCGAGAAGACGATGCGGTCGGCGGGAATGCCCGCGGCCAGCGCGCGCGCCAGCTCGCCCGCCGACACGACATCGGCCCCCGCGCCGCAGCGCGCCAGCGTCGCGAGCACCGACAGGTTGGGATTGGCCTTGGCGGCGAAGGCGACGAGCGGCTCGCCCGTCCCCAGCCCCGCGACGGCGTCGGCGAAAACGCGGAAATGGCGCTCGAGCGTCGCGGTCGAATAGCAGTAGAACGGCGTGCCGACCTCGGCTGCGAGGGTTTCGAGGCTGACGCCCTCGGCGTGGAGGACGCCGCCGATCCGGGTGAAATGGTCCACGCGCTCAGCCCGGCGGCGGCAGGTCGAAGCGGTCGTCGAGGCGCTCGCGCGACTTCTTGAGCGGATCGTCGATGCGGTCGGGCGCGGCCTGCGGTGGCAGGACAAGCTGCTGTGCCGGCGTCGGCGGCACCGCGGCATCGGCGGGCCGCGGCGGCGCGCGGTCGGGCGACACGGGGGTCAGCGTCCCGAGCTTGCCGCACGCGGCGACGGCGAGCGCGAGGAGCAGGGCGGCGCGTCTCACAGCGCCGCCCTCGCCGCAGCGACCGCTTCGCGCACGCGCACCGGGGCGGTGCCGCCGAAGCTGGTGCGGCTGGCGACCGATGCCTCGACGCTGAGCACGCCGAACACCCGCGCGTCGATCCGCGCGTCGATCGCCTGCAATACGGCAAGCGGCAGGTCCGCCAGCCCGACGCCCGCGCCTTCCGCCGCCGCGACGGCGCGCCCGGTGATATGATGCGCCTCGCGGAACGGTATGCCGCCCTCGCGCACCAGCCAGTCGGCGAGGTCGGTGGCGGTCGAATAACCCATGGCTGCGACCGCGCGCAGGCGGTCGGGGACGAAGACCAAAGTCGCGACCATGCCGGTCATCGCCGCGATGCCCAGCGACAGCAGGTCATAGGCCTCGAACACCGGCGGCTTGTCGTCCTGCATGTCCTTCGAATACGCCAGCGGCAGCCCCTTCATCGTCGTCGCCAGCGCGACGACGCAGCCGAGCAGGCGGCCAGAATGCCCGCGCACCAGCTCGGCGGCGTCGGGATTGCGCTTCTGCGGCATGATCGACGATCCCGTCGAGAAGGCATCGGGGAGGCGCACGAACCCATAGGGCTGGCTCGCCCAGACGACGATCTCCTCGGCAAGGCGCGACAGATGCAGCCCCGCCTGCAGCGCCGCGCACAGGAACTCGATGGCGAAGTCGCGGTCCGAGACGCTGTCGAGCGAATTCGCCGTCGGGCGGTCGAAGCCGAGCGCCTTGGCGGTCGCGTCGCGGTCGATCGGAAAGCCCGTGCCCGCCAGCGCCGCGCTGCCGAGCGGGCATTCGTTGAGCCGCCGCCGCGCATCGGCAAAGCGCCCGCGGTCGCGCCGCACCATCGCGACATAGGCCATCAGGTGATGCCCGAGCGTCACCGGTTGCGCGATCTGGAGGTGCGTGAATCCCGGCATCACCGTGTCGGCGTGTTCGTCGGCACGCGCCAACAGTGCCATCTGTAACGCCGCGAGTCCTTCGTCGATCGCGTCGATGGCGTCGCGCACCCACAGCCTGAAATCGGTCGCGACCTGGTCGTTTCGCGAGCGCGCGGTGTGCAGCCGACCCGCCACCGGGCCGATCAGTTCGGCCAGGCGCGTCTCGACGTGCATGTGGATGTCCTCGAGCGCCGCGTCCTCGACCAGACCGCCGCCTTCGTATTCGTCGGCGATCGTCGCCAGCCCCGCGTCGATCGCCGCCGCATCGGCCGCCTCGACGATGCCCTGCGCGCCCAGCATCGCGACATGCGCGCGGCTCGCGGAGATGTCCTGCCGCCACAGCCGATTGTCGAAGCCGATCGACGCGTTTATGTCGCGCATCACCGCCGCCGGGCCACCGCCGAAGCGGCCGCCCCACAACGCATTGGAGTCGGACTTGCGCGTCGTGATCGCCATGCTCCTCGGGCTTGCGCTGGCGGGCTGCGGCGCGCCCGGTTCGGCTGCTGCGGATATGCGAAAGGCGGGGGCGTCGCAAGGCAAGCCGCTCAATGCGCGCCTCGACCGCAGCCACGCCGGGACACCGGCCCCGGCGGTCAAGTTCGTGATGCGCGACGGCAGCAGCGCGAGCGTCGCCGACTTCAAGGGCAAGCCGGTGCTGGTCAACCTGTGGGCGACATGGTGCGCGCCGTGCATCGCCGAGCTGCCCGACCTCGACGGCTTCATGGCGGGCAATGCGCGCGATGTGACGGTGCTGGCGATCAGCCAAGACCTCGGCGGCTGGCGCGCGGTCGACAAATTCTGGACCACCGACAAGTTCGCGCACCTCGTCGCGCGCCTCGACGCGCCGGGCAACTACGCCCAGGCGGTCGGCGCGGCGGGGCTGCCGGTCAGCATCCTCTACGATGCGCGCGGCCGCGAGCGCTGGCGCGTCAACGGCCCCGTCGACTGGCGCGGCCCCGAGATCGCGGCGGCGCTGCGCTGAACGCCCCGCCTATTCGGTGAGCAGCGCGGTGAAAAAGCCGGTGACCAGCGCCTGCACCCCGAGCGCGCACAGCACCACGGCGGGGATCGCCAGCCGCAGCAGCGCCTCGGCATCCATGTCGCCGTAGCCCTGCCCGGCCCAGCCGAGCACCGCGCTCGCCGCCAGCACGATGCCGGTGGTGAGCATGACCGCGCCCGCGATGCAGCCCCGGTCGATGCTGAACCAGCGACGCGCCAGCGCGGTGCGCGGACTTGATGGCCAGAGCCCCTCGCGAACGCCGAACAGCCGCGCGACGACGGCGAAGCTCATCAGTTGCGCGCCGATGATGACGCTGGCGGCCGAGAACACCATCGTCGTGACGCCGAGGCGGACCGAGCCGACGCTGACGCTGCCGGGCAACAGCGCGGCGAGACCCGCGACACCGGCGAGCGCCAGCACGAGGCCGGGGTAGAAGAACAGCGCCTTGGGGGCGAAGGTCAGCAGAAACTTGAGGTGCCGCCAGCCGTCGCGCCACGACCGCAGATGCGGCGGGCGCGACCGCCCGTCGGGCGACAATGTCGTCGGCACCTCGGCGAGGCGCAGGCCGCTCAACTGTGCCTTGACGACCATCTCGGAGGCGAACTCCATGCCCGTCGTCTTGAGGCCGAGGTTGAGAATCGCGGCGCGGTCGAAGGCGCGCAGGCCGCAGTGGAAATCGCCGATCGGGGCGTTGTAGAACAGGCGGCCGGCAAAGCTCAGCACGGGATTGCCGAGGTAGCGGTGGAGCGGCGGCATCGCGCCGGGCAGGATGCCGCCCTTGAAGCGGTTACCCATCACCAGCTGCTCGCCGTCGCGCAGGCGCTCAAGGAAGGGCATCAGCCCCAGGAAATCGTAGCTGTCGTCCGAATCGCCCATCGCGACGAAACGCCCGCGCGCCGCGGCAATGCCCGCTGCGAGCGCCGCGCCATAGCCCCGGATCGGCACCGCGACGACGCGCGCGCCGAGCGCCGTCGCGATCGCCTGGCTGCCGTCGGTCGAGCCGTTGTCGGCAATGACGACTTCGCCCGCGACGTAATTGTCGGCGAAGAAGCGGTTGGCCTTCTCGATGCAGATGCCGAGGGTTTCGGCCTCGTTCAGGCACGGCATGACGATCGACAGTTCGACCGCCGCCGCCTCGGGGAGCAGCGGAATGACCCCGCCCGTCCGGGCCAGCGCGTCTTGGGTAAGCATACTCGGTCCCCCTAGGTGCCGAATATGGTTATTTTCGGACCGGGGCAAGGCGCGCCGGATGCTAGACGTCGAGGTTCGCCACCGACAGCGCATTGTCCTGGATGAACTCGCGGCGCGGTTCGACGACTTCGCCCATCAGCTTGGTGAAGATCTCGTCCGCCAGATCGGCCTCGTCGGCGGTGACGCGCAGCAGCGTCCGCGCCTGCGGGTCGAGGGTCGTCTCCCACAACTGCTCGGCGTTCATCTCGCCCAGCCCCTTGTAGCGCGACACCGCGAGGCCTTTGCGCCCCGCGTCGAGCACCGCGCCGAGCAGTTCGGACGGGCGGCGGATGTCGATGGTCCCGAGCTTGGCGGGGAGCGCATAGGTCGCCGCTTCCTCGCCCGCCAGCGCATGGAGCTTGCGCGCCTCCGCACTCGCCAGCAGCGCCCGGTCGACGATGAAATGGTCGGTGACGCCACGGTCGGCGCGGCTGAAGTGATAGCCGCCCTCGGCCGCCGGCTCGACCAGCCAGCCTTTGATGTCCGAGCCGTGTTCGAGCCACGCCGCCGTGCGGTCGGCGGCGGCGGCGAGCAGGGCGACATCGTCGCCGATGGCGGGGTCGAGGCCGCCGTTCAGCGCCAGCGCCTCGATCAGCCGTTCGTCGTAGCGGCGCGGGATGTGCGCGGTCAGCGTCTTCATCCGCCGCGCATGTTCGACCAGCGCGCGCAGGTCGTTGCCCGTCCGCAACTCGCCCGCACCCTGGAGTTCGAGGCCCGTCAGCCCGGTATCGACGAGATACTCGTCGAGCGCCGCATCGCCCTTGAGATAGACCTCCGACCGCCCGCGCGCGACTTTATACAGCGGCGGCTGCGCGATGTAGAGAAAGCCGCCTTTGATCAGCTCGGGCATCTGCCGGTAGAAAAAGGTCAGCAGCAGCGTCCGGATATGCGCGCCGTCGACATCGGCGTCGGTCATGATGACGACCTTGTGATAGCGCAGCTTCTCGATGCGAAATTCGTCGCGGCCGATGCCGGTGCCGAGCGCCTGGATCATCGTGCCGATCTCCTTCGAGCCGAGCATCCGGTCGAAACGCGCGCGCTCGACGTTGAGGATCTTGCCCCGCAGCGGCAGGATCGCCTGGAAGGCGCGGTTGCGGCCCTGCTTCGCCGAGCCGCCGGCGCTGTCGCCCTCGACGAGGAAGATTTCGCTGAGCGCCGGGTCGCGCTCCTGGCAATCGGCAAGCTTGCCCGGCAGCGACGCGATGTCGAGGCCGCCCTTGCGCCGCGTCAGGTCGCGCGCCTTCTTCGCCGCCTCGCGCGCGATTGCCGCCTCGATGATCTTCTGCATGATCGTCTTGGCCTGCGCCGGGTTTTCCTCGAGCCATTCGGCGAGCTTGTCGGCGATCAGCGATTCGAGCGGCTGGCGGACTTCAGAGCTGACCAGCTTGTCCTTGGTCTGGCTGCTGAACTTCGGGTCGGGCAGCTTGACCGAGATGATCGCGGTGAGCCCTTCGCGCATGTCGTCGCCGGTCGGCTCGACCTTCTCCTTCTTCAGCACGCCCGACTTGTTGGCGTAGGTATTGAGCGTCCGCGTCAGCGCGGCGCGGAACGCCGCGAGGTGCGTACCGCCGTCGCGCTGCGGGATGTTGTTGGTGAAGCACAACACCTGTTCGTAGTAGCTGTCGTTCCACTCGAGCGCGACTTCGATGCCGATGTCGTCGCGCTGGCCGTGAATCGCGACGGGGGCCGAGATCAGCGCGGTCTTCGACTGGTCGAGGTACTTCACGAACGCCGCGATGCCGCCCTCGTAATACAGCTCGACGGTGCGCGTTTCGGCGTGGCGCGCGTCGGTGAGGAACAGGCGGACGCCCGAGTTGAGGAAGGCCAGCTCGCGGAAGCGATGCTCGAGCTTGGCGAAGTCGAACTCGACGATCTTGAAGGTGGCGGGGCTGGGCAGGAAGGTGACTTCGGTGCCGCGCCGCTCGCCCTGCGGGCCGACGACCTTCAAGGGTGCCTGCGCGTCGCCATTGTGGAAGCGCATGTAGTGCTCGCCACCCTCGCGCCAGATGCGCAGGTCGAGCCAGTCGCTGAGCGCGTTGACCACCGAGACGCCGACGCCGTGCAGCCCGCCCGAAACCTTGTAGGCGTTCTCGTCGGAGTTGTTGAACTTTCCCCCGGCGTGGAGCTGCGTCATCACCAGCTCGGCGGCGCTGACGCCTTCCTCCGAGTGGATGCCCGTCGGGATGCCGCGCCCATTGTCGGCGACGGTGACGCTGCCGTCGGGGTTGAGGCGAATGTCGATGCGGTCGCAATAGCCCGCCAGCGCCTCGTCGATGGCGTTGTCCGAGACCTCGAAGACCATGTGGTGCAGGCCCGAGCCGTCGTCGGTGTCGCCGATGTACATGCCGGGGCGCTTGCGGACGGCGTCGAGGCCGCGCAGCACCTGGATCGAATCCGCGCCGTAATCGCCTTCGGCCATGTTGGTTTCGTCGGACAAGCTGGGTTCCTCGGGGGCCTGGGGCAGGCGCGGCGCGCCAGCGTCGCCATCATATAGGGAGTCGCGCGCGCGTACGCGAGCTTTGATGACAAAACGCGTACCGCTTTCGCGGGACAGAATTTATTTCGGCGACCGCTCGAAATGCTGTTCATGTTGACGCGAATCGGCTACCAGCACGGCGTGGTCCCGGGTCCGGGGACCCTTGGCGGCGTCGGCCGACGGCTTGAGGGAGCCGCCGCGTCCGCGCCACCGCTCGCGATTCACCGCTTCGCAAGCTGCGAAGCCTATCGTCGCCAGCGGCAGCAGGGGTTGCATGACTATGGTCAGTATCCGCTATTTCGCCCCCGCCCCGCCGCTGCGCGGACTGATCTCGTCCTATTACTGGTGCGAGATCGACCAGCCGCTGCTCGCCGACCGGCTGCGCGCCGAACTGGGGCAGGTGCGCTTCATCGTCCAGGGCAGCTTGCGCTATGGCTATGACGACGGGCGGATCGTGGAATGCCCGCGCGCACTCGTCGCCGGACCGACCGCCGGGCCGGTGGCGACTCAGGCGCGCGGGCCGTTCCGGCTGTTCGGCGCAGGGCTGATGCCGGCGGGGTGGAGCGCGCTGCTCGGCGTCGCGGCCGACACGCTTGCCGACACCGCGACCGATCTCGGCGGGCTCGCCGGTTCGGATGCCGAGGCGACGCTGCAGGCGCTCGGCAACGCGCGCGGCGATGCGGCGCGGATCGCCGTCGTCGACCGCTTCTTCCTCGCGCTGCAGGCCAAGGCGTTCGCGGTGCCGATGTGGTTCACCGACCTCGCCGACGACTGGCTGACCGCGACGCACGACCCGCAGGTCGATACGCTGATCGAAGCGACAGGGATGTCGGCGCGGCAGGTCGAGCGCTGGACGCGGCGCTATTACGGCGCGCCGCCCAAGGTGCTGGCGCGCAAATACCGCGCGCTTCAGGCGGCCGTGCGGCTGGGCAATGGTGACGTCGCGAACTGGAGCGACGCTGCCGGCGACGCTTTCTACGACCAGTCGCATTTCATCCGCGAATTCAAGCAGTTCATCGGCATGACCCCGTCGCGCTTCATCGCCGATGCGGCACCCGTCAGCCGGATGACGATCGCCCGGCGCAAGCTGCTGCCGGGGTTGCCGAAACTGGCGCTGTATAGCTGAGTGCGGCGTCGCCTTAGCCCGCGAGTCGCGCGAAGCCGGACGGCGGGCGAGCGTCCTCGCGCCCGACCCGACCGACGGCTGCGGCTTTGCCGCGGCGCCCGGCATCCGATCCGCAACGCCCCGCCTTGACCTCCCCGCGCGCCTCCCCCACATAAGCCGGACGAAATCGCTCCACTTTCGGGAAACCGCGTGATCCGCCTCAGCAATCTCGCCGACTATGCCGTGGTGGTGATGACCGCTGCCGCGCGCTGCGACGACCCGCGCCTCTCGGCAGCAGTGGTCGCGGCGCACACCGGCATCCCCGCGCCCACCGTCGCCAAGCTGATGGGCACGCTGGTGCGCGCCGGTCTGCTGGTCTCGACGCGCGGTGTCGCGGGGGGCTGCCATCTCGCCCGCGCCGCCGCCGAGATCAGCATCGCGAGCATCGTCGAGGCGGTCGATGGTCCGATTGCGCTGACCAACTGCCAGCAGGGCGAGGTTTCCGCCTGCACCCTCGAAGGCAGCTGCGCCGTCCGCCCGCACTGGGGGCCGATCAACGCCGCCGTCCGCAGCGCGCTCGGGGCCGTGACACTTGCGCAGCTTGCCACGCCCCTTCCCTCGCGTACCCCGGTGCCCGCATGACCGATAGCCTTGACCTCGACCTCGATAGCCGCGTCCGCGATGCCGAGGCGCACGCCGCCGTCGACGACCTCGCGACCTACAAATGGGGCTTCGTCAGCGACATCGAGTCCGACATGGCCCCCAAGGGGCTCAGCGAGGACACGGTGCGCTACATCAGCGCGCAAAAGGGCGAGCCGCAGTGGCTGCTCGACTGGCGGCTGAAGGCGTACCGCCTGTGGCTGACGCTGCCGACCCCCGACTGGGCCAAGCTCGACATCGCGCCGATCGACTATCAGGACATGTATTTCTACGCCTCGCCCAAGGCCAAGCCGACGATTGCCAGCCTCGACGAACTCGATCCCGAGATCCGCCGTACCTACGAAAAACTCGGCATCCCGATCGCCGAGCAGGAGATGCTCGCGGGCGTCGAGGGCAGCCGCCGCATCGCCGTCGACGCGGTGTTCGACAGTGTCAGCGTCGCGACGACCTTCCGCGCCGAACTCGAAAAGGCGGGCGTGATCTTCCGCGCGATCAGCGAGGCGGTGAAGGAATATCCCGACCTCGTGAAGAAGTGGCTGGGCAGCGTCGTGCCGCAGCGCGACAATTACTTCGCGTGCCTCAACTCGGCGGTCTTCAGCGACGGCACCTTCGTCTACATCCCCGAGGGCGTCCGCTGCCCGATGGAGCTGTCGACCTACTTCCGCATCAATGCCCAGAACACCGGGCAGTTCGAGCGCACCTTGATCGTCGCCGACAAGGGCAGCCACGTCAGCTATCTCGAAGGCTGCACCGCGCCGATGCGCGACGAGAACCAGCTCCACGCCGCCGTCGTCGAATTGATCGCGCTGGATGATGCCGAGATCAAATATTCGACCGTGCAGAATTGGTATCCCGGCGACGTCAACGGCGTCGGGGGTATCTATAATTTCGTGACGAAGCGCGCCCTTTGCAAAGGCGCGCGGTCGAAGGTCAGCTGGACGCAGGTCGAGACCGGCAGCGCGATCACCTGGAAATACCCGTCGTGCGTGTTGAGCGGCGAGGGGTCGGTCGGTGAGTTCTACTCGGTCGCGGTGACCAACAACCGCCAGCAGGCCGATACCGGCACCAAGATGATCCACCTCGGCAAGAATACCCGGTCGACGATCGTGTCGAAGGGTATCTCGGCGGGACGATCGGACAACACCTATCGCGGACTGGTTCGGGTCGCGGCGTCGGCGGAGAACGTCCGCAATTTCACCCAGTGCGATTCGCTGCTGCTCGGGTCGCAGTCGGGGGCGCATACCGTCCCGTATATCGAGGTCCGCAACCCCACCGCGCAAATCGAGCACGAAGCGACGACGTCGAAGATCAGCGACGACCAGCTGTTCTACGCGATGTCGCGCGGGCTCAACGCCGAGGAGTCGGTCGCGCTGATCGTCAACGGTTTCTGCCGCGAAGTCTTGAAGCAACTCCCGATGGAGTTCGCCGTCGAGGCACAGAAGCTGCTTGGCATTTCGCTGGAGGGAAGCGTCGGGTGAGGCACGCGTTGCCCCTCCTCGCCGCCATTCTTGCGCTGGCCGCGTGCGACGCGCCCACGCCGCGAGGCCCCGTCGTCGGCCAGGTCGCACGCGACAAGGTCGATGCGGCGACGGCGGCGTGGTCGACGTGCGTCGATACCACGACGAAGAAGCTCGCCACGCCGACGACCGAAGCGGCCGACGCCGCCGACGCGGCGTTCAAGCAGTGCGCCCCGGTCCGCGCCGCGCTGGTCGCCGAGGTCGGCCGTTTCCGCCGCCTCGGCACCCCGGCCGAGAGCGCCGCCAATAACGCCATCGTCGCCGAAGCATCGGTCACGGCGATCGAA
>JBBQVB010000040.1:0-18777 GCA_038211965.1 Sphingomonadales bacterium
GATCAGCCACGCCGGACCGCCCGCGAAGCCGATGCGCCAACCGGTCATCGCATAGGCCTTCGACGCGCCGTTGACCGTCAACGTCCGGTCGAACAGCGCGGGCTCGACCTGCGCCGGCGTCGCGAACTCGAAGCCGTCGTAGACGATATGCTCGTACATGTCGTCGGTCATGACGTGAACGTGCGGGTGGCGCAGCAGCACGGCGGTCAGCGCCTGCAGGTCGGCGCGCGTGTAGGCGGCGCCGGTCGGGTTCGACGGCGAGTTGAGGAACAGCCACTTGGTGCGCGGCGTAATCGCGGCATCGAGCGCCTCGGGGCTTAGCTTGAAGCCGGCGTCGATGCCGCATGGCACGATCACCGGCGTCGCCCCCATGAACTGGACGATATCGGGATAGCTGACCCAATAGGGCGCGGGGATGACGACCTCGTCGCCGACGTCGAGCGTCGCCGCCATCGCGTTGAAGATCGTCTGCTTGCCGCCGACGTTGACGGTGATCTGGTCGAGTCCGTAGTCGAGGCCGTTGTCGCGGCGAAACTTGGCCTGGACCGCGGCCTTCAGCTCAGGCGTGCCGTCGACCTGGGTGTATTTGGTCTGGCCCTGCCGGATCGCGGCGATGGCGGCGTCCTTGACGAAATCGGGCGTATCGAAGTCGGGCTCGCCCGCGCCGAGGCCGATGATGTCGCGCCCCTCGCGCTTCAACTGCGCCGCCTTGTTGGTGACGGCGATCGTCGGCGACGGCTGGATGCGCTGGATCGCGGCGGAGAGCATGGTCATGAGGCGAGCCTTCGGCGGTACGGCGGCCTTCTAGGGGGTGGGGGCGGCGTCTTGCAACCGGGCACGCAACAATCCGCGCAGCGCGTTGCCGATCATGAACTCGCCCGCGAGGTCGGCGACGGTGAGCGCGGCCTCGACCGCCGCGCCGGTGTCGAGCAGGTGCGCGCGGAGGATGCCGGGGAGAAGACCGTCGGCGAGCGGCGGGGTCAGCAGGAGGCCGTCGGCGCGGCGGACGAAGACGCTGGTGAAGCTGCCCTCGGTGACGCGCCCGTCGGGGCGGATGAAGACGACCTCGAATGCCCCCGAAGCGCGGCGGGCCTCGTCGTAGAAAGCGCGGTCGGTGGTTTTGTGGCGCAACCGCCAGTCGTCGGGCGATACCGGCAGCGCCGCGAGTGCGACGGTGACGGGTTCTGCGGGGGGCGGCGGCAGGGGGCTCGCCTGAACTGCAACGGCCCCGCTCGCCGCGACGAGCAGGCGCAGCCGGGCGTCGGCGCGCAGCTCGCGCGTCGCCCCGTCGAGCGCCGCCTCGACCGCCACTGGATCGAGCGTCGAGCCCCGAAACGCCGCGCTCGCCGCCAGCCGCGCGAGGTGCCGAGCGCGGTGCGCGATGCCTTCGCCCATGATGAAACGCAGCGTCTCGATAGCATCGGCAGGTCCGGCGCGGCGCGCGAGGAACGCGCCCTTTGCCAGCGCCTCGGCCCATTCGGCGTCGGCCTCACTGTCGGCGACGATGCCGCCGCCGAGCCCCAGCGTCGCGCCCGCCCCGTCGCGGCGCATCGTCAGCGTCCTGATCGCGACGTTGAAGCGCGCGTCGCCGTTCGCGCCGATTGCGCCGATGGTCCCTGTGTAGACGCCGCGCGGGCCGCCCTCGACTTCGGCGATGACCTGCATCGCGCGGTGCTTCGGCGCGCCGGTCACCGAGCCGCACGGGAACAGCGCCCCGAGCGCGTCGACCGCGTCGGCCTCGCCGCGTGCCGTCGCGGTGACCGTCGAGGTCATCTGCAGCACCGTCGGATAGCGCTCGACCGCGAACAGCGCCGGCACTGCGACCGACCCCGGCACTGCGACGCGCGACAGGTCGTTCCTGAGCAGGTCGACGATCATCAGGTTCTCGGCGCGCGCCTTCGGGTCGGCGGCGAGCGCGCGCGCCGCGGCCTCGTCGCTCGCGGCATCGGGGCCGCGCGGGGCGGTCCCCTTCATCGGCCGCGTCGTCAGCTTGCGGCCATCGAGCTCGAAGAACAGCTCGGGCGACAGGCTGAGCAGCCAGTCGTCGCCGATATGAATCAGTGCGCCATAGGGGGCGCGCTGCGCGGCGCGCAGGCGGCGGAACAGCGCCAGCGGGTGGCCGCGCGTCGCAACCGTCGCGGCGAAGGTCGCGTTGGCCTGATAGATGTCGCCCGCCGCGATCAGCGCGCCGATGCGTGCCAGCATGGCGTCGTATTCGACGCGGTCAATTAGCGGCTCGACCGGACCGAACCAGGCCGGGCCGCGGTCGAGCATTGCCTCGATTGCCGCGGAGTTGAGAGTCTCGACGCGTGCAAAGCGGGCGAACCAGAGCAGGGGTAAGCCCTTGCCATTGTCCGTAAGCCTGACGTCGACTATATTCTGCGCACGCCCTAGGCCGGGGGAGCCGTCCCGGCTGTTAGCGTCGACACGTCCGTCCTCCGTCGACGCGGGGCTATTCGTTGCGAACGCGGTGAGCAGCCATCGCTTCGGACGCGCGTCGAGATCGAGCCTGATGACCGCGACATAACCTTGGCCGCCGAGGCGAACCCGGTTCGCACTGCTATGTGTGATGCTCAGCGTGGGGACGAGCAACGGTAGCCTTGGAATAACGTCGGGGTGTTTGGCGACAATGTGGGCAAGGCCATATTCGCTATCGCCATAGATGACGTCGATCGGACCGATCTGCGGGTGATGTAGTACGCCGGTCAGTTCTCCCGTTCTAGCTGCGATCAATCGGGAGACTTGCGTGTGCCAATCGTCGGGACGGGCGCTCGCGTCGATCGGCATGAGTGCCGTCCCCGCCTCATACCCGATAAACCCCGCGCGCTCGCCGCCGAGCGCACGGAGCGCCGCCAGCGCGGGCCGCACCTCGGCTGGCGTATCGGCGCGCACCACCGCTTCGACCCCCGTGTAGAGCCGCGCCCGCCCGCTGACGGCGTCGTCGAGCAGGACGAAGGGCTGGGCGGGGTCGAAGGCCATTGCGCGCGCGGCTTGGCATGGCTAGCCGGGAGCTGCGAGTATTTTCGGGTGGGGTGGACGATGCGACGCACGGTCTGGCTGGCAGCGGCAGCAGTGACGATTTCGGCGGCTTCGGCGCTCGTGCCGACTGCGACGCGGGCGGAGACTGCCTCTGCCATTCCCCGGCCTGCCGCGATCACCGCCGACGGCATGCCGCCGCTTCCCGATGCCTTGCGTACCGCCACGCAGCCCTATCTCGAGTATCGCACCGCGAGCGTGCTCGGCTGGAACCCCACGACGCGCGGCCTGCTGATCTCGACGCGGTTCGGCAATGCGGCGCAGCTCCACGAGGTCGCGGGGCCGGGCGCCGACCGCCGCCAGATCAGCTTCGAGGCCGAGCCGATCGTCGACGCGTCCTACGCCCAGGTCGCCGGCGCGCCGCTGCTCGTCCGCAAGGACGTCGGCGGCGGCGAGTTCTTCCAGCTCTACACGCTCAAGGGCGGACAGCTCACGATGCTGACCGACGGAAAGAGCCGCAACGAGGGCGGCCGGTGGAGCCGCGACGGCAGGCTCGTCGGTTTCACCAGCACGAAGCGCGACGGCACCGCGAGCGACCTCTATGTCATCGATCCCCGCGTGCCGGGCAGCGCGCGGATGGTCCACCAGACGGGCGAGAACGGCTGGAGCTTCGACGATTTCGCCCAAGGCAATGCCAAGGCGCTCGTGACGCGCTCGGTGTCGGCCGAGAAATCCGAAGTCTTCGAACTCGACCTTGCGTCGGGTAAGCTGACGCGCCTGACCCCCGAGGGCGCGGCGATCTCGTGGCGCGAGCCGCGCTACGCTCCCGACGGCACGATCTACGTTCTCGCCGATGCGGGCAGCGACTTTTCGCGCCTCGGCACGCTGACGCGCGGTGGCGGCTTCAAGCCCGTCAGCCCCGAGACGAAGTGGGACGTCGACGCCTACGCGCTCGCCGACGACGGCAGCTTCATCGCCTATGTCGTCAACGAGGATGGCGCTTCGAAATTGCGACGGCTCGACCGCCGCACGGGGCAGGTGCGCACACTCGCGCTGCCGACCGGGGTCATCGGGAGCCTCGAGATCGCGCCGTGGGGCGACATCGCGGTCAGCCTCGACGGCGCGCGCTCGCCTGCCGATGCGTGGGTCGTCGACGGCAAGACCGGCAAGGCCCGACGCTGGACGACGAGCGAGACCGGCGGCCTCGATCCCGCGCAGAACCGCGAGCCCGAACTGGTGCGCGTCAAGAGTTTCGACGGCCTCGCGGTGTCGGGCCTGCTGTATCGCCCCGACCCGGCGAAGTTTCCCGGCAAGCGCCCGCTGATCTTCTCGATCCACGGCGGGCCGGAGGGCCAGTCGCGGCCCGGCTTCCAGGGGCGCAACAACTATTATCTTAACGAACTTGGCGTCGCGCTGTTCTACCCCAACGTCCGCGGCTCGACGGGGTACGGCAAGCGCTTCCTCGGCCTCGACAACGGGCCGTTCAAGCGCGAGGACTCGGTCAAGGACATCGGCGCGTTCCTCGACGCGCTCGCCGCGGATCCGGGCATCGACGCGGGGCGTATCGCCGAAGCCGGCGGCAGCTACGGCGGCTATATGTGCTACGCCAGCGCGATCCGCTACGCCGGACGCTTCAAGGCGGCGCAGTGCACTGTCGCGATCTCGAACTTCGTCACCTTCCTCGAAAACACCCAGAGCTATCGCCGTGACCTGCGCCGCGTCGAATACGGCGACGAGCGCATCCCCGAACAGCGCGCCAAGCTGCTCGAGATTTCGCCGCTGACCAACATCGCCAGGATCAAGGTGCCGCTGATGGTCGTCACCGGCGGCAACGATCCCCGCGTGCCCCCGTCGGAAGCGTCGCAGGTCGTCGCGGCGGTGCGGGGGAACGGCGGCACGGTCTGGCACATGCTGGCGGCCGACGAGGGGCACGGCTACCGCAAGAAGGCCAACACCGACTATAATTTCTGGGGCGTGCTGGCGTTCTGGCAGTCGTATCTGCTGGCCGACGGGAAATAATGGACCCCGACGTCCTCGCCGCGCTGCTGCAGGCGGCGGCGCGGGCGGGCGAGAGCGTCACCTACAGCGAGGCGCTGGCAGCGCTGGGGCATGGTTTCAGCCGCCCGAAGATGCGCGCGCTGTGCAAGCTGCTCGACCATGTCGACGCGGGCGAACGCGGGGCAGGGCGGCCCGAACTCGCGGTGCTGGTGGTGCGCCAGTCGGACCGGCTGCCGGGGCAGGGCTGGTGGGTCGCGGAAGGCACGCGCGGCTCGGGCTATCGCGGCGCGTGGGAGGGGCCGGAGGCGGCGGCTTGGGTACGGGCGCGGCAGCGCGAAGTGTTCGAGTGGTGGGCAGCGACGGTGCCGCCTCAGGCGGTCGTCGCGAACCCCCCGTCGACCGCGATGACGCTTCCCGTCACGAAACCACTGGCGCGCGACGCGAGGTAGATCGCCGCGCCCGCCGCGTCCTCGGGCGTCCCCCGGCTGTGCATCGGCGTCGCCGCCAGCGTCGCGGCCGCGAGGTCGTCGGGAATGCCCGCCGTCATCTTCGACGGGAAATAGCCCGGTGCGATGGCGTTGCACGCGATGTGCTTGGCGGCGAGGAACTTCGCCAGCATCTTGGTCAGGTGGAGCACGGCGGCTTTCGACGCGGCATAGCTGTAGGTCTCGATGCCCGAGACGTGCAGCCCGTCGATCGAGCCGATGTTGATGACGCGCGCGAAATTGTCGGGGGTGCCCGCCGCTTCGAGGCGCGCGCCCAGCCGCTGCGTCAGGAAGAAGATCGACTTGACGTTGAGGTCCATGATCTTGTCCCAGCCGCTCTCGGGGAATGCCCCGAACGGCGCGCCCCAGCTCGCCCCGGCGTTGTTGACGAGGATGTCGAGCTTCGGCTCGCGCGCCTCGAACTCGGCGGCGAAGCGCTCGATCTCGTCCATCTGCGACAGGTCGGCGGGGATCGATATGCACTCGCCGATCTTCGACATTTCGGCCGCGAGACCATCGCAGACCGCGGCGTTGCGCGAGGTGATGTAGACGCGCGCACCGTTCTCGACATAGCCGCGCGCGATCATCGCGCCGATACCGCGCGACCCGCCGGTGACGATCGCGACCTTGCCCGCGACCGAGAAGAGCTGTTCGATTTTCATGGCTAGGTTCCCTCGTTCAAATCGCTTCCCCCGCCGCGCGCGCGCGCTCGATGCGGCTCGCCTCGGCGGCGGGGAGCAGGCGGATCGCGCGCCACAGGCAGAACCACACGATCGGCGCGCCGGCATAGACCGACAGCAGCCCGAGCCGCAGGTCGCCCGTCGCGTCGCTGACAAGGCCGACCATGTACGGCCCCATCGCGAGGCCGATGAGGTTGGTGCCGAGGAAGAACGCCGCCGTCGCCGCGCCGCGCATCCGCGGCAGGACGAGGTCCTGGCACGTCGTCGCGCACGGCCCGAGCCACATCGTCGGGATCGTCACGATGACGACATAGAGCAGCAGCATCGTCCGCAGGTCGTGCGTCAGGAACGCCGCCGCACCGACCGGGGCCGACAGTGCGACCGCGCCGAGCGCCAGCCACAGCCGTCCTGCCGGACTGCGCTTGCGCAGCATGTCGCCGAACACCCCGCCGAGAGTCGTCCCCAGCCAGCCGCCGCCCGCGCCGATGAAGCCGAGCGTCAGGCCGATCCTGACGGGGTCGCCGCCGAACATCGGATCGTGCGGGAACATCCGCGTCACATAGACGAAGATGAATGCGCCGATGCCGTAGCTGGCGTAGGAAATCAGCCCGCCCGACAGTGCAGTATAGACGAAGGTCGGCGTGCCCCAGATCAGCCGGTGGACGGGCGCGTCGCGCAGCCGCAGCGACTGCGACCAGCTGAATGCGCCGTAGAGCGCCAGCGCCATCGCCAGCCACTGGACGGTGTTGGTGGTGACCTCCATGCCGCCGACGATCCCGAGCGGCTTGCGCTTGTCGGCGGTCAGCAGCCCGTCGGTGACGTGGATCGCCAGCACGGCGATGCCGATCAGCAGCGCGGCGACGGCGAGGTTCTTGCGCCATTCGGCGGCGGGGGCTTTCAATTTGGCGAGGTGGAAGAAGGTCAGCGGCGGCACGACGGCAGTAAGTTCGAGCCAGAACTTGGCGAACGGCGCGGGGTCGGCGGGCTGGATGATGCCGTCGGCCTGACCGCGCGGCGGCTCGCGCATCGTCGCGACGAGCGCGGCGAGCAGCAGCCCCGGCAGCCCGACGGCAAGAAACGCCGCCTGCCAGCCCTTGAGGCCGAACGGCGCGGTCCCGCCGGGGTAGGCCTTGGTCCAGCCCGCGACGATCAGCGCGCCGAGCACCAGCGACAGCCCCGAGCCGATGTAGATGCCGCTCGAATAGATCGCGAGCGCGGTGGCGCGCTTCTCGCGCGGGAACCAGTCGCTGAGCAGCGAATACGCCGCCGGACTGGCGCTCGCCTCGCCGACGCCGACGCCGACGCGCGCCAGCCCGAGTTGGGTGAAATTGCCCGAGAACCCCGACAGCGCGGTCATCGCCGACCAGAGCGCCAGCCCGAGCGCCATCGTCCGCGTCCGCACCCAGCTGTCGGCCAGCCGTGCCAGCGGCACGCCGAGCAGCGCGTAGAACAGAGCGAACGCCGTGCCGAACAGCAGCCCGAGCTGCGCGTCGCTGAGGTCGAGGTCGGCCTTGAGATAGGGGGCCAGCGTGACGATGATCGAGCGGTCGATGAAATTGAACGCGTAAACGATCACGAGGACGACCAGCACGTACCACGCGTAAGCGCCGCCGACGCGCTCGGTTCGCGCTACCCTGGTTGCCATGCGTGTGTTCTCCCCGGAGGCCGCCCTCGAAACGGGGCGTTATGCTCGGTTGATGGCTAGCAGGAGGACCGTCTGGCGCAAGCCTTCTTTCTGCTCCCTCCCCTCTCTCCGCCCTGCGGGGAGGGGAGGGGGCAGAAGGTCAATCGTCGAGCGCGCTGTACACCATCGTCCGCACCTCGCGGCGTACCGGGTAGGTCGAACTCGGGATCAGCTGCGTCATGAAGATGCCGATGAGGTCCTCGGCGGGGTCGATCCAGAAGAAGGTGCTCGCCGCGCCGCCCCAGAAATAGTCGCCGTCGCTGCCCGGCATCAGCGTGCTGGCGGCGTCCATCGACACCGCGAAGCCGAGGCCGAAGCCGACGCCCGCGTAGGCAGCCTCGCTGAACATCGACACCGACAGGTCGGCGAGGCTCGCGCCGCCGGGGAGGTGGTTGGCGGTCATCAGGTCGAGCGTCTTGCGTGAAATCAGCCGCTCGCCGTCGCGGGTTCGCCCGCCGTCGAGCATCGCTTGCGCGAACTTCAAATAGTCGCCTGCCGTCGACACCAGCCCGCCGCCGCCCGAGATGAAGCTCGGCGCGGTCAGATAGGGCGAAGTCGCGGGGTCGTCCTGAAGCTTGAGCCCGCCCTCGGCGGTCGCTTCGTAGCACGCCGCGAAGCGTGCGGCGTTGCCGGGCTTCACGTGAAAGCCGGTATCCGCCATGCCAAGCGGGTCGAGCAGGCGGCGCTGGAGAAAGTCCTCGAACGGCTCGCCCGCGACGACACCGACGAGATAGCCGCAGACGTCGGTCGCGACCGAGTAATTCCACGCCTCGCCGGGCGAGAACTCGAGCGGCAGCTTCGACAGTCCCTCGATCATGCCGGCGAGCGTCCCCGCCTTCTCGATCTCGCCGATCTGGTGCGCGCGGTAACCGGCATCGACGTTGGTGCGCAGCTGGAAGCCATAGGTCAGCCCCGCGGTGTGGCGCAGCAGGTCGACGACCTGCATCGGGCGGCTGACGCGCCGCGTCTTGTAGCCCGTGCGGTGCGTCCCCGCCTCGAACACGCCGAGGTTGCGCCATGTCGGGATGTAGCGGTGCACCGGATCGTCGAGCGCGATCTTGCCCTCCTCGACGAGCATCATCAGCGCCACCGAGGTCAGCGGCTTGGTCATCGAATAAATGCGGAAGACCGTGTCTTCGGCAAGCTTCACGCCGCGCTCGATGTCGGCCATGCCGGTCAGCCCGACGTGCGCGATCTCGCCCTGACGCGCGACCATCGTCAGCGTGCCGGGCAGCTTGCCGGTCTGGACGTATTTGGCGTCGAGGAAGGCATCGAGCGCGGCGAGGCGCTTGGCTGAGAAGCCGAGGCGGTGCGGCATCGCTCAGCCCCCGATCGCGGCGTCGAGGTTCCTGCGAACCGCCTCGAAGAACTGCTCGGTGGTCATCCACGCCTGATCGGGGCCGACGAGGAGGGCCAGATCCTTGGTCATCGCGCCGCTCTCGACGGTCTCGATGCAGACGCGCTCGAGCGTCTCGGCGAACGCGGTGACTTCGGGGGTGTCGTCGAGCTTGCCGCGATGCTTGAGCCCGCCGGTCCATGCGAAGATCGACGCGATCGGGTTGGTCGACGTCGGCTTGCCCTGCTGGTGCATGCGGTAGTGGCGCGTCACGGTGCCGTGCGCCGCCTCGGCCTCGACCGTCTTGCCGTCGGGCGTGAGCAGGATCGAGGTCATCAGCCCGAGCGACCCGAAGCCCTGCGCGACCATGTCCGACTGGACGTCGCCGTCGTAGTTCTTGCACGCCCAGATGAAATTGCCCGACCACTTCAGCGCCGAGGCGACGAGATCGTCGATCAGGCGGTGCTCGTAGACGATGCCCAGCGCCTTGTACCGCGCCGCGAATTCGGCCTCGTAGACCTGCTCGAAGATATCCTTGAAGCGCCCGTCATAGGCCTTGAGGATGGTGTTCTTGGTGCTGAGGTACACCGGCCACTTACGCTGGATGCCGTAGTTGAGGCAGGCGCGCGCGAAGTCGCGAATCGAATCGTCGAGGTTGTACATGCCCATAGCGACACCCGCGCTGGGGTAGTGGAAGACCTCGTGCTCGATGACCTTGCCGTCGTCGCCGGTGAAGGTCATCACCAGCTTGCCGGGTCCGGGGACGAGGAAATCGGTGGCGCGGTACTGATCGCCGAAGGCGTGGCGGCCGATGACGATCGGGTCGGTCCAGCCGGGCACGAGGCGCGGCACGTTCGAAATGACGATCGGCTCGCGGAAGACGACGCCGCCGAGGATGTTGCGGATCGTGCCGTTGGGCGACTTCCACATGCGCTTGAGGCCGAACTCCTTGACCCGCGCCTCGTCGGGGGTGATCGTCGCGCACTTGACCCCGACGCCGTGCTCGCGGATCGCATTGGCGCTCTGCACCGTCACCTTGTCGTCGGTGGCGTCGCGGTGCTCCATGCCGAGGTCGAAATAGATCAGGTCGATGTCGAGATAGGGCAGGATCAGCTGCTCGCGAATCCACTGCCAGATGATCCGCGTCATCTCGTCGCCGTCGAGCTCGACGACGGGGTTCTTCACCTTGATCTTGGTCATCGCGTCCTCAGGCACCGGTTGCCGCTGCCGTAGCGGGGGCAGGCGAAGCAATCAACCGCGCCCGACCTGCGCGGCCAACGCGTCGAGGCTGTCGAGCGACTTGACCAGCTCGAACAGGTCGGGCGGCGCGAAGCCTTGCGCGTCGAGATGGCGGAGCAGCGCCATGAACGGGTCCCAATAGCCCGTCGTCGACAGCAGGAAGATCGGCTTGGCGTGGATGCCCAGCTCGCGCCACGTCATCGTCTCGAACAATTCGTCGAGCGTCCCGATGCTTCCGGGCAGTGCGATGACGGCATCGGCAAGGTCGTGCATCAGCGCCTTGCGGGCATGCAGCGTCTCGACGACGTGCATCGCGGTCAGTCCGACCTGCGCGACCTCCTCGCGCATCAGCAGGCGCGGGATGACGCCGACCACCTCGCCGCCCCCTGCGAGGCACGCCCGCGCCGCTTCGCCCATCAGCCCGATCCCGCCGCCGCCATAGACCAGGCGAATTCTATGGGCCGCGCACCACGCGCCGAGGCTGCGGGCAACGACGGCATGCGCGGGGTCGGAGCCGGTGCGCGAGCCGCAGAACAGGAGGAGGGAGGTCATGGCGGCGGGATAGACCCAGTCGGACGCGCTGTCCCCCGCGATATTCGGGCAGGGTGACGTGCCGCGCCAAAGTTTCTACACCCCACGCATGACCCTCACCGCCGCCCGCGCGCAGATGCGCACCCTTCACCGTGCCCCCGAACCGCAGGTCATGCGAAGCCTGCTGCCCGCCGCCACTCTCGATGCCGCGACGCGCGAGGCGGTCGAGAACCGCGCGCTCGGGCTGCTCGCCGATCTGCGTGCGGCGCAGGGGGAAGGGTGGGTCAACCGCTTCCTGCACCAGTACCGGCTCAACACGCAGGAGGGCGTGGCGCTGCTGAGCCTCGCCGAGGCGTTCCTGCGCGTCCCCGATGCCGAGACTGCCGACCTGCTGATCCGCGACAAGATCGGCGGCGCGGACTGGGCGGCGCACAAGGGCCAGTCCGATTCGCTGCTGGTCAATTCGGCGACGTGGGGCCTCGTGCTGACGCGCGCGGTGGTCGGCGAGACCGGCCGCGCCAGCGTGCTAAAACGCCTGATCAACCGCGCCGGCGAGCCGTTCGTGCGGCAGGCGGTCGGGGCGGCGATGCGGCTGATGGGGCAGGTCTTCGTCATGGGCCGCACCATCGACGAGGCGATGGCGCGCGCGGCGCTGCCCGAGAACAAGGGCTTCACCGCGAGCTTCGACATGCTCGGCGAGGCGGCGCGGACCTTCGAGGATGGCGCGCGCTATTTCGACTCGTACCGCGCCGCGATCCGCTCGGTGGGCGCGTCGAAGGCCGGTGCGGGACATTCGATCTCGGTCAAGCTGTCGGCGCTCCACCCGCGCTACGAGACCGCGCACGCCGCGACCTGCGTGCCCGAGCTGACCGCCATGCTCCATGCGCTCGCGCAGGAGGCGGCGGGGGCGGGCATCGGGCTGACCGTCGACGCCGAGGAGAGCGAGCGGCTCGACATGTCGCTCGACATCATATCGACCGTTGCGGCGCTGCCCGACCTCAAAGGCTGGGACGGCTTCGGGATGGCGGCGCAGGCGTATGGCAAGCGCGCGCGCGCCGTCGTCGACTGGGCGCAGGCACTGGGGGCCGGGACCGGGTGCCGGCTGATGGTCCGCCTCGTCAAGGGCGCGTACTGGGACAGCGAGATCAAGCGCACGCAGGAGGGCGGCCTCGCCGATTACCCGCTGTTCACGCGCAAGGCGGCGACCGACGTCAGCTACCTCGCGTGCGCGCGGGCGATGCTGGACGCGCCGAACATCCTGCCCGCCTTCGCCAGCCACAATGCGCTGACCGTCGCGACGATCATGGGATGGGCGGGCGAGCGGCGCGACTTCGAGTTCCAGCGGCTCCACGGCATGGGCGAGGGGCTGTTCGAGCGGGCGGTGCGCGACGACGGCTATGCCTGCCGCACCTACGCGCCGGTCGGCGGGCATCGCGACCTGCTCGCGTATCTCGTCCGACGCTTGCTGGAGAACGGCGCGAACTCGAGCTTCGTGCATCAATTGGCGGACGCGGCGGTGAGCGATGCCGATTTGCTCAGCGATCCGGCGCTGAAGGTGGCGAGTGTCGGGGGCAGCGCGCACCCGTCGATCCCGCTGCCGCGCAACATCTTCCCGGGGCGGGTCAATTCGGAAGGGCTGGATCTGGCGGATGCAGACGTGTTGCGTGACGTCGCAACCACCACTCGTCATGCTGGCCTGCACCAGCATGACGGGAAAAGTGCGGCAGGGGACGCTGTCGCCGCCGCCCACGCCGCCTTCCCGGCGTGGACCGCGACCCCCGTCGACGCGCGCGCGGGCGTCCTCGAAGCCCTCGCCGACCTGCTCGAGCGCGACCGGCTGCCGCTGATGGCGCTGTGCGTCGACGAGGCGCGCAAGACGATCCCCGATGCGCTTGCCGAGGTCCGCGAGGCGGTCGATTTCTGCCGCTACTACGCGATCCGGGCGCGGCAGGACTTCGCCCCCGTCGTGCTCCCCGGCCCGACGGGCGAGCGCAACGAGCTGCGCCTGGCCGGGCGCGGCGTGTTCGCGTGCGTCGCGCCGTGGAACTTCCCGCTGGCGATCTTCATCGGACAGGTCGCCGCCGCGCTGGTCGCGGGCAACAGCGTCGTCGCCAAGCCCGCGCCGCAGACGCCGCGCATCGCCGCCGCGGCGGTCGCGCTGGCCTATGAGGCGGGGGTGCCCGAGGACGTGCTGCGGCTGGTGACGGGCGGTGCCGAGGCGGGGCGGGCGCTCGTCGCCGACGCGCGCGTGATGGGCGTGGCGTTCACCGGCTCGACCGCCACCGCGCGCGCCATCGCGCGGACGCTGCTGGAGGACGAGACGCGCCCCCTGGTGCCGCTGATCGCCGAGACCGGCGGCATCAACGCCATGATCGTCGATTCGACGGCGCTGCCGGAGCAGGTCGTCGCCGACGTGGTGACGAGCGCCTTCCGCTCGGCGGGGCAGCGGTGTTCGGCGCTACGCCTGCTGCTGCTGCAGGAGGATATCGCCGACAAGACGCTTCATATGCTGGCGGGCGCGATGGACACGCTGGTCCTCGGCGCGCCGGGCGATCCGCGCACCGATGTCGGCCCGGTGATCGACGCCGCCGCCTACGATCGCCTCGAGACCTATCGCCAGTCGGCGCGTGACCGGTGGGTCCACGCTCTGACGGCCGACTTGCCCGGCATCGTGCCGCCGACGGTGATCCGCCTCGACCGCATCGCCGACCTGACCCGCGAATGGTTCGGGCCGGTGCTCCACGTCGCGACATGGAAGGCAGGCGAGCTGGAGGGGACCGTCGCCGCGGTCAACGCCACCGGCTACGGGCTGACGATGGGGCTGCACAGCCGTATCGCGGGGTCCGCCGAGCGCGTCGCAGCGCTGGCGCAGGTCGGCAACCTCTACGTCAACCGCTCGATGATCGGCGCCGTCGTCGGCAGCCAGCCGTTCGGCGGCGAGGGCCTGTCGGGGACGGGGTTCAAGGCCGGCGGACCGCACTATCTGCTGCGCTTCGCCACCGAGCGCACGGTCAGCACCGACACGACGAGCGCGGGCGGCAACGCTTCGCTGCTGTCGATCGAGGACGTCGGCGGGATTTGAGGCGACACCGGCCGGGGGGGTGCCCCGGCCGGTGCACGTCAGGGGTCAGGCGGCGACGGCCGTCCGGCGGCGCATGGTACTGCCGACGAGCGTGAAGCCGACGATCAGCATCGCCCAGGTCGCGGGCTCGGGCACGCCACGGTCGCTGCGGACGACCCAGGTTTCCTCGAAGCCGACGCTGGGCAGGGTCTCGCCGTAGATCAGCCCGGCAGCGCCGTCGCCATAGTCGCAGTGACGGAACGAGACGCTGAAATAGGCGGCGGCACAGGCACCGTCGCTGCCGACATCGATCGGTGTATCGCTGCCGCCGCCGAAGCGCGACAGACTGATCGGGTCGAAGCCGTTCTGGGGCACGTTGCCGCCAGCGAACAGGAAGTTCGACGCTTGCGGCCGTCCCACCAACTCGGCGGCGGTCGGCAGGCGCCAGCCCTGCGTGCCCTGGTAGGTCAGGTCGATGTCGCCGCAACCGCCGGTGGCAGCGCAGGGGTTGGCCCACGCCCATTGCAGGCCACCGAAGGTGATGTAGGCGTTGACCGGCACCGGCGAATTGATGATCGCGGCGGCGGGGGTTGTCGACGCTGCGGCCAGTACGGCGGCGGCAAGAATTTTCAGCTTCATGGTCAGTCTCCTGTGCACGCGGCCAAGAGCACGCAGGCCCGTCACACCGTGGAGCAAAAATCGTGCCAGACTGTTAATCTGTTAATATCGTTCAAATCGCGCGCCGCGAAATTTGTCGGAGTGTAAAGTTTCCCGACAGATTGCCGCTGTAACGACGCCGTCGATACTAACGCCGACGCCGTTGCGACCGAAACATTCAGACCTTTGCCTTGAATGGATTGAAGTCGGTCGTGGTATCGAACACGTCGAGCCCCTCGGCGCGCTTGAAGAACGCGACGATGCGGTAAGTGACGGGCATCAGCACGATCTCCCACAGCACTTTGAGCGCGTAGTTGGTCGCCAGGACGCGCAACACGCGCTCGGGCTCCCAGACGCCCGCGAATGCCAGCGGGTAGAAGATCAGGCTGTCGACGCCCTGACCGACGACGGTCGAGCCGACGAGGCGCGTCCACAGGCGCTTGCCGCCGGTCGCGACCTTCATCCGCGCCAGCACGAAGGCATTGGCGAACTCGCCCGCGCAGATGGCGGCGATCGACGCGGCGAAGATGCGCGGCGTCTGGCCGAACACCTCGGCGATCGCCGCCTGTCCGGTATAGCCCGGCGCGGGCGCTATATTGACCACTACCCACGCCATCGCGGCGGCGAACAGCGATGCCGCAAAGCCGACCCAGACGATGCGCCGCGCGCGCGCATAGCCATAGACCTCGGTCAGGATGTCGCCGAGCACATAGCCGAGCGGGAAGAACAGGATGCCCGCGCCGAAGATCACTTCGCCGAACACGGGCAAGGTGACCACCGCCTGTTTCGCCGCGCCGATCAGGTTCGAACACAGCAGGATCGCGACGAACGCCGCCATGGCGAAGTCGTAATATCGCAGCTGCTTGCCATCGAGCGCGTGGGCGTCGACGGCACGGATGCCCGCAGGCTCGACAGTGGCGGCGATGTCCATGCAGTCTCCCGACTCGTTGCGGTGGCGAGCGTAACAGCCGCCTCCGCGCGCAGCAATTCGTTCCCCTGATGTTCCATCCGTGGTAAAAGCGCGCATGGACGAGTCGCGCCCCCTGCGCTGGCTGTATTTCGACCTCAACAGCTATTTCGCGAGTGTCGAGCAGCAGCTCCAGCCCGAGCTTCGCGGGCGACCGATCGCCGTCGCCGCGGTGCACACCGATTCGACCGCCGCGATCGCCGCGAGCTACGAGGCCAAGGCGTACGGCATCAAGACCGGCACGCCGATCTGGCAGGCCAGGGCGATGTGCCGCGACCTCGTCGTCGTGCCCGCGCGTCACGAGGAATATGTCCGCTTCCACCACGCGATCATCGCCGAGGTCGAGCGCCACGTCCCCGTCACCGCGGTGTGCTCGATCGACGAGGTGGCGTGCCGCCTGATGGACAACGAGAACGCCCCCGCGCAGGTCGCGGCCCTCGCGGCGCGGATCAAGGCGGGCGTCGCGGCGAACGTCGGGGTCTGCCTCAGGTCGTCGATCGGCGTCGCGCCGAACCGCCTGCTCGCCAAGATCGCCAGCGACATGATGAAGCCCGACGGGTTGACGATCCTCGACAGTACGACCCTCCACGACCGGCTGTGCGGCCTCAAGCCCGGCGACATTCCCGGCGTCGGCAAGAACATGGAGAAACGCCTCGCTGCGGCGGGCGTCGTCGACATGGCGCGTGTGCTGGCGCTGACGCCGCGCCAGGCGCTCGGCGTCTGGGGCAATGTCTGGGGCGAGCGGCTGTACTGGCTGCTACGCGGCGCCGACCTGCCCGAGCGCGCGACGGAGCGCCGCAGCATCGGCCACAGCAGCGTGCTCAGTCCCGAACGGCGCAGTCCCGACCGCGCGCGGCTGGTGGCGCGGCGGCTACTGCTCAAGGCCGCGACGCGGCTGCGACGGATGGAGTGCCGGACGTCGCTGCTGACGCTGAGCGTCAAGGGCGAGGGGCGGACGAAATGGTCGCGTGGGTCACGGCTGGTCGCGGCGCACGACAGCTTCACCCTGTTGCACGTCCTCGATGGGCTATGGGCGCGGATGCTGACCGAGATGGCCGAGCAGCGCTACCTGCAGGTCTCGGTGACCTTCCTCGACCTGACGCCGGCGAGCGAGGCGCAACCCGGCCTGTTCGACGGCGGCGACGGCATCAGCGCGGCGACCGAAGCGAAGCGCCTGTCGCTCAGCCGCGCGCTCGACAAGGTCAACGGTCGCTGGGGCCGCGACGCGGTGACGATCGGTCACGATGCGCGCGGCGCGACACGCTCGTCGGGGCCGAAGATCGCCTTCACGCGCATCCCCGAGCTGGCGGAGTTCAGCGAATAGCCCCGCCGCCGGCGATGCGCCGCCGTCGCACCCACTCGGCCGCCGCCCAGCACAGCGCCGCCCAGGCCGCGCCGACCGTCCAGCCCGCGAGCACGTCGGTCGGATAATGGACGCCGAGATAGACGCGCGAACTGCCGACGAGCAGCGTCAGCGCCACCGCGACGCCGAGCAGATATGCCTTGACGCGCCGCTCGGGGACGGCGCGCGCCAGCAGCACGCCGAGCGTCAGGTAGACCACCGCCGAATTCATCGCGTGGCCGCTTGGGAAGCTCGGGCTGCTGACCTCGACGAGGTGCGCGACGAGCGCCGGGCGCGGGCGCAGATAGCCCGACTTGAGCAGCCCGCTGAGGATCGCGCCGCCGCCGATCGCCGCGACGAGGAACGCCGCGCGACCGAAACGCCGCTGCACCAGCAGGAATCCCGCCGCGAGCAATGTCAGCAGCGTCAGCACCGCCGTCCCGCCCAGCGCGGTGAAGTCGAGCATCGTCAGCTGCAGCCAGTGCGGCCCGACCGGCTGCGCGACGTCGCCGCTGGCGCGCAGCGCGAGGAGAAGCGTCTCGTCGAAGGCGCGCGTCTCGCCCTCGCCGACCTCGCCGCCGAGCCGGACGAAGGCCAGCACCGCGAGCGCGATCAGGCCGAGGACGACGACCAGCCCGATCTCGCGGCGGGCCTTGCCTGTGGGCGACGGCGCGGGGTCGTCGGGCGCCGTCACACGCGCTCGGCGGGTTCGAGCGCGCAGGCGGCGTGATCGGCCTCGATCTGCACGGTCGGGTGCGCGATGCCGTGGTCGTGCGCCAGATCGTGCGCGATGCGGCGCAGCAGCGCGTCGTGCGGCCCCGGCCCCGGCACGCCGAGATGGACGGTCAGCGCGACCTCGGTGGTCGACATCGGCCAGACATGGAGATCGTGGACCGCGACGACGCCGGGCAGCGCGCGGAGTTCGGCCTCGATTGCGGCGCAGTCGATACCGCGCGGCACCGCGTCGAGCGACAGGCGCAGCGACTCGCGCAGCGTCCCCCAGCTCGCCAGCGCGATCAGCAGAGCGACCGCGATGCTGACGACCGGGTCGAGCCACAGCGCACCCGTGCGCGCCATCACGAACGCCGCGACAACGACGCCGGCGCTGGTCGCGGCGTCGCCAGCCATGTGGAGGAACGCGGCGCGGACGTTGAGGTCGCCGTGGCTCCCTCGCGCGAACAGCCACGCGGTGATGCCGTTGACCGCGATGCCGACCGCCGCGACGGCCATGACGGTGCCGGTCGCGACGGGCGGCGGGCTGCCGAGCCGCTGCACCGCCTCGAAGACGATGATCCCGACCGCCATCAGCAGCGCGACGGCGTTGACCGTCGACGCCATGATCGACGAGCGCCGCCAGCCATAGGTGAAGCCGGGGCTGGGCTGCCGCCGCGATGCCCACGCCGCGCCCCACGCGAGCAGCAGCCCGAGCACGTCGGCGGCATTGTGCCCCGCGTCGGCTAGCAGCGCGAGCGAGTTGGCGGCAAAGCCATAGCCGGCTTCGGCCGCGACGAAGCCGAGGTTGAGCACGACGCCGATCGCGAACGCTGCGTCGAAACTGGCGGGCGCATGGTCGTGATGGTGCTCGTGGGACAAGACTGGCTCGTGGGTGCAGGAGGGGTTTCGCGGGGACAGGTACGGAGCGCGGGGAGGTTTGTCACGGGGAGGGGCGGGGAAGAACAGCAGGCAGCACGAAACCCCCGCCGGCGATCCTATCGCCTCGGGAGCTTGACTTGGTCCGTCCGTCCTCGGGTCTCCCCTCCCCGGCGCTAATCTCGGGCAGGAACCTGAACAACGGATGCGGCAACACGAACGTCGGCATGG
>JBBQVB010000041.1:0-18678 GCA_038211965.1 Sphingomonadales bacterium
CACGCGCCCGATTTCTCGACGACCCCCGCCTTGACGCCGAGGTCGAGGATTTCGCCGATGCGGCTGATGCCCTCGCCGTACATGATGTCGAACTCGACCTGCTTGAACGGCGGCGCGACCTTGTTCTTGACGACCTTGACGCGCGTCGTGTTGCCGACGACCTCGTCACGGTCCTTGATCTGGCCGGTGCGTCGGATATCGAGGCGGACCGAGGCGTAGAACTTGAGCGCATTGCCCCCGGTCGTGGTCTCGGGATTGCCGTACATCACGCCAATTTTCATGCGCAGCTGATTGATGAAGATGACGGTGCAGCGCGAGCGGCTGATCGAGCCGGTCAGCTTGCGCAGCGACTGACTCATCAGCCGCGCCTGAAGACCGACGTGACTGTCGCCCATCTCGCCCTCGATCTCGGCGCGCGGCACCAGCGCGGCGACCGAATCGACGACCAGCACGTCGATGGCGTTCGAGCGCACCAGCGTGTCGACGATCTCGAGCGCCTGCTCGCCGGTGTCGGGCTGCGAGACGATCAGCTCGTCGATGTTGACCCCGAGCTTCTTGGCGTAGGCCGGGTCGAGCGCATGCTCGGCATCGACGAACGCCGCGGTGCCGCCCGCCTTCTGCGCCTCGGCGATGGCGTGCAGCGCCAGCGTCGTCTTGCCCGAGCTTTCGGGGCCGTAGATTTCGATGACGCGGCCGCGCGGCAGGCCGCCGATCCCGAGCGCGATGTCGAGCCCGAGCGAACCGCTCGAGATCGCCTCGACCTCCATCGTCTCGCGGCTGCCCAGCCGCATCGCCGAACCCTTGCCGAACGCCCGGTCGATCTGCGCCAGCGCGGCTTCGAGCGCCTTGGCCTTGTCCCCGGTGGCCTTGTCGCCGACCGGCTTGATTCCTGCGCCCGACGCCATGTTTTCCACTACTTTCAACGCTGCGGCCATGTCCTGTCTCCCTAGCGGTCGCTCGGTGCCCCGGCAAGGCAACCTATATACCGCTTTTGTTCCAACAGAACAAGGGGAGAACGATACGTCCGCGAAAAGATTTTACGCGGCGGCTTGCTGCGGCGCCATGATGCGCTCGACGGCGGCGACGGCGTAGGGTTTTTCGAGCACATCGCACGTCGCGAAGCGCGGCGGCAGCGAGTCGGGGTGCGACCCGGTCGCGAAAACGACGCGCTTGCCGAGCGCCGAAATCTCGTCGGCGAGCGGGTAGACCGGATCCGTGCCGAGATTGACGTCGAGAATCGCCATGTCGAAGCCATCGCGCCCGAGTGTCGCGACCAGCGCGCGCGCCTCCGCCAGCGACGCGGCATTCCCCGCGACGGTACAATCCAGCATCTCGAGAATATCCTCGAGCACCAGCCCGATCAGAACTTCATCTTCGACGATCAGTACCCGCGGCATTGTCCGCCAAACTCCCAGGCCACAACCGTGACGGCTATGGCAATACCCCACGCACGTCCATTGCCGGCGTACGTTCCACAAATTATCGGTTAGCAGTTATCGTGGCGCTTTTCAACGGTCTCCGCTGCCGGAACGACACGCTTCACCACGGTTCGGCGAGCGCGGTGGCGATGCGCTCGGGGTTGCTGAGGTGGACGAAGCGCCCTGCCCCGTCGACCATCACGACACGCGCGCGCGGCATCGCGGCGACCCACGCGGCGCGCCCCGCCTCGCCGCCGCTGCCGAGCGGGTCGTGTTCGCCGAACAGGATCGTCCAGTTCAGGGCATGCGCGGTATCGGGAATAACGCCGCGCGCGTGCAGCGCGAACTCGCGGGCAAAGCCGTCGCCGGTCGCCGACTGGCGCGAGGCGCGGATGAAATCGCGGCGATTGACCGGGTCGGCGAAGGCCGCGACGTCGCTGGCGCAGCCGCCGATCGCCTTCTCGGTCATGCGCACGATGGCGCTGTCGCTCGATAGTCGCACCGCCATCTTCGCCAGCCCGTCGATGAGTTGCGGACGGTCGATGGCGAGCGCCGAGAACGCGCCGAAAAACCCCTGCGACGGTCGGAAATCGGGCGGTGACGCCGACAGCAACACCCCGCTCTCGACGCGCTCGGGGTGCGCGACGGCGAAGGACAGCGGCATGATCGCGCTGCGGCCGAGCAACCGCGTGCGCGCGATGCCGAGTGCGTCGAGCACGTCGATCAGGTCGGCATTGGCTTCGGCGACAACCTCGTCGATCGTTGCGCCGGGGGCGGGCGACGTCAGGCCGAAGCCCGGACGCTCGACCGAGATCGGGCGCAGGCCGTGCGCCTGCAAGGCCGCGACGAGAACGCGCGGCAGATGACGGCCGTTGATCGGGACGTGAAAGATGACGACCGGCACGCCGCCATCGGGGCCATGGTCTTCGACCGCGATACGCCCCGGCGCGCGGCGGCGGCGGACGAAGCGCAGCGGTGCCGATACGGTGTCGCCGACGAGAATCTCGACATCGGTCGCCGCCGCCAGCCGCGCCAGTGCATCGACCTCGGCGACGATCCGCCCGAGCGCCGCGCCGCCGCCGCCGCCGGTGCTGCTGTCGATACCGCAGCGTTCGTAAACGGTCTTGAGATCGGCCTTGGCGCTGTGGTCGGAAATGCCGAGCGCGAGCGCCGCCGCGTTGCGTGTCGCCCCGAAGGCGATCAACTGCGCGAGCCGTGCGGCGCGCGCACTGAGCCCGTAGGCGTCGGCGAATATCTGCCACGTCGCGTCGTGCGCGGGCAGGTCGCCCAGGCCGAGGAGCGCGAGCTGACGAACGAACTCGGGCTGTCGCCGCGCGCCGGTGCGCGCCATCGCCGACGCCAGCGTGTCACGCGCGGTGCCGTACGCGACGCCGATGTCCTGCGCGGCGCGGCGCAGGTCGAGCGTCCGCAGCAGCGCCGATGCGAGCCGCATTTCGGCGGCACTGAAGCCCCACGCGGCCAGCCCGCGCCGCGCCGCGCCACCGCCGCTGCCGACCCCGCTGACGCCGAGCACCGCGAAGGCCGCAGCACCGCTCGCCAGAGCCGCGCGGACCGCCGGATCGAGCGGCCACGCGGCCGCACGAGCGGGCAGCGCGACGGCGAGCGCGACGGGGCGCCCAGTGGCGTCGTCGGCGATCGCCGACAGACGCGGCGCCGCCAGCGTGGCCGCGTTGCGGGAATCGGCGGGACACGCCTGCCGGACCGCTGCAGCGAGGGCATGCGGCGGAATGTCCCACGCCGCGAACGCCGCGTCGGCAGCGACGATCGCGCCGCCGACGGTGCATGCGGCGCTGGCGAAGGCCGCATCGGGCACCGACGCCGCGCCGCCCGCGCTGTTTGCCGCCGCCGCCATCGCGGCCCCCAGCGCCTGCGGCTCGATGTTGAGCGCCGCGGTGAAGCCGTCGATATCGGCGACCATCGCCTCGAGCGGCCGCCCGCGCGCCGTCGCATCGCGGAAATCATCGAGGAAACGCTGCGCCACGCAATCGGGCATCGGCCCCGCCACTCACTTTCCAGAAACTTAAGCCGCCCCCCCCAAATGGGGATACCCGGCAGCCCGCGAATCGGTCACGAAGACACTACGCGATGTTGTAACGCAGGGGTATCGTTGTGGTTTCCGTATCGCTGGGTAGGGACGGGCGATGGCCGCGTCGCATCGCGCGCCGCGTTCTCGCGGCACGCGCCTTGCCGGGCGGACTGATCCTTATCGGCATCGCGCTGGCATCGCTGCTCGCACCGCCGCCTGTCGAACCGCCCCCTGTCGCACTGCTCGCCAAGGCCCCGACCGCAGTTCGCTGACACTCTTTTTCCGGAGGCCCCTCGCGATGTCGCGATTGCCATTTATCGTCGCCGTACTCGCCACCCTGTCGGCGCCCACCGCAGCGACCACCTACACCAGCCTCGCGGCGTTCCAGGCCGCCGTGCCGGGGACTTCGGTCATCGAGGACTTCGAGACCGCCGCGCCGAGGGAGATCAAGCTCGCCTCGCTGGTCCGCGCCAGCGGCACCTATTTCTCGGTGCTGAGCGGTCACGACATCGTCATCTCGGCGCCCGGTTCCGATTATTTCGCGACCGGTCTGAATGCTTCGGTGGCGCTGACCGCCAACGACACCGAGGCTTTTCGTGGCGACATCGCCGATCCGACGCTCGCTTACGGCTTCGACGTGCTGCTCTCGGATTTCTACACGAGCACCGTCGTGTCGTTCTTCAGCGCGTCGAACGCGCTGCTCGGCTCACTGAGCTTCGCAGGCGATGCCGACAGCACCAACAACGCGCGTTTTGCCGGTATCACGTCGGCAACGCCGGTCAGCTATTTCACCTTTATCTCGAACGGACCTAATATTCAGAACAGCGGCATCGACAATATCCGCGCGCTGCCCGGCGGCGCCCCGCTGCCCGGTGCAGCTCCCGAACCCGCGACGTGGGCGCTGCTGCTCGGCGGCTTCGCGATGACCGGGGTCGCTCTGCGGCGACAGCGCGCGGACGCCTGACCGCTACCCCCGCGCCGCGAGCGCGGCGCGAACCGTGTCGATCAGCACCGCAGCGGCGAACGGCTTCGAAAGGAAGGCCGTCGCAGGGTCGGCAGCGGCGGCACGCAGCGGGGCTTCGGCATAGCCGGACATCAGCACGACCGGCAGCCCCGGGCGGCGTTCGCGGGCGTGCGCGACGAGCGCCGTGCCGTCCATCCCGGGCATCATCACGTCCGACACCAGCACGTCGATGATGAACGCGGGGTTCTCGACGAGCGGCAGCGCGGCGAGGGCATCGACCGCCTCCGTCACGTGGAAGCCGCCGCCCGCCAGCGACCGGCGCAACACAGTCCGCACGGCGCGGTCGTCCTCGACGAGCAGGACCTCGGCCGCGCGTCCCGACGCCAGCGTCGGTTGCGGCAGCGCGGCCGGTGGCGCGGGCGGCACCTCGTCGGCGAGCGGGGCGGCGAGCGGGAAATACAGATTGAACACCGTCCCCCCGCCGGGCCGCGCGGCGTTGAAGACGAAGCCCCCCGACTGCTTGACAATGCCGTAGACCGTCGACAGGCCGAGCCCGGTGCCCTTGCCCGATTCCTTGGTCGTGAAGAACGGCTCGAAGATCTTGGCGCCCAGTTCGCTCGGGATGCCGGTGCCCGAATCGCACACCGCGATCTCGACATAGTCGCCGGTCGGCATGATGCGGTGGCCGAGCGCCGAGACCTCCGCCGCCCGCACCGAGCGAGTGACGATCTCGACGGTTCCGCCGCCCGGCATCGCGTCGCGCGCATTGACCGCGAGGTTGACGATGACCTGTTCGAGCTGGCCCGGATCGACACGGATGGGCGCGGTATCGGCGGCGAAATCGAGGTCGAGCGTGACGTTACCGCCGAGCAGGCGGCGGAGCAGCGACGCCAGCGCCTCGATGATGCCCCGCACCTCGACGACCTGGAGGCGCAGCGTCTGCTGGCGCGCGAAGGCGAGTAGCTGCTGCACGAGCTTGGCCCCGCGCGCATTGTTGAGGCGGATCTGGTCGAGATCGTCGAAGTCGAGGTCGCCGGGATGGTGCCGTCCGAGCAGCTGCTCGACGAGGCCGAGGTTGGCGGTCAGGATGTTGTTGAAGTCGTGCGCCACCCCGCCCGCGAGCTGGCCGATCGCCTGCATCCGCGTCACCTGCGCGACCTGGCGTTCGAGGCGCAGCTGCTCGCGGATGTCGCGCACCGCGACGAGCAGCGCCGAACCGACGCCGCGCGGCGCGCCGGCGATGGTCAGCACGACGGGCTCATCGGGTCGCGCCGGGGTGCGCAGGCGCAATTCGATCGGCAGGCCCTCGCCGCGCAGCGCGCGGTTGAGCGCGGCGGCGAGCGCCGGGCGGTCGATCGGCAGCGCGATGCTTTCGGGTAGCGGGATGCCCGGCGTGCACTCGCAATCGAGGCTGATCCGGAAGGCGTCGTTACATGCCATCATCCGCCCGCGCGCGTCGAGCAGCGCGAGGCCCAGCGGCAGCGCGTCGAGCAGCCCGTCGAGTTGCACGCCATCGGACCCGACCGAAAAGGGTACCGGCCACCGCGTCATGGGCGACGCCTCAGCCGTAGCGCTGCTCCAGCCAGGGGTCGGCGACATTGTGATAACCCCGCGTCTCCCAGAAGCCCGGGCGATCCGCCCCGACGAATTCGATACGCTTGAGCCACTTTGCCGACTTCCACAAATAATAGCGGGGGATCACCAGCCGCACCGGCCCACCGTGCTCGCGCGTCAGCGGCGCCCCGTCATGGGCGTGCGCGATCAGGCAATCGTCGTCGGAGAACTGGTCGAGGGTCACGTTGGTCGTGTAGCCGTCGTAGCCGTGAATGACGAGGTGCGCCGCCTCCGGCAGCGGCTGGACCGCGTCGAGCAGTGTCCGCGTCGCGACACCCTGCCAGTGGTTGTCGTAGCGCGACCACTGGGTCACGCAGTGGATGTCCGACACATCCTCGATCTGCGGTTGTGCGAGTAGATCGGCAAAGCTCCAGCTCAGCGGCTGCGCGACCAGCCCGTCGATATCGAGCCGCCAGTCGGCGGGGGCGATACTCGGCTGGACGCCAAGATCGAGCACCGGCCAGTTCTCGACGAGCTTTTGTCCCGGTGGCAGCCGATCGTGCGTCGGATCGCCGGCCATGCCCGTCAACAGCCGCCCCGCCCGCGCCCACGCCTGCTTGGTGGCGATCAGCTTGTCTTTATAGCCCTCTGCCATAGTGTCTCCGTAACGACCTGAGAATTTCGTGAAATTTCGGCGGGGGTAGGGTCGTTGCAGGAACCGGTCTGCCCGCCAATTCTTTATAGCACGTGGATCAAGCTGCGAACCCCTTTGCGGCCGGCGACGCGATCCTTTCGCCAGTCATCGCCGACGCTCTGCCCTCGCTGGTTTTCATCGCGGCGCCGGGGGGCGGCAACCTGTTCGTCAACCGAACCTACACGACCTACACCGGGCGCGCCGCCGAAACGCTGTGCGGCGACGGCTGGCAGGATGTCATCCACCCCGACGACCTCCCGCCCGTGGTCGCGCGTTTCGGCCAGGGTGCGCTGGCGGCGGGGACGTTCGCCCATGAAATTCGACTGCGCCGCGCCGACGGCGCATGGCGGTGGTTTCTGGTTCGCGTCACGCCGCTGTGTGACGACGCGGGGACAATCGTCCAGTTCCTCGGCAACGCCACCGACATCGACGCCCTCAAGAACGCTGAAAAGCGGCTCGCAGCGGCGCTCGCCGAGAAGGACGTGCTGCTCCACGAGGTCAGCCACCGCGTCAAGAACAGCCTCCAGCTCGTCACCTCGCTGCTCAGCCTCCAGGCGGCGCAGACGCCAGATACGGGCGCGCGGCGCGGCATCATCGAGGCGCGCGACCGCATCGCCGTGGTCGCGGGCGTCCATAAGCGGCTGTATTGGGCAAACGACGACGACTGCATCGACCTCGCCGACTATATCCGCGTCCTCGTCGACGAGCTTCGGGCCAGTCCGGAATGGCCGCCGGGCGTCGTCGCTGCGGTCGATGCGCCGCGTGCGGTCCGCGTCCATGTCGGCGCGGCGGTGCCGTTGGCGCTGATCGTCAGCGAACTGCTTGGCAATTCCTGCAAATATGCCTTCGTGGGGCGCGCCACGGGGCAACTCGACGTCGGTGTCCACCATGATGGCCGGCTGGCGATCACAATCAGCGACGACGGCATCGGCCTGCCGCCGGATTTCGACCCGCGCGCCTCCACCGGGCTCGGGATGCGGATCGTCACCGCGCTGTCGCGGCAGGCGAAGGCGATGCTGACGGTCGTACCGCAGGCGCGCGGGACGGGGTTCCGGATCGAAACGCGGGTCTAGGGGCGCTTACCCGCGCTCGCGCATCACCCGTGCCGACTCGCGCTTCCAGTCCTTTTCTTTCTCGGTCGCGCGCTTGTCGTGGAGCTGCTTGCCCTTGGCGAGCGCGAGCTCGACCTTGGCCCGCCCGCGATCGTTGAAATAGACCGACAGCGGCACGACGGTCATCCCCTGCCGCGTCACCGCGCCGTGCCACTTCTCGATCTGGCGCGCGTGCATCAGCAGCAGGCGCGGACGTTTCGGTTCATGGTTGAAGCGGTTGCCCTGCTTGTATTCGGGGATCGTCGCGTTGACGAGCCAGAGCTGCCCATCCTTGACCTCGGCATAGGCCTCGGCGATCGATGACTGGCCCGAGCGCAGCCCCTTGACCTCGGTCCCCGCCAAGGCGATTCCCGCCTCGAGTACGTCTTCGATATAGTATTCGTGGCGCGCCCGCCGGTTCTCGGCGACGGTCTTGACCTTGATGCCGGTCTCGCCCTTGGGCCGTGCCATCAGCCGATCCCGGCGTGCAGCAGCGCCGCATCGACCGCCGCGCGCGCCGCTTCGCTTGGTTCGGTCATCGGCAGGCGGACCTCGCCGCGCATCCGGCCCTGTTTCGCCAGCGCGTATTTCGCCGGACCGGGGCTGGCATCGGCGAACATTGCAAGGTGGAGCGGCGCCAGCGAATCGTTCATCGCCAGCGCGCCCTTGGCGTCGCCGCCCGCCCACGCCGCCTGAAACTCAGCGCAGGCACGCGGCGCGACGTTCGCGGTCACCGAGATGCAGCCGTGTCCGCCCATCGCCAGATAGCCCAGCGCCAGCTCGTCGTTGCCCGACAGTTGGACGAAGTCGGGCCCGCACGCCGCACGCAGTTCGGCGACGCGCGCAAGGTTGCCCGTCGCGTCCTTGACGCCGATCACCGACGGCAATTCGGCAAGCCGCGCCATCGTCGCGACGCTCATGTCGACCACCGAGCGACCGGGAATGTTGTAAATGATGATCGGCAGGTCGCAGCCTTCCGCCAGCGCAGTGAAATGCGCGAGCAGCCCTGCCTGCGACGGCTTGTTGTAGTAGGGACAGACGACCAGCGCCGCCGCCGCACCGGTACCTTGCGAATGGCGCATGTGACGCAGCGCCGTCGCGGTGTCGTTCGACCCGCAGCCGGCGATCACCGGCACGCGCCCCGCCGCGGCCGCGATCGTCGCGTCGATGACGGCATAATGCTCCTCATACCCCAACGTCGCCGACTCTCCGGTCGTGCCGCACGGCACCAGCGCGCTCGACCCTTCGGCGATCTGCCAGTCGACGAACGACGCGAGGCTCCCGAAATCGACCGCGCCGTCCTGGAACGGCGTGACCAGCGCGGGGATCGAACCTGTGAACATCCTCGCCTTCCTTTGCCGCCACGGCTTTACCGTCGCGCGCCGACCCCGCTACAGGGATGCGCGGGGTGCGGCTTCTAGTATCGGTTGGTCTATGAACGCAATTCGCGCACTGTCCATGCGCTTCGCTGCGCCGCTCGCCGCCTCGCTGCTGCTCTCGACCTCGGCACCCGCCGCGTCGCCCGAAGCGACGCGCGCCTATTATGCCGCGCGCCTCGCCGAGAATGCCGCCGGACGCTACACCACGCTGGCGCTGTCGCCGCTCGCCAATGTCCCCACCGATACGCTGCTCAACACCGTCGTGCAGTGGGACCGGCTGCGCCGCGACAGCTACCGTGCGAGCTTCGCCGAGCTGAGCGACTTCCTGCGCACGCATCGCGGCTGGCCGCAGGAGGTCGTGCTGCGCCGCCGCGCCGAGAAGGCGATCGACGTCGCGACGCCCTTCGCCGACCGCCGCGCCTATTTCGCCGCGCTGCCCCCCGTCACTGCGGCGGCCAAATTCCGCCTCGCCGAGGCGCTGCTGGTGGCGCGCCAGGGCGACGCAGCGGTGGCGCTCGCCCGCGACGCCTACGATTCGGCGGGCCTCGACGCGCCGACCGAGGCCGAGCTGATCGCCACTTTCGGGCCGCAGCTGACGCCCGCCGATCATCTTTCGCGCCTCGACCGGCTGTTGTGGAGCAATCAGGTCACCGCCGCCGCGCGCGTCCTGCCGCGTGTCCCCGCCGACCGGCTGGCGTGGGGCATCGCGCGGCTCGCGTTGCAGACCGGCGGTCCCAACGCCGATGCCGCACGCGCCCGCCTGCCTGCCGCGCTGGCGAACGAACCCGGCATCACCTTCGACCGCGTCCAGTGGCTGCGGCGCAGCGGGCAGCAGGCCGACGCCCGCGCCGTGATGGCCGCGGCCGCCTACGCCCCCGGCCTGATCGTCGAGCCCGAGGCGTGGCTCAAGCTGCGCGTCGGACTCGCGCGCGACGCCCTCAAGGCGGGCGACGCCCCCCAGGCCTATGCGCTCGCCGCCAACCACGCTGCTTTCGCGCTCGGCCGCCCGTTGACCGAGCGCAGCCTCGGCGAACGCGCCGCCTATATCGATGCCGAGTGGGTCGCGGGGTGGACCGCGCTGCGCCGCCTCAACCGCGCATCCGATGCACTCGAGCATTTCGCCGCTGTCCGCGCCGCCGCGCTGACCCCCGTAAGCCAGGCGCGCGGGGATTATTGGTCGGGCCGCGCCGCCGATGCCGCAGGCCTCAAGGCCGACGCCGAGCGCTACTACGCCGAAGCGGCACGCCACCCCGATTATTTCTACGGGCAGCTCGCGCACGAACGGCTGGGGCGCAGCCTCGTCCTGCCGGCCGGCGAACCCGCCCCCGTCGCGCCACCGGTGCGCGCGCGCTTCGCCGCCGACGAGCTGGTCCGCGCAACGCAGGCGCTGGGGAGCCTCGGCGAGCGCGACCGCCAGACCCTGTTCATGCGCGCCCTCGTCGAGCGCGCCGACACGCCCGAGCAGGCGCGTCTCGTCGCCGACCTCGCCGTCACCATCGCCCGCCCCGACCTCGGGGTGCTGATCGGCAAGGCGGCGCGCAGCGAGGGTGAGCTGAGCCTGCTCGAGGCCGCCTATCCGCAGCTGACGCTACCCGTCGAACTCAATCCCGACTGGACGATGATCCACGCCATCGCGCGGCCGGAGAGCCAGTTCGACCGCGCCGCCGTGAGCGCCGCCACCGCCCGCGGGCTGATGCAGCTCGGTCCCGCCACGGCAGCCGAGCAAGCGGCGAAGCTCGGCCTGCCGTACAGTACGGCCCGGCTGACCGACGACCCGGTGTTCAACGTCACGCTCGGTGCAAGCTATTTCAAGCGCCTGCGGACCAACATGGGGTCGGCGGTGCTCGCGGTCGCGGCGTATAATGCCGGTGCGGGCAACGTCCACAAGTTCGTCGTGGCCAACGGCGACCCGCGCCTTCCCGGCGTCGACATGATCGACTGGATCGAGGCGATCCCCTTCCTCGAAACACGGACCTACGTTCAGCGCGTGCTCGAGAATGCGGTGATGTACGATGTCCTCCACCCGGTGACATCGGGGTCGAGCGGGGTCGCGCGGCTGTCGGGGTATTTGGGCAAGGGGACGAAGTAATCTTTTTTCCCCCTCCCCTCCCGGTGAGCCTTCGCGAACCGAGAGAGGGAGGGGGCAGAAGGTCACACCTTCAGCCTTACCCCCAACGCTGACTCCGCCGCCGCACGCAATTCGGGCGTCACCCCCGGGTAGTGCAGGTCCACCCCCGCCCCGAGCCCCTCGATCACCGCCTCCAGGCCCGCCAGCCGCGCGGTCGTCTTGTCATCCGCGGCGATTACCGTCCACGGCGCGATGTCGGTCGAGGTCGCGTCGAGCATGTCCTCGTACGCACTGGCATAGTCGGCGCGCATCGAGCGGTTGTGGTAATCCTCGACGCCGGTCTTCCAGCGTTTCCACGGCGTCTCGATGCGCTCGCGCAGCCGCTTGTCCTGCTCGGCCTGCGTTGTGTGGAGGAACAGCTTGACGATGCGCGTCCCTGCCGCTGCCTGTTCGGCCTCGAAGGCGTTGATCGTGTCGTAAGCAGTCTTCCAGATCTTCTTGGGGGTCAGCTTGTCGACGCGCTCGACGAGGACGCGCCCATACCAGGTGCGGTCGAACACGGCGATCTCGCGCGCTGCCGGCAGCCGCTGCCAGAAGCGCCAGAGGAAATGATGCGCCAGTTCGTCCTTCGTCGGCGCACCGATCGACCAGACACTGGTAAAGCGCGGGTCGAGTTCGGCCGTCATCCGCTTGATCAGGCCGCCCTTGCCGCTCGCGTCCCACCCCTCGATGGCGACGATGCCGGCCAGGTTCTGCGTGATGTATGCCGCCTGGATCAGCGCGAGGCGGTGCTGCAACGCGATCAGCCGCGCGACATAGTCGGCGCGCGGGGTTTCGGGACAATGCTCGAAATCCTTGAGGCGGAGTTTGGACACTGGTTCCCTTTTCTTTGCCCTCCCTGAAGGAGGGCGGGGGACGGCTACTCCACCACCCGGATCGACAGTTCGCGCAGCTGCTTGGGCGACACCCCGCTCGGCGCGTTCATCATCAGGTCCTCGGCCTTCTGGTTCATCGGGAAGACGACGACCTCACGCAGGTTGGGCTCGTCCGCCAGCAGCATTACGATGCGGTCGACGCCGGGAGCCGAGCCACCGTGCGGCGGCGCGCCGTATTTGAACGCGCCGATCATGCCCGCGAAGTCGCGGTCGACATCGTCCCTCGTATAACCGGCGATCTCGAACGCCTTGTACATGATGTCGGGGCGATGGTTGCGGATTGCGCCCGACGACAGCTCGATGCCGTTGCAGACGATGTCGTACTGAAAGGCGAGGATGGTCAGCGGGTCCTGCGTCTCGAGCGCCTCCAACTCGCCCTGCGGCATCGAGAAGGGGTTGTGGCTGAAATCGAGCTTCTTCGCGTCCTCGTCGTACTCGAACATCGGGAAGTCGACGATCCAGCAGAACTTGTACGTCCCCTGCTCGATCAGGCCGAGGGTTTCGCCGACCTTGGTGCGTGCGAGACCTGCAAGTTTCGCCGCCTTGAGCGGCTTGTCGGCGGCGAAAACGACCCCGTCGTCGGCGCCGAGGCCGAGCGCCGCGATCAGTTCAGCGGTCTTCTCCGCCCCGAGGTTCTTGGCGATCGGGCCGCCCGCCTCGCCGCTTTTCATCGTCATGTAGCCGAGCCCGGCCCAACCCTCTGCCTTGGCCCAATCGTTCAAGCCGTCGAAGAAGCTGCGTGGGCGCGGTCCGGTGCCGGGCGTCGGCACGGCGCGCACCACCGCGCCCTCCTCGATCATCCGCGCGAAGACGCCGAATCCGCTGCCCCGGAAAATCTCCGTGACATCGACGATCTCGATGGGGTTCCTGAGGTCGGGCTTGTCGTTGCCGTACTTGAGCATCGACTCCGCGTAGGCGATGCGCGGAAACGGCGGCTTGGTCACCGTCTTGGGGCTGCCGCCGACGAAGCCGGTGAACTCCTCGAAGACGCCCGCCAGCACCGGCTCGATGGCGGCGAAGACATCGTCCTGCGTCACGAAGCTCATCTCGAAGTCGAGCTGGTAGAATTCGCCGGGCGAGCGGTCGGCGCGCGCGTCCTCGTCGCGGAAACACGGCGCGATCTGGAAATAGCGGTCGAAGCCCGCGACCATCAGCAGCTGCTTGAACATCTGCGGCGCCTGCGGAAGGGCGTAGAACTTGCCCGGATGGACGCGGCTGGGCACGAGGAAGTCGCGCGCGCCTTCGGGGCTGGAAGCGGTCAGGATCGGCGTCTGGAACTCGGTGAAGCCCTGGTCGATCATGCGGCGGCGCAGGCTCGCGATGACCCCCGAGCGCAGCATGATGTTCTTGTGCAGCCGCTCGCGGCGCAGGTCGAGATAGCGGTACTTGAGGCGGATATCTTCGGGGTATTCGGCCTCGCCCGCAACCGGCAGCGGCAGTTCGGCAGCTGCCGACCGCACCACGACGTCGTCGGCCTTCAATTCGATCTCGCCCGTCGCCATCTTGGGGTTCACTGCGCCCGCATCGCGCGCGACGACCGCGCCGGTGACGGTGACGACGCTCTCGACGCGCAATCGGTCGAGCGTGTCGAAAGCGCCGGTACCCGCGTTGGCGACGACCTGCGTCAGGCCGTGGTGATCGCGCAGGTCGACGAACAGTACGCCGCCGTGGTCGCGCTTGCGGTGCACCCAGCCCGACAGGCGCGCGGTAGATCCGGCATCGGCGGCGCGCAACTGGGCGCAGGTGTGAGTGCGATAGGCGTGCATCGGATCCAATCGGGATAAGGGCGAATTCGCCGCCGGGGTGACACCGCCACAGGGCCGCTTGTCAAGCGTTGCAACACGTGGGTTTAACCAACTGTAAAGAATTCCGACACTTTTGGGTGGCCTTATTGCGAATTTTGCCCGCTCCAGATTCGCAATAAGCCTTAACAGTTCGTAAACGCGCTATTTAATTTTTCGTTAACTTTGGCATGAACCTTGCATCGCACTCGACGGAGCCGGGGATGGTCGGCTCGTTGAAGTCGTCAAACGGAGGGAAAAATGTCACTCAAACTTATGGGTCTCGGCCTCGCCGCCCTGACCGTCGCGAGCGCGCCGGCCGTTGCCGCGAACCTCGTCACCAATGGCAGTTTCGAATCCTCCTCGTACGTGTCGAACAGCCAGTTCGGCGGCAGCTACGGCGGTCAGGGCGTCACCGGCTGGACCGGCCTCGGCACCGGCGCGGCGGGCGGCGGCCAGAACCTGCAATTCTATTACTTCGGCGGCACGCAGACCTCGGTCAGCGCGACCAACCAGTTCAACGACCCGCTCGCTTATTTCTATCCGAGCTTCTCGGCGCTGAGCAACGACGGCGGCAATTTCGTCGCGCTCGACGGCGACGGCAACTATTTCGGCCAGGTCTCGCAGACGATCAACGGTCTGACCGTCGGCCAGAACTATGTCCTCAAGTTCTCGTGGGGCTCGACGCAGCTGATCAACCGCAGCGGCGACACCACCGAGCAGCTGCGAATCGGCTTCGGCGGCGACACCGTGTCGACCGGCATCGCCGCCAACCCCAGCGGGGCGTTCTCCGGCTGGTACAACGAGAGCTTCACCTTCACCGCGACGAGTGCCAGCCAAGTGCTGAGCTTCCTGTCGGTCGGGACGCCGGGCGGCCTGCCGCCGATCGCGGTGCTCGATGGGGTGTCACTGGAAGCCGCCGTTCCCGAACCCGCGAGCTGGGCCTTGATGCTCCTCGGGTTCGCCATGGTCGGCTCTGCCGCGCGCCGCCGCACAGTTCGCGTCGCTGCCTGACCGGCGGCGCGGGGGCCGGACCGACGGAGGGACGTCCGGCCCCTTCACTCGCGTGCGCGCACCCGCGCGGGCCTGCCCCTGGATGGGCAGGTCCGCGCGGGCCTAGCCGTATCGGCATCGACACCTTATGAGCGGTGCGATGCATATCCACCCTTTGATTACCGATACCGCGACGCTCGCCGCGCTTTGCGCCCGCCTCGCGACCGCCGACTTCGTCACGGTCGACACCGAGTTCATGCGCGAGAATACTTTCTATCCCGACCTCTGCCTCGTCCAGATCGCGGGCGGCGGCGAAGCGGCAGCCGTCGATCCCAAGGCCCCCGGTCTCGACCTCAAGCCACTGCTCGACCTGATGGTGGACAACCACGACGTCCTCAAAGTTTTTCACGCCGGCGGGCAGGACCTCGAGATCGTCTATAATCTGACCGGCAAGACCCCCTATCCGCTGTTCGACACGCAGATCGCCGCGATGGCCCTCGGCCAGGGCGAGCAGGTCAGCTATACCAACCACGTCCAGTCGTATCTCGGCATCGCGATCGACAAGGGCGCACGCTTCACCGACTGGGCGCGGCGACCGCTCAACGACCGTCAGCTCGACTATGCGATCGGCGACGTGACGCATCTCGCGACGCTGTTCCCCAAGATGCTCGAAAAGCTGCGCAAGACCGGGCGCGGCGTCTGGCTCGACGAGCAGATGGCGCGCGCCGGCGACCCCGCGACCTATGCGCAGGAGCCCGGCGATGCGTGGCAGCGACTGCGCCTGCCGAGCCGCAAGCCCGAGGTGCTGGGTCGCCTCAAAGCACTCGCGGCGTGGCGCGAGCACGAAGCGCGCGGCAAGGACGTGCCGCGCGGGCGTATCGTCAAGGATGAGACGCTCGGGGATCTCGCGGGTTCGCCGCCGCGCAGCCAAGCCGATCTCGCCAAGGTCCGCGGGCTGTCGGCGGCGTGGGGGACCAACGATATCGGACGGCGCCTGATGGCAGCGGTCGAGAATGCGCAGCCGATGGCGGCCGACGAGATGCCCGTGCGCGAGGTCGCGCGTCCCGGCCTGACCAACGAGGGCGCGCTGATCGCCGACCTGCTCAAGCTGCTCCTCAAGGTCCGCGCCAAGGAGGCCAATGTCGCCCCCAAGCTGATCGCGCGCGGCGAGGAGCTGGAGGCGATCGCGGGCGGCGTCCGCGACGGCCTCGCGGTGCTCGGCGGCTGGCGGCTCGACGTCTTCGGCAAGGACGCACTGGCGCTCGTCGAGGGACGGCTGGGGTTTGCGGTGCGCGACGGCAAGATGGTGATGAGCGCGCTCTGACATTTCGCCCTCCCCCTAAGGGGAAGGCGAAGTATTCCCCTACCCCTTCTTCACCGCGATCCAGTCGTCGATCTTCTGCTCGAGCACACGCATCGGCAGCGCTCCCGACATCAGCACCTGTGCATGGAAATCGCGAACATCGAACTTCGGTCCGAGCGCGGCTTCGGCCTTGGTGCGCAGCCGCCGGATCGTCAGCTGGCCGACCTTGTACGCCAGCGCCTGCGACGGGATCGCGATGTAGCGCTCGACCTCGGCGGTCGCGTCGGTCTTCCCCATCGCCGAATTGTCGAGCATGTATTTGATCGCCTGATCGCGTGTCCAGCCCTTCGAATGCAGCCCGGTATCGACGACGAGGCGCATCGCGCGCAGGATCTCGTCGTCGAGATGGCCATAGTTCTGATACGGATCGGTGAAGAAGCCGAGTTCGTAACCGAGGCTTTCGGCATACAGCGCCCAGCCCTCGACGAACGCGGTGTTGCCGCCGAAGCGCTGGAAGGCGGGCAATGACGCCTTCTCCTGCGCGAGACTGATCTGGAAATGGTGGCCTGGGACGCCCTCATGGAGGAACAGCGTCTCGAAGCCCCAGACGTGGCGCGACGGCAGGTCGTAGGCGTTGTAGTAGAAGACACCGGGACGCGAGCCATCGGGAGTGCCCTGCTGGTAAGACCCTGCCGCGTCGGTCTTTTCCTTGTACGGCGGCACCGGGCGCACTTCGAGCGGCGACTTGGGGATGGTATCGAAGTCCTTGCCGACGACCGCGAGCATACGCGTGTTGATCGCGAGGAAATCGTCGCGCATCGCCTCGCGCGTCGCGGGCGAGAACTTCGGATCGGTGCGCAGATAGACGAAGAACTCGGCCAGCGTGCCCTTGAAGCCGACCTGCGCCTTGATCTTCTCCATCTCGCGGTGGATGCGGTCGACTTCGCTCAGGCCCAGCTTGTGGATTTCGTCGGGGGTCATCGTCGTCGTCGTCGTCTGCTCGACGAGGTAGCGATACAGCGCGGCACCCCCCGGCATCTGGCCGAGCCCGACCGTGGTGCGCGACTTCGGGATGTACTCGTCACGGATGAAGTCACGCAGGCGGACCTGCGCGGGGTTGAGCTTGTCCTTGATGAACGCCGCATAGGCCGCCGTCAGCCGCCCGCGGTCGGCGGCAGGCACGGCGTCGGGGAACTTGAGCACGGGCTTGTAGAAGACGCTCGCCTCGACCGTCGGGGGCACCAGCGCGTCCATCTGCGCGACGACGTTCTGCATGACGAGGCGCGGGTTGGTGACGCCGTCGGCCAGGCCCTCCTTCATGCGCCCGATGGCACGGTCGAGCAGCACGACATAGCCGTCGAGGCGCTTGAGGTTGTTTTCGTAGTCTGCGACCGACTTGAACGGCGCGGCGCCCTCGCCCGACGACAGGTCGGGCATGAACACCTGGAAGCCGTTGAAATGATCGACCGGACGCTCGATCGATGGCCTGAGCAGCGCGGGGGCAAAGCCGCGCAGACCCATCTCGGTCTGGTACTTGAAGACATCGTAGGAGATGCGGTCGTCGGCGTTGAGGCCGGCGCGGTCGATGCGCTTGAGGCCAGCAAGATCGGCTTCGGCAGCAGCCTTCTCGGCAGCGATATAGGCGTCGGTGATATAATCGCCGAACTGGTCGGCGTAGCGCGGGTCGCCGCGAAACAGCGCCTGGATCGGATTGCGCTTGAGCTGCGCCTCGTCGCTCGCGGCGAACAGCGCCTTGAGCGCCGCCGACGGTGCGACGGCGGGGGCGGCGGCGACCATCGTCTTGGCCGGCGCGGCGAACGGCACGGCGGTCGAAAGCAACAGGGCAAACAACAAGCGCGAGGTCATGCAAATCTCCGGCATCGGTGTATCACCGGAATAAGACGGAGATGCGCGACGTGCAAGGGGCAATAGCGCCAGGGATACGGCAAGCCGCCCGCCGGACGAATCCGGCGGGCGGCCCAACGTGACGAACCTCAGGCGATTGCAGCAGTGCGGCGGCGCATCGCAGCGCCGGTCATGGCGAAGCCGCCGATCATCAGCGCCCAGGTGGCGGGCTCGGGAACGCCACCGGCGACCTCGCTGCCCAGCGTGATGTTGTCGAAGCCCGCCTGATTGGCGACGCCGCCGAAGTCGACCGAATGCGCGATACCCGCGAAGGTCACGCCGACGGCGTCCCAATGGCACGCCCCGCCATTGGGGTCGCCGACGCAATTACCGTTGTTGAAGTTGGTCAGCAGGTTGAGCGTGGCGAGCACCGTGCCGGTGCCGTTGAGGCCGCTATAGACGGTAACCGACGCATCCTGGAACGCCGAGTAGAAGAACGAGAAGCCGGTGTCGAAGCCTGCCGCGACGTTCATCGTTGCAGCGCTGCCCGTCGTGAAGAACGCGATGGTGCTCGCCGACGGCTCGTTGGCGAAATTCCCGCTCCCG
>JBBQVB010000042.1:0-18161 GCA_038211965.1 Sphingomonadales bacterium
ATCGACCGCTTCGCAGGCGGCGACTGGTCCGACTGGCACGGCGTGCCGGTGCTCGGCGGCGCGATGGCGGCGTTCGTCTGCGACCTCCACGCCGAGCTCGACGGCGGTGACCACGCCATCCTCGTCGGACGCGTCCGCGCGCTGAGGACGCTTCCCGACGCCGAGCCGCTGCTCTACCTGCGCGGCCGCTACCGCCAGGTGCATGTCCCGCGTTAGGGGCGGCATGGCCGCGCAAGGCAGCCCCGCGCCGCAGCCCGACGAGACTGCCGCGCTCGCCGCCGGGGGGCGCACGAGCTTCTTCGGCTTCCTGCTGCGCCTGCTCGCGCGCGTGCCGTTCCTGTTCATCGCCGGGCGCTTCGCCGCCTACGGCCCTGGCGCACTCGGGCGCTTCGCCTATGCGACGATGGTCGTCGAGCTGATGGCGCAGCTGGCGACGCTCGGTCTCAAGCGCGGCCTCGCCGCCGAGCTCGCCAAGTCCGAGCGGCCGCACGCGCATGTCGTCGCCGACGCGCTGCTGCTCGCGTGGCTCGGCGCGCTCGGCGGTGCCGGACTGCTCATCGCGCTGCCGTTCATCGTCTTCCCGGTCAGCGCGATCAGCGGGTTCGACCGGCTGTTTCCGCTGATCGCGCTCGCCATCGTCACGTCCGACGTTGCGCTCGCGGCGCTGGCGTTCCGCCGTGACATCGCCGCGACGGTGCGCGCGCGCTCGGTGGTCGAGCCGTGGACGCTGTCGCTCGCCGCCGCCGGCCTCGCCTTCACCGCGGTGCGCAACGACGGACTGATCATCGCCTATGCGCTGTCGCTCGCCGCCGCCATGGTCGCGTCGGTGGTGCCGCTGTGGCGCAGCTTCGGGGTCCCGCACGGCTGGCGGCCGAACCCCGCACGTCTCTATGCGCTGGCGCGCGCCAACCTGCCGCTGGCGGGTGCCGATGTCGCCGAATGGGGGTCGCGCCGTCTCGACGTGTTCATCCTCGGGCGGTTCGCCAGCGCCGAAGTCATCGGCATCTATTACGTCGCGCAGCAGGTCGCGTCGCTGCCGCAGAAGCTCAAGACGAGCTTCGACCCGATCCTCGCGCCGGTGCTGACCACCAACCTCGCGCGTGGCGATCTCGGCGCGGTGGCGGGGCACGTCCGGCAGATCGGCTTCTGGATCGGCGCGGTGCAGCTCGGCGTCGTCCTGGCGCTCGGCATGCCGGGCCGCGCGTTGATGGGGCTGTTCGGGCCGCAGTTCGCGGACGGCGCGGCGGTGCTCGCGGTGCTGCTCGTCGTCGAGCTGTTCGCAGCGCAGGCGGCGGTCGCCGAAAGCGCGCTGATCTACGTCCGGCGCAACGCCAATCTGCTGTGGTCGGCGGCGGGGATCGTGCTGCAGGTCCTCATCACGGTGCTGTTGGTGGAGGATTTCGGCGGCATCGGCGCGGCGGCGGGCCTCGCGCTGTCGGCGCTGTTCCTGTCGATCGTCAAGACGCAGGTGCTGCGGCGCAGCCTCGGCCAGCCGGTCAGCGGCTGGCGCTGGTCGCTGCTGATCGCGGGGCTGCCGGCGTTCGCCGCGGGGCTTGCCGTCCAGCGGATTCCGCCCGGACTGATGCTCGCGGGCGTCAAGATCGGCGAACTGCTCCAGCTGACGCTCGGCCTCGCGGCGATCCTCGGCGTCTACGGCGCGGTCGTCTGGACGATCGGCTTCAAGGGCCCCGACCGGCTGTTGTTTCGCCGCAGCGCGCCGTGAGCGGTGCAGATAGCCACTACCCCCGCGCCGCCGCGCCGCTATAGTCGCGGGCCAAACGCGGGGATCAGCGAAGAATGAAGGCAATTGTCGAACGCGCGACGCTGCTTAAGTGCCTTGGACATGTCCAGTCGGTCGTCGAGCGGCGCAATACCATCCCGATCCTGTCGAACGTGCTGATCGAGGCGCAGGGCGACGGCCTGCGTCTGATGGCGACCGATCTCGACCTTCAGGTCGTCGAAACCATCGCCGCGACCGTCGCGCAGCCCGGTGCAACGACGGTCGGCGCGCACACGCTGTTCGACATCGCGCGCAAGCTCCCCGAAGGCGCACAGGTCGAACTTGCCGTCGCCAACGAAAAGATGACCGTCGTCGCGGGTCGCGCGCGCTTCAGCCTCGCGACGTTGAAGCGCGACGACTTCCCCGTCATCGCCGAGACCGACCTGCCGCACAGCTTCACGCTGCCCGCCGCAGCCCTGCGCAAGATCATCGACAGCACGCGTTTCGCGATCTCGACCGAGGAAACGCGCTATTATCTCAACGGCATTTTCCTCCACGTCGCGGCGGGGCCGCCAGCGACGCTGCGCGCCGTGGCTACCGACGGGCATCGGCTGGCGAAGATCGAACTGCCCGCCCCCGACGGCACGGCGGGGATGCCCGACGTCATCGTGCCGCGCAAGTGCGTCGCCGAAATCCGCAAGCTGCTCGACGAGGCCGACGGCGACGTCGAAATCTCGCTGTCGGCATCGAAGATCCGCTTCAAGCTCGGTACCGCGACGCTGACCTCGAAGCTCATCGACGGCACCTTCCCCGACTATAGTCGGGTGATCCCGACCGCCAACGACAAGCTGTTGAAGATCGATGTAAAATCGCTCTCCGAAGGCGTCGACCGCGTCGCCGCGATCGCGACCACCGAGAAGACCCGCGCGGTCAAGATCGCGCTCGGTCGCGACAAGGTCACGCTGTCGGTGACCAGCCCCGAGAACGGCACGGCGGCCGAGGAAGTCCCGGCGGATTATGCCAGCCCCGAGTTCGAGGTCGGGTTCAACTATCGCTACCTGCTCGACATTCTCGGTCAGGTCGGCAGCGACCAGGTCGACATCCACCTGGCCGACGCCGCCGCCCCGACGCTGATCCGCGTGCATGACACCAGCGAGGCGCTGTACGTGCTGATGCCGATGCGGGTGTGAGCGGTAACCACGCCGCGCTCGACGCCGCGATGCCGACGATCCGGCGGCACGCGGGGCTATGGGGGGGCGTCTACCGCCACCTCGATGCCGACGGCGTGCTCATCGACCGTCACGCCGTGCGCATCACCTGCGAATTCCCCGACGATGGCCCGGTCGCCTATCGCCAGCACAATCACTTCATCTGGGACGACGGGCGCGAGACGCACGCCGACCTGCCGGGCACGCTGCGCGACGGCCGCCTGTGGTGGGACACGCCGACCTTCCACGGCTCGGCGTGGGAGACCCACGACGGCATCCTGCTGCTCAACCTGACGCGCAAGGACGAGCCCGGCGCGTATTTCATCGAGATGATCGCCATGGGCGATACCGGGCAGCACCGCGCGCGGACGTGGCACTGGTTCCGCGGCGGCGCGCTCTATCGCCGGACGCTTTGCGACGAACACCGGGTTGCGTCGGGCTGACGCCCGATCGCGCATTGCCGCGACCGCACCGCGCGCGCTAGGCTGCGCGACCGGCGACGGACAGCCGGGCCATCCTTGGGAGCGACCACATGACCAAGATCACCCTCAGCCTGCTCGCCGCGCTGACCATGATAGTCGCAGCGGCACCCGCCGCGGCGCATCGTACCGGCTACGCGCACCACCACATGCACGGCCACGTCTATCGGAACCATGCGATGATGCGTCACCACCATATGATGACGCATCGCCACCACATGATGATGCATCGCCACCATCGTCACCATATGATGCGCAAGGGTCCGGCCGCCGCATGACCTTCGACGACGTCGCCGCCGCCGCGCTGCCGCTGCCCGGCGTGACGCTCGGCACGAGCTATGGCACCCCCGCGATCAAGGTCGGGACCAAGCTGCTCGCGCGGCTGCGCGACGACGGCGACCTCGCGCTGAAGGTCGAGGACGGGCTGCGCGACGCACTGCTCGAGACGCAGCCCGACATCTACCACACGACGCCGCACTACGACGGCTACCCGATGCTGCTCGTGCGGCTGGCGGACGCCGATGCCGCGCAGGTTGCGGGGCTCGTCGAGCGGGCGTGGGGCTGGCTCGCGTCGGCGAAGTTGCAGCGGCTGCGCACCGGGGCACCGTAGCCAACTGGCCGGGACCATGAGTTCGGGCCCGCGTTTGGGGACGACCCGTCAAGATTCTCGCCGCAGCCCTCGCCGCCGTTGCCGTTCTCGCCGCCGTGCCAGTTGCCGCGCGCCACGGCTCCCGCCGACATGCCGATGCCGATCGTCGCGGCTACGCGTATTGACGCGCGGGCTCGGGTGTCGGCTGGCTTAGGGGTCGAACCGACCCGAGCCGCCGAGCAGGCGCTGGCAGATGACATCGAGCTGCGAGAGGTCCGAGTAGGCGACGACCACCGTTCCGTCGTAGGGGAAGTCGCCGGGGATGACCTGCACGGCACTGCCGAGCGCGTCGGCCATCGCCTGTTCGAGCGCGACGAGATTGGGGTCGCGGCCTGTGCGCGCCGTGTGGCGTGCGCTGTCGGGCGTGATCCCCGCGCGGTCGGGATCGGCGGGCTTGCGCGCCGCCGCTTCGGTCTGGCGCACCGACCAGCCCCTGGCGACCACCTGTGCCGCGAGCGCCTCGGGGTCGGGCGCCGTCAGCAGCGCGCGCGCATGGCCCATGCTCAGCGCGCCGGTCTGCACCATGTCGCGCATCGCCTCGGGCAGGTCGAGCAATCGCAGCAGGTTGGCGACATGGCTGCGCGCCTTGCCGACCGCCTTCGCGACAGCCTCCTGCGTATGGCCATGCGCGTGGATCAGTCTCGCATAGCCCTCGGCCTCCTCGATGGCGTTGAGGTCGGCGCGCTGGATATTCTCGATCAGCGCGATTTCGAATGCCGCGCGGTCGTCGAGATCGCGCACGACGACGGGGATTTCATGGAGCCCCGCCGCCTGCGCCGCGCGCCAGCGCCGCTCGCCTGCGACGATCTCGTAACGGTCGCCGCCGACCGGACGCACGAGGATCGGCTGGAGGACGCCGTGTTCGCGGACCGAGTCGGCCAGCTCGGCCATCGCGGCGGCGTCGAAACGGCGGCGCGGTTGGCCGGGGTGGGCAGCGATGCGCGCCACCGCGACACTGACCGGCACGGCTCCCGGTGCGGCCGGGTCGGCGGCGGCGGCGACTTCGTCCATCAGCGCGCTGAGGCCGCGTCCAAGACCGGGTCGGCGCATTATCCTGTAACCTTCTCAACGGATTGTGACGCGACCGCGGCGCGCGCGAGGACTTCGCGGGCGAGCGCGACATAGGCCTGGCTGCCCGTGCATTTGAGGTCGTAGACGAGCGCCGGTAGCCCGTGGCTCGGCGCTTCGGACAGGCGGACGTTGCGCGGGATCGAGGTCGCGAAGACCTGGGCGCCCATCACCGCGCGGACATCGGCGGCGACCGCCTCGGACAGGCGGTTGCGGCGGTCGGCCATGGTCAGCACGACGCCGAGCACGCCGAGACGCGGGTTCGGCCCGGCGCGGACGCGCTCGACGGTGCCGAGCAGCTGGCTCAGCCCCTCAAGTGCGAAGAACTCGCACTGCAGCGGGATCAGCAGCCGGTCGGCGGCGGTCATCGCGTTCAGGGTCAGCAGCCCGAGCGACGGCGGGCAGTCGATCAGCACCCATGGCGGCAGCGCCGCCTGCTCGAACGCCGCGCTGAGCCGGTGCAGGCGGCGCTCGACGCCGACCAGTTCGACCTCGGCCCCCGACAGTGCCGCGGTCGACGGCACCAGCGAAAGACCGGGGATCGCCGTCGGCACCGTCGCATCGGCGAGGCTCGCGCCGCCGAGCAGCACGTCGTAGATCGACACCCGGCGTGCGGCGCGCGCGACGCCCAGGCCCGTCGAGGCGTTGCCCTGCGGGTCGCTGTCGATTAGCAGGACGCGCTCGCCGCTCGCCGCCAGCGCGGTGGCGAGGTTGATCGCGGTCGTCGTCTTGCCGACCCCGCCCTTCTGGTTGGCGATCGCCACTCTCATCGGACGAACCTCACCGGCGGCGCTCGACGCGGTGCGCGACGACGACACGCGCCTGCGCGTCGGTGCGGCTGGGGATCAGGTCGGCCTGGAAGGCGAAGCTGCGCCGCGCGTCGGCGACCTCGGCGGCAGCGGTCGCGCCCTTGGGGAGCACCCAGACCGTCTCGGGGGTCGAAAACCGCAGCCCCCAGTCGAACAGCTGGACGAGCGGTTTGCACGCGCGTGCGGTGATCGTCGCGGCGGCAAAGGCCGGCATCGCTTCGATGCGCGCGTTGGCGACCGTCGCGCGGTCCGCAAGGCCGAGTTCGTCGACAACCGCCTGAAGAAACGCGCATTTCTTGCGCGTCGCTTCGACCAGCGTGACCGGCGCGACCCCGAGCAGTGCGAGGACGATACCCGGAAAACCCGCCCCGGCCCCCATATCGACCAGCGGCCCCGGCGCGACGCGCGGCAGCAGCTGCGCTGAGTCGGCGAAGTGCCGTGTCCAGACCTCGGGAAGCGTCGCGGGGCCGACGAGATTCATCCGTCCCTGCCACTCGGCGAGGAGCGCGGCGTAGCGGTCGAAGTGCGCCATTGTTCCACGTGGAACATTATACGCGGCCTCGAAGGCGTCGCGTCCGGAATCGGCACTGACGCTCACGCGGCGCGGCGGCTGTGCGCGAGCAGCGCGGTGAGGGCGGCGGGGGTGACGCCGGGAACGCGCGCTGCCGCGCCGAGGTTTGTCGGGCGCACCGCACGGAGCCGCTCGCGCATCTCAAGCGACAACCCGGCAACACGGTCGTAATCGAGCGCGGTGTCGAGGCCGAGCGCTTCGTCTCGACGCAACCGCGCGACGTCGTCGTCCTGACGGTCGAGATAGGCGGCATAGGCGGCATCGGTTGCCAGCGTTTCGGCATCGCTCTCGGTGACCGCCCCGAGCGACGGCCAGACGCGGCGCGCGGCGTCCCAGTCGACATCGGGAAAACGCAGCCATTCGAACGCGCTGCGCTCGACGCCGTCCTGACGAACCGCGATCCCGAGCGACGCCAGCCGCGACGGCGTCGCGTGCAGGCCGTCGAGGCAGTCGCGCGACGCCTGCAGCCGTGCCGACCGCGCCGCGAAGGCGCGGTCCCGCGTTGCGCCGACAAGCCCGAGCGCCGCGCCGCGCGGGGTCAGGCGCAGGTCGGCATTGTCGATCCGCAACCGCAGGCGATATTCGGCGCGCGAGGTGAACATGCGGTACGGCTCGGTCACGCCCTGCGTCACGAGGTCGTCGATCATCACCCCGGTGTAGCTCGAGGCGCGATCGAACACTGCCTCATCTTGCCCGCCTGCGAAGCGCGCCGCATTGAGCCCCGCGACGAGGCCCTGCGCCGCCGCCTCCTCATAGCCGGTGGTGCCGTTGATCTGGCCCGCAAGGAACAACCCGCTGTAATCCTTGACCGCCAGCCCCGGCGTCAGCACGCGCGGATCGACGTGATCATATTCGATGGCATAGCCGGGCCGGACGATCCGCGCGTGTTCGAGGCCCGGGATCGTCGCGATTAGCGCCGCCTGGACGGCAGCCGGGAGCGATGTCGAGATGCCGTTGGGGTAGATGTCGGGAACGTCGAGGCCCTCGGGCTCGAGGAAAATCTGGTGCCCGTCGCGGTCGCCGAAGCGCATCACCTTGTCTTCGAGGCTCGGGCAATAGCGCGGCCCCTGACCGGCAATGCGACCGGCGTACATCGGGGCTTCGTGGATATGCGCGCGGACAAGGTCGTGCGTCGCCGTCGTCGTCCGCGTGACGGCGCACGGCAACTGCGCCAGCACCGGCCCGCTGGACAGGCTCGACATCATCACCGCGACGTCGTCGCCGTCCTGCCGTTCGAGGCCCGCCCAGTCGATGCTGCGCCCGTCGAGGCGCGGCGGGGTGCCCGTCTTGAGGCGCGCCATCGGCAGGCCCAGCGCGCGCAGGTGTGCGGCGAGCCCCGTCGCGGGGCCGCTGCCGTGTCGCCCGCCGGGCATGCTCCGGTCACCGATGTGCATCAGCCCACCGAGGAAGGTCCCCGTCGTGACGACGATTGCACGCGCTCGGATGTCACCGCCGGATGTCGCGACGCCGACGATGGCCTGCCCGTCGCGGAGCAGACCTTCGACCGATGCCTCGATGACGGTGATACCGCACTGGGCACCGATCGCATCGGCCATTGCACGACGGTAGCGGATGCGGTCGCACTGGACACGCGGGCCGCGCACGGCGGGGCCCTTGCGGCGGTTGAGGAGGCGAAACTGGATCGCGCCGGCATCGGCGACGCGCCCCATCAGGCCGTCGAGCGCGTCGATCTCACGGACGAGATGCCCCTTGCCGAGGCCACCGACGGCCGGGTTGCATGACAGCGTCCCGAGGTCGTCGCGGCGCATCGTGACCAGCGCAACCGACGCACCAACGCGCGCCGCCGCTGCCGCGGCCTCGCACCCGGCATGCCCGCCGCCGACGACGATGACATCGAAATTCCGCATGGCATGTCCTACGCCGCCGGGCACGAGTCGGTCAAAATGTTCCACGTGGAACAATCCGAGCCGTCGTGCCGATGTTCCACGTGGAACATTTACTTGCCGATGCAAAAGCGTGCGAAGATGCCGTCGAGCACAGCCTCGATGCCGACGCGCCCGCTGATGCCCCACAGCGCCTGCTGGGCGCGTCTGAGGCCCTCGGCGGCCAGAACCGGGTCGGACTGCCCGATGACGCCGCCAAGCGCTGTACGGGCCTCCTGAGCAGCCGCAACGTGGCGCGCGTTGGCGAGCAGCGGGGGCTCGGCGGGGATCGCCGTGCGCGCCCAGTCGACGAGCCACGCTTCGAGGTCGGCCATCCCGGCACCCGTCAGGCTCGACACGCCGATGGTCCCGGCGTGGCGTCCCGGCGGCGCGCCGTCGAGGTCGATCATCGTCCGGACCGGCTGGCCGTCGCCCGGTGCTCCGCCGGGGCCGTGCAGCGCCAGCACGAGGTCGGCAGCAGCGGCGCGCTGGCGGGCACGGGCGATCCCCGCCGTTTCGACCGGATCGTTCGAGTCGCGCAGCCCCGCCGTGTCGACGAGCGTCACCAGCACCCCGCCAAGGTCGAGCCGCGCCTCGAGAGCATCGCGCGTCGTCCCCGCGACGGGCGACACCAGCGCCACATCGCGGCGCGCCAAGGCATTGACAAGGCTGGACTTCCCCGAATTGGGCGGCCCGCTCACGACCACCGTCAGACCGTCGCGCACCGCCCGCCCGCGTGCCGCCTGCGCCAGCGCTGCGTCGATCGCGGCGATCAGCGCGACGACCCCGGCATCGCCGGCGTCGCCGAGACGCGCCGCGACGTCATCCTCGCCGTCGGCGAAATCGAGCGCCGCCTCGGCCTCGGCACGCAGGGCGGTCAGCCGCGCCGTCCAGTCCTCGACGGCACGGCGCAGCGCTCCGTCGGCGTGCGCCAGCGCAGCCCGGCGCTGCGCCTCGGTCTCGGCGGCAATCAGGTCGGCAACACCTTCGACCTGGCTCAGATCGAGGCGGCGATTGTCGAAGGCGCGGCGGGTGAATTCGCCCGCATCCGCAAGCCGCAGCCCGGCCTGCGCGCCGAGCGCCGCGACCACCGCCGCGACGACCGCCGTGCCGCCGTGAACGTGCAGCTCGACGACGTCCTCGCCCGTCGCGCTCGCCGGTCCGGCGAAGCGCACCACCAGCGCGCGGTCGATCGGCGTCGCGTCGGCGCCATGGAGCGTGCGCAACGCGGTCCGGCGCGCCGGGGGCGAAGGCGCGCGGGTGAGTGCCGCGAGCGCCGCGAACGCCTGCGGCCCCGACACGCGCACTACCGCGATCCCGGCCGGAAGGGCTCCCGACGACAGCGCGAAGATCGTGTCGGGCACGCCCGTTCCGGCGGTCAGGCGACCGTCACTTGCCCGCCATCGGCATCATCGCCGCCGACCAGAAGGCGCTGCGCATCTTCTCGAAGCTCTCGGCCATGCCCGGCATCCACGTCTTCGCCATGCGCTCGAAATCGTCGGGGGTCAGACCGTCGCTGACATAGGATTTCATCTTGTCGAGATACAGGTCGTGGAGCGGCGCGAGGTCGGGGAGGCCGAAGAAGGCGCGGGCTTCCTGCGGCGTGCAGTCGATATCGAAGGTGATTTTCATGGGGCTCGGTCCGGGCGGCGCGATCCGGAGCCTAGCGCGCGTCCCGGCGGCTGGCTAGAACCGGCGGACTCACCGGGGACCCGCCATGGGCACGACTGCGCACGCCATCCGCTTTGCCGCAACCGGCGGACCCGAAGTCCTCGACTATGTCGAGGTCGAGGTCGGCGATCCCGGCCCGGGCGAGCTGCGGCTGCGCCAGACGGCGATCGGGCTCAACTACATCGACACCTATCACCGCACCGGCCTGTACCCCGTCGCGCTGCCGGGCGGGCTCGGCCTCGAAGGCGCGGGCGTGGTCGAAGCGCTGGGCGCGGGGGTCGAGGGCGTCGCGGTGGGCGACCGCGTCGCCTATTGCGGCGGGCCGCTCGGGGCCTATGCGACCCACCGGCTGCTCCCCGCCGCCGTCGCGGTTCGGCTCCCCGACAGTGTGAGCGACGAGACCGCCGCGGCGGCGATGCTCAAGGGCTGCACGACCGAGTTCCTCGTCGAACGCTGTGCCAAGGTGCAGGCGGGCCAGACGGTGCTCGTGCAAGCGGCGGCGGGCGGCGTCGGGTTGCTCCTCGTGCAATGGCTCAAACATCTCGGCGCGCGCGTCATCGCCACCGCAGGCGGGGCGGAAAAGCTTGCGCTGGCAAAGCGTTACGGGGCGGATGAGGGGATCGACTACGGCCACGAGGACGTCGCAGCGCGCGTCCGCGAACTGACCGGTGGGGCGGGCGTGGCAGTGGTTTTCGACGGCGTCGGCCAGGCGACGTGGGAAGGCTCGCTCGACAGCCTCGCGAAGCGCGGGCTGCACATCGGCTATGGCAACGCCAGCGGCGCGGTGGGGCCGGTCGATTTCGGCATCCTCGCGCGCAAGGGCTCGCTGTTCACGACGCGCCCGACGCTGTTCGACTACTACGTGACGCGCGCCGAAATCGAGGCGGGGGCGGGGCGGGTGCTCGACCTGGTGGCCAGGGGCGTGCTCGAGGTCCGCGTCGATCAGCGTTACGCGCTCGCCGACGCGGCGCAGGCTCACCGCGACCTCGAGGCGCGGCGGACGACGGGGTCGACGGTGCTGGTGCCGTAAGCGGCGGGTCAGGGCCGCAGGTCAGCCTGCACACCCGTCCCGCCGCGCTGCACTGCTCACCCCGGCGATGTGATGTCCTCGACCGCCTTCCAGCTTCCGTCGGCCTGTTTCTGGAACACCGTCAGGTAGTTGCTGACCTGCACCTGGGGTGCACCCGATTTTCCCGAGGTCGACTGGCGAATCGTGCCGCGCGTGTAGGCAAGGTCGCCGCTCGCGGCGACGCGGGTCCGGACGTTCTGCACGGTCATGCCGAAACCGGGGTCGCGCAGCGCGTCGGGCAGGCCGTCGCGGATCGCCGCGATGCCGATGCGCGCCGGGGCCTCGGGGATGATCAGCGCGGCATCGTCGGCATAGTGCGCGACGACCGCCTCGACATTGCGCGCCTCGATGTCGCGGATCCACTGCGCCTCGACCGCCTTGATCGCCGTGGCTGCAGCCTCGGTATCGGCCGCCGGACGCGTTGCCGTGGCAGGTGCCGGCGCGCCGTCGGCGCGCGCGGCCGGCTTGGCTTGGCAGGCGGCAAGCGCCAGGGCCACCAGGCTCACCGCGGTCATCGAAACTCTGGTCAACGCATATCTCCCCGCGCCCCGAATGCGGGGCGACACGGAGCCGTAATGCTTTCGTAACCCGAAAGGGTCCAGACGACCGCGCCTACAGCGGCTCGATGACGTTGAAACGGCCATAATCGAGCGTCCGCCGCCCGTCGTCGCCGACCCCGAGCATGTCGGCGAAGCGCGCGTTCCAGCGCAGCTTGGCGGCGGCATAGGCGGTGCGCGCGTGGATGGTCTGCGCCATGCTCTCGTCGGTGCCCGCGATGACGACGATGATCTCGTCCTCCGACGCGCGGATTTGGGCTTCGCTGAGCCCGAAGAACGGGCTCGACGGGGTAATCTGGTGGATGATCGTCCAGCTCAAGGCGAAAACCGGATTGGCGCTGCGCACAAGGTCGAGATCGTAGAAGCGCCGCATCAGCCGCCCGTGATCGTCCTTGACGGCGCGGAGCAGCGAGCACCGCGCGCTCGTCTCGAGGATGAGGTTGTGGCGTTGGTTGACCGCGCGCAGCATGATCGACGGGACGCCCTCGAACGGCGCGACGACGGCGTGCCGCGAGAACATCACGCGCGCCGTGGGTCGGGCGAAGCGCGCGAACATCAGTCCCGTGGTCAGCGCGAAGCCGAGGACGCCGGTGATTGCCTCGATCACGACGATGATGTTGGCGTAGAAGGTCTCGGGCGCGACGTTGCCGTAGCCGATGGTGACGAGGGTGTGGACGCTGAAGAAGAACGCCCGCCAGAAGCGCGACATCTCGGCCTGACCGCTGACGATGGCGAGGCCGTGCGGGTCGAGCGAATACAGCCCGGCGAAGACCAGATTGAACAGCAGGAAGGCGACGACGAACTGCACCAGCAGGCGCGGCCAGGTCTCGTGGAGCAGGCGGTAATAGCTGTCGCCGAAGCTCGCGCGCGGCGCGTTGAGGATGTGCACGTCGAGGGTGCCGCGGTCGAGCATGGCGCGCAACGCGCCGACGGGGCTCGGTTCGTCGCTCGAATCGGGGGGCGGGACGTTCATCGTAAGCCGTCTAGGGCACGCGGTGAACCTTTTCCAAATGCACTCGTTGTGCTGGCGCAACGCCGAGCCTATCTCGGCTGCACCGTTTCAGAACCGAAAGGATATCCCGTGGCGATCAACAAAGACACCATCGAAGGCACGCTCAACGAATTCGGCGGCAAGGCCGAAGGCTTCGTCGGCGACGTCACCGGCGACACCAAGACCCAGGTCGAAGGCAAGATCGACGAGCTCAAGGGCAAGGTCCAGGACGTCTATGGCAAGGCGCGCGACAAGGTCAGCGAGTGGGCCGACAACGCGCCCGAGTCGGTGCAGCGCGCGCGCGAAACCGCCAGCCGCTACGCCAGCGAGGGTGCCGAGCGCGCCAAGACCGTCGTCCAGGAGCAGCCCGTTGCGGTGCTCGCCGGCGGGATCGCGCTGGGCTTCCTGATCGGCTGGCTGGTCAGCGGCCGCCGCGATTAATTTGCCGCGCTAGACGGGTCGCAAGGAGCCGGGCCGCAGCGATGCGGCCCGGCTTTTGCGTGTCAGCGCTGGATGATCAGGTCGGCGGTTGCGGGGTTGAGCGCCAGCGGCAGGTCGTAGAGCGTCGCCAGCCGGGTCAGCGCCTTGACGTCGACATCGTGCGGCACCGGCGACAGTGGGTCGATGAAGAAGATCAGCATGCCGAGGCGGCCTTCGGCGATCAGCGCGCCGATCTGCTGGTCGCCGCCGAGCGGTCCGCTCTTGACGCAGGTTACGTCGAGTTCGGGCCACGCCGCGCGGATGCGCCCGCCGGTGGTGCCCGTTGCGGTCAGCGGGTGGCCGCGCAGGCGCGCGATATGTCTGCCGACCCACGCGACCATGGCATCCTTCTGCGCATCGTGCGCGACGAGGGCGATGTTGAGGATGGGTCGCGTCATGCCGCGGGGCGGCCGCCGAACAGCGCGCTGCCGACCCGCACGTGCGTCGCGCCGAGCATCGCGGCGGTCTCGAAATCGTCCGACATGCCCATACTGAGCCCGTCGAGGCCATGATCGCGCGCGAGTTTCTGGAGGAGCGCGAAGAACGGCGCGGCTTCGATACCCGCCGGGGGCACGCACATCAGCCCGGCGACGGGCAGGCCGGCGGCTCTGGCAGTCGCGAGCAACCCCGCCAGATCGCCGAGCGCGACGCCGCCTTTCTGCGCCTCGTCGCCGATATCGACCTGAACGAAGCACCGCGGCCAGCGGTCCTGCGCGGCGCACGCCTTGGCCAGCGCGGCGACGAGCGACGCGCGGTCGACGCTGTGGATCGCATCGAACAGCGCCACCGCCGCGTCGGCCTTGTTCGACTGGAGCTGCCCGACGAGGTGGAGGCGGACGCCCGGCCATTCGACGCGCAACGCGGGCCATTTGGCCGCGGCCTCCTGAACGCGGTTCTCGCCGAAGTCGCGTTGCCCGGCAGCGAGCAGCGGGGCGATCGCGTCGGGACCATGGGTCTTCGACACCGCGATCAGCGTCGCCGCGCCGGCCGCGCGCCCCGCCAGCGCGGCGGCGCGGTCGAGACGGGCGCAGACATCGGCGAGGCGTGTGGCGGGGGTGGCATCGTCCATGCCCCGCCTATAGCCCGACGACGCGGCCCCGCGCCACGCCTCAGGCGGCGACGACCGTCGTGCGGCGGCGCGCGCGCTGGCGCAGCCCGACGACGCCAAGGCCGCCGAGCATCGTCGCCCAGGTCGCGGGCTCGGGGACCCCCGCGACGGCCGGTCCGCGATCGATGCGCGACCTGCGCGACGCCGGCATGGCGTTCGTCTGGAAGGTCGAGAGCGTACCGCCGTTGCCCTGGCTCGACGCGATCGGCGCGCTGCACATCCTGCGCATCCTGCAGGAGGCGATCGGCAACATCCTCAGCCACGCGGGGGCGCGGCACGTCGAGGTCGGCTGCACGACGGCGGAGCGGCAGGGCCGCGCGGGCGTGGTGATCGTCATCGCCGACGATGGCGACGGCTTCGATGCCGCCGCCACGACGCGCGGGCGCGGCCTCGCCAACATGCGCGCGCGCGCCGAGGCGCTGAACGCGGTACTCAGCCTCGATTCGGCGCGCGGGCGCGGCAGCCGCCTCGAACTCTGGCTGGCGCTCGCGGCGCCGGGTCCGGCTAGAAGCTGAACGCCGTTCCGAGATAGACCGACTGGTCGGCGCGGTCGGCGTCGAGCAGGCTCGGCGCGACGGGCGCGAGCTTGTAGCGCACGCCGCCCGACAGCGACAGGCGCGGGCCGAGCGCATAGGCCCCGCCGAAATCGACCGAATAACGGCGTTCGAGCGGCGTCAGCAAAAGCGGCGACCCCGATTCGGCGGCGACCTGCAGCGCGGTGTTCCAATTCTTGCCGCGATAGGCGAGGCCGACGTCGACCGCATCGCGATGGTTGGGGCCGAGGCCGGTCAACCCCGAGTCGATTCGTGAATAGCCGCCGGTGACCGCGAAGCCGCGCCACGCGACGGCCAGCCCGACATTATAGGCGACGGGCGCGGCGGCCAGCGTCTCGGCCGGCGGCGCAGCGCGCGACGTGTCGACCGCCGCCGCGACGACGCGCGACGTAACGCCGAGGCTCAGCGCCTTACGGTTACTGGTCTGGCCCGACGGGGTGAAGCGGAACGCGCGCTCGACGGTATCGAGGCGCGCATTCGACGCGGTACGCCCGGGCGCGGTGAAGGTGAAATGCGCGTTGTCGAGCAGCGGCGGCGCGAACGGCGTCACGGCGCTGCCGCGCAACCGGTCGCCGGTCTCGATCGAGACGCGCGACTTCGCCGGATGGTGTGGGGCAGGCTGCGTCGCGGCGGCGCACGGCAGCGCCGTCGCGAAAATCGCAACCATGCCGGTCAATCCGGCTGCTCGTAGCGCACCCCGTCTCATCTCGATTCCAGCGCCTATCAGGCGAATCGCCTCGTCTGCGAGTCCTAACGCCACAGAACGGCAGAAGCCCCCGCGAATTCAGCGCGATTGTGTTACATCGCACACAGTTGCAGCGGGATTAACCGGTCAGCGCAGCGCCCGGCGCAGCAAAGCGAGCAATTCGGCGGTTTTCTGAGCCTGCGCGGCGGCATCGCCCGAAGCGGTCGCGGCGGCGACGCAGGTCGCGACATGCGCGTCGAGAACCTCGCGTTCGATGCGCGCCAGCGCGGCGCGCGCCGCCTGCAACTGCGTCAGGATGTCGACGCAATAGCGGCCGCCGCCGATCATTGCGGCAATACCGCGCACCTGCCCCTCGACGCGGCGCAACCGCGCGAGTTGCGCACGGTGATCGGTTGGAGCAGCGCCGGACATCGTGGACCGGTACCCCCACGGGGTATATTGTGCAAGCGGTGGGGCGGCGCTATCCGCCGTTCCATGAAAGCTTTCAAACGATTCGTGGCGTGCGTCGCTCTCGTGGTGCCGGGGGCTGCGGCCGCGCAGATGCCCGGCATGACGATGCCCGGCATGACGATGCCCGCCGACCCGCCCGCGCCGCCCGCCGCAGCCGCACCCGCGCCGCGCCCTGCCGACAGTCACGCCGCGATGCCCGGCATGGATCACGGCGGCCACGCGATGGCGGCGGCGCTCGGCGGCTATCCGATGACGCGCGAGGCATCGGGGACAAGCTGGCAGCCCGACGCCTCGACGCACCAGGGGCTGCACGGTGCGGCGGGCGGCTGGTCGCTGATGGCGCATGGCACGCTGGTGCTCGATTATGCCCGCACCGGCGGACGGCGCGGCGACGACAAGCTGTTCGTCGCGGGGCACCTGATGGGTGTCGCGGCGCGCGACCTGTCGCCTGCCGACCGGCTGCAGTTCCGCATCGCGCTGTCGCCCGACCCATTGATGGGGCCGCGCGGCTATCCGCTGCTGTTCGCGGCGGGCGAGACCGCCGACGGGCGCACCCAGCTGGTCGACCGCCAGCACCCGCACGAACTGTTCAGCGAGCTGTCGGCGTCGCTGTCGCACCGCCTGTCGGGCGACGCGAGCGTCTTCGTCTATGCAGGACTGCCCGGCGAGCCCGCCTTCGGCCCGCCCGCCTATGTCCATCGCCAGTCGATCATGGACGACCCCGAAGCGCCGATCAGCCATCACTGGCTCGACAGCACGCACATCAGCTTCGGCGTCGTGACGGCGGGCGTCGTGCTCGGCCGCTGGAAGGCCGAGGTGTCGCGCTACAAGGGCCGCGAGCCCGACCAGCACCGCTACGACATCGAGCGCCCGAAGTTCGATTCGACCGCGGCACGCCTGAACTGGAATCCGACCCCCGCGCTCGCCCTGCAGGCGTCATGGACCTTCCTCAAGTCGCCCGAGGCGCTGGCGGCGGACGAGAACCAGCGCCGGGTCTCGGCGAGTGCGCTCTACACGCGCGCGGTCGGCAAGACCGGCAGCTGGGCGACGACGCTGGCATGGGGACGGCGCACCGGGGACGGGCCGCACGGCGCGGGGCCGCATCTCGACGCCTATGTCGCCGAGACTTCGCTGCGCTTCGACGAGCGCTGGACGGTGTTCGTGCGCGCCGAACGCATCGACACCGACGAGCTGCTGCCCGCGCCGGACGAGGTCCACGGTGCCGTGTTCACCGTCGGCAAGATTTCGGGCGGCGCGATCCGCGACTTCCGCGTCATGCCGCATTTGATGCTCGGCGTCGGCGCGGTCGCCAGCCGCAACTTCGTGGCGTCGGGCCTCGACGCGGCCTACGGCGGCGACCGCTGGAGCGGCATGGGGTTCGTGCGGCTCAAACTCGACTGACGACCGCGATCGCGCGGGTCAGCGCCCACGGCGCTTCGTCATCGGGTCGGGCTTCTTCGGCCGCACCCAGCCGTCGGGCGGGGTCATGCGTTGCTGGCTGGTGCCGAGGCCCATGGCGCCCGGTTGCTGGCGGTAGAGATCGCCTGCCTCGCGCGCCGCGTCGGCATCGCGCAGCGCCTGCAGCTCGTTCCTGAGCCGCGCCGCGAGTTCGAAGTCGAGCGCGGCGGCGGCGGCGTGCATCTGCGCTTCGAGGGCATCGCGCGTCGTCGCCATGCCGCTAGCGCAGATCGGGCGGCACCGCGTCGCCCGCCAGCCGCGCGACCGCGTCGGCGAGCGGCAGTACGACCTGCTCGCCGCCGCCCAGCGGGCGCAGCGCCACGGTCCCCTCCTCGGCCTCGCGCCGCCCGACGACGACGAGCCAAGGCACGTGCGCGAGGCTGTGCTCGCGGACCTTGTAGTTGATCTTCTCGTTCCGGATGTCGGTCTCGGCGCGCAGGCCCGCCTTGCTGAGCGCCGCCGCGACCTCGCCCGCATAGCCGTCGGCATCGCTGACGATCGTCGCGACCACCGCCTGCACCGGCGCGAGCCACAGCGGGAAGCGTCCGGCGTAATGTTCGATCAGGATGCCGATGAAGCGCTCGTACGACCCGAAGATCGCGCGGTGGAGCATCACCGGGCGGTGGCGCGCGCCGTCCTCACCGACATAGCTCGCGTCGAGGCGTTCGGGCAGGACATAGTCGAGCTGGATCGTCCCGACCTGCCACGTCCGCCCGATCGCGTCGGTCAG
>JBBQVB010000043.1:0-17958 GCA_038211965.1 Sphingomonadales bacterium
GCGTCGCTCATTTCGCGAGCTTCGCCACGGCATCGGCGACCTGGCCGACGGTTTCGAGCTCGGGGAGCAGGTTGAGCGGCAGCACGATATCCCACTCGTCCTCGATGTTGGCGACGAGGTCCATGACGGTCAGCGAATCGAGTTCGAGGTCGTCGGCGAAGGTCGTGCCCTCGGCGACGGCGATATGCTTCTTGTTCAGCGGTTCGATCAGTTCGCCGATACGGGCGAAGATGGCGGCACGGTCGGGCATGCGGGCTCCCTGAAGTTCAGCGTGGCGCTTGCCAAGATAACATGGCCAAAGCGGGGCCGCTGCGACGCTCGCCCGGTCGCCCGCATCGCCGGCCTCAGAAGAACGCCTGCAGCCCCGTCTGGGCGCGCCCGAGGATCAGCGCGTGGACGTCGTGCGTGCCCTCGTAGGTGTTGACCGCCTCGAGATTCATGACGTGGCGGATGACACCGTATTCGTCGCTGATGCCGTTGCCGCCGTGCATGTCGCGCGCCGCCCGCGCGATCTCGAGTGCCTTGCCGCAATTGTTACGCTTGATCAGGCTGATCGTCTCGGGCGCGAGGCGGTGTTCGTCCATCAGGCGCCCCGCCGTCAGCGCGGCGTTGAGGCCCAGCGCAATTTCGGTCTGCATGTCGGCGAGCTTCTTCTGCACGAGCTGCGTCGCGGCGAGCGGCCGCCCGAACTGCTTGCGATCGAGCGTGTACTGACGCGCGGCGTGCCAGCAGAATTCGGCGGCGCCCATCGCGCCCCACGCGATACCGAAGCGCGCGTTGTTGAGGCAGCCGAACGGGCCCTTGAGACCCTCGACGTTGGGCAGCAGGCGGTCGGCGGGGATCGCCACGTCGCTCATGACGATCTCGCCGGTCACCCCGGCGCGCAGCGCGAACTTTCCCTCGATCTTGGGCGTCGACAGCCCGGCGTCGCCGCGTTCGAGAATGAAGCCGCGGATGACCTCATCCTCGCACTTCGCCCAGACGACGAACACGTCGGCGATCGGCGAATTGGTGATCCACATCTTCGCGCCGTTGAGGACATAGCCGTCGGCGGTGGCGCGGGCGCGGGTCGTCATGCCGCCGGGGTCGGAGCCCGCGTCGGGCTCGGTCAGGCCGAACGCCCCTGTCCATTCGCCGCTGGCGAGCTTCGGCAGATAATGTGTCCGCTGCGCCTCCGAACCGTAGGCCCAGATCGGGTACATCACGAGGCTCGACTGGACGCTCATCCCCGAGCGGTACGACGAGTCGACGCGCTCGACCTCGCGCGCGATCAGGCCGTAGGCTACGTAGCTCGTGCCCGCGCAGCCATAGCCGTCGATCGTCGGGCCGAGCAGCCCCGCTGCGCCGAACTTGCGCATCAGCTCGGGGTCGTGGCGCTCGTGGCGGTTCGCCTCGCGCACCGCAGGAACGAGATGCTCGTCGCAGAAGGCACGGGCCGTGTCGCGGACCATGCGCTCCTCGGGCGTCAACTGGCTTTCGAGCAGAAACGGGTCCTGCCAGTCGAAGCGCGGCCACGGCGCGGCGGGGCTGGCGGGAACGTCGTGTCGGAGGGCGATGGTCATGCCCGAGATAATAGCCGAGACGCGGCGAATGTCACAGACCCCCGCTTGGTCGCAGGCATCAGCGTCGTGAACGAATCGGGCGGGCCGCCTTGCGGTGTTCGCCGCCCTAGCGCGACGCGGTCTGCGCCGCTGCCGCCGTCACCCGCCAGACCTTGTTGCCGACATCGTCGGCGACCAGCAGCGCGCCCTTGCCGTCGATGGTGACGCCGACCGGGCGCCCCTGCGCATCGCCGTCCTTGTCGAGGAAGCCGGTCAGCACATCGACCGGCAGGCCGGACGGCTTGCCACCTGCGAAGGCCACGAAGATCACCTTGTAGCCCGACTGCGGGTTGCGGTTCCACGATCCGTGCTGGCCGACGAACGCGCCCTCGCCGAACCTTGCGGGCAGCAGCTTCGCCTTGTCGGCAAAGGTCAGGCCGAGCGACGCGGTGTGCGAGCCGAGCGCATAGTCGGGGGCGAGCGCCTTCGCCACGAGGTCGGGGCGCTGCGGCTTGATCCGCACGTCGACGTGCTGGCCGTAATAGCTGTACGGCCACCCGTAAAAGCCGCCGTCCTTCACCGACGTCATGTAGTCGGGGACGAGGTCGTTGCCGATTTCGTCACGCTCGTTCGCCGCCGTCCACAGCTGCCCCGACGACGGCTCCCACGCCATGCCATTGGGGTTGCGGATGCCGCCCGCGAAGACCCGGTGCTTGCCCGTCGCACGCTCGATCTGCCAGATCGCGGCGCGCCCGACTTCCGCCTCCATACCGTTGTCGCCGACGTTCGAATTCGACCCGACGGTCGCGTAAAGATACTTGCCGTCGCGGCTGGCGATGACGTTCTTGGTCCAGTGGTGATTGATCCGTCCGGCGGGGAGATCGACGAGCTTGACGCCGCGCGCCGTGATGCCGTTGTCGCCGGTCTTGTACGGAAAGCGCAGAATCGCGTCGGTGTCGGCGACATAGAGGTCGCCGCCGACGAGCGTCATGCCGAACGGCGAATTCAAGCCCTTCAGAAAGATGAAATGGGTCTCGGCGATGCCGTCGCCGTCCTTGTCACGCAGCAGCGTGATGCGGTTGGGACTTTGGACGGTTGCGCCGGCGCGGCCCATGATCTTGCCCTGCACGAAACCGCGCAGGCCCTTGCCGTCGTCGGGCTTGGGCGGTGCATTGGTCTCGGCAACCAGCACGTCGCCATTGGGCAGCGTGTAGAGCCAGCGCGGATGGTTGAGCCCCTCGGCAAAGGCGGCAACCGCGAGGCCCGGCGCGGCGATGGGCTTCGCGCCCTTCGCCCAGCCCTTGGCGGGGGCGATCTTGATCGTCGGCAGCAAGGACGAGCTGGGCTCGGGGAGGACCGGATGCGGCCCGAAACCCGCGCCAGGGGGCAGCGGCTGCGCGGCACTCGCGGCGAACGGCAGGGCGGCGAACGCCGCGATCAGGGAGGGGCGCATATCGGTACCTTTTGCGAACGGGCGGAATCGGACGGATAACGCCAGCATGTTCACCCGCGTTCCGGGACGGCAAGCGCGCGGATTGCCGCGCGGACGCGGTCGGGATGTTCGAGCGGCAGGAAATGCGATGCCCTGGCAATACGCTCGACGGACGCGCCGGGGTGCAGCGCCGCGACCGCTGCCGCATCGTCGGGCGCGACGGTGCTGAAGGTCGTGCCGTACAGCAACGCCAGCGGCCCGCCCCACGCGCGTACGCTCGCCTCGGTGCGCGTCGTCACGGCGGCGAAGGTGGCGGCCTCCCACGCCGGCGCGCATGCCAGCTCGACCTGCCCGTCGGTGCGGTCGCGCATGCCCCCCACGACATAGGCATCGAGCGCCGCGTCGGGCCAGCCGCGGAAGACGCCGCGCCCGTGCCAGCTGCCGCGCGCTTCGTCACGCGACGCGAAGATCGCGCGGCGCTTCGCCGCCTGCGCCCCCATCGGGTTGGCCATGCTTCCCGCCGCACGCGCCGCGTCGAACGCCCCGGCTTGCGCGAACGGCACGCATGCGGGTTCGACGAGCAGCACCGCGGCGGCAAGATCGGGCCGCCGCGGTGCAAGGTCGAGGCCGACGCTCGCCCCCATCGAATGGCCCGCCAGCAGCCACCGTCGCGCCGGATAATGGGCGAGCAGAGCCACGAGATCGTCCTCGTAGGTCCGCCACGAAGTCAGCGCCGCCGGGTCCGCCGCCAGCGTCGAGCGCCCGTGCCCGCGCGCATCGCTCGCGACGATGTTGAACTCCCCCGCCAACGGCGCGAGCAGGTCGGCGTAGACCTCGGCGCACATCCCCGTCGCGTGGGCGAAATGCAGCCACGGCGCGCGCTCGCCCGCGCCCAGCCATTCGAGCACGCCGTGTCCGCCGGTCAGCCCGCGCCTCATGGTCGGCTGCCGCGGCTCAATCGTCGTCTTCGTCCGGGGCGGGCACCGGGGCGGCAGCGGGAACGAGGTCGCGCGCGATCTCGGGCCGCCGCAGGATCGCGTCGATCTTCGCCCCCGCGTCGAAGCTCTCGTCGCGGCGGAAGCGCAGGTCGGGGGTGTATTTGGTGCCGAGTTGGCGCGCCACTTCCCCGCGCAGGAACTTCGCATGGCTCGCCAGCGCCTTGATCACCGCCTGTTCGTCGGCGTCACCCAGGGGCTTCACGAACGCGGTGGCGTGGCGCAGATCGGGGGTGACGCGCACCTCGCTGACCGAGACGATGGTCTTGGTCAGCAACTCGTCGCGCAGTTCGCCGCGCAGCAGGACCTGCGCCAGCGCGTGGCGAACCTGCTCGCCGATGCGCAGCAGGCGTACCGAGCGGCCCTTTTCGTCGGGGGTAACTTTCATGACGAACGCTGTGCCGCAAATCGTGTCGCGCGGCAAAGGCCCAGCTATCGCGCTTCAGGGCGTCGGGCGTCAGCTATCGGGCTTCTGGTCGGCGAGTTGTCCGAACGCCGCCTGGACAAGGCCGGGGCCGGGTTTGCGCGCCGCGTCGGGAACGGGGTTCGCCGCCGCCCAGTCGAGCGCGTCGATCATCAGCAGCGAACCGCGCTTTTCGAGGTCGCGGTCGACCGCCAGGACCGCGAGCGAGGTCCGCCCCGACATCGGCACCATGCGGATCGTCTCGGCGGTCGGTGTCGCGCAATGGATGGCGGGCGACGTCACGAGATATTCGCGGCACACCGTCGGGCGTTCGAGATGGATCGAGCACGACTCGGCTTCGAGGAACGGGCAGGCGACGCCGACGCGCATGTAACGCAGCGCGAAGGCGCGGATTTCGTCGCGTTCGAGCGGTTCGAGCAGCGTGGGGTCGGTGCTGACGCCGTGTGCGGCGAGGCGCTGCTGCCCGGCGGCGAAGCGCGCGCGGATATCGCGGCGGCGCGGCTCGGGCAAAGCCTCGACCAGCCGCGCGAGCGCGCGCGCTTCGGACGGCGACACCGGCACCGACTGGCGACAGCATGCGCCACACCCGGCGCGGCACGAGATCGTCTCGCCGGCACGCGCCACCCGCGCTTCGGCAATCTCGACGACGGCATTCGCGACGCCGTGGAAGATCGGCAGGATATCGGTCAGCGGCACCGGGTCCGACGGCACCGTGACTTCGATGTTGAGCGTGTGCGCGGCGATGCGCAGCGCGATGCTGCCCGTCGTCGTCGGCACGCCTTCGGCATCGGTCGCAAGCGTCTGCCAGCGCGGCGGCGGCGGGGTCGTTTCGGGGGTCGTCATGCCGGGCGTTGTGCCGCAACGGCAGCGTCCGGACCAGCCCCTTCGCCGCCCGCGGCATGGCGCGCGCGGTATTCGGCGGCCAGCGCGAAGGCGGCGGCGAGCTGTTCCGAAAGTCGCGCGAACACGGCCTCGACCAGACCCGGTGCCGGTCGCTGCGGCGGGTCGGGGTGCGCGGCGGCCCAGTCGAGCGCGTCGACGAGCAGCACTGCGCCGCGGTTCTCGAGGTCGCGGTCGACGGCAAGGATGGCCAGCGACAGATGCCCCGACAGCGGCACGCTGCGGACGCCGCCGAGTTCGGCCGCGCCGCAGCGGCTGGCGGGAGTGGTGACGATATACTCGCGACACGCGGCGGGCCGATCGGGGTGGATCGAACAGGACTCGGCTTCGAGAAACGGACAGGCGATCTGCTGCGCGCGGTAGACGCGACCGAATGCCTCGGCGGCGTCGGGACTATGCGCCGCTGCGTCGGTGCGGGTATCGACGCCCGCTTCGGCGAGTCGCGTGACGGCGGCGCGAAACCGCTCGCGGACGATCGTCTGCCGTGCCGCGGGCATCGCCTCGACCAGCGCCGCGAGCCTGCGCGCCTCCGACGGTGCGATCGGGACCGCCTGACGGCAGCACGCACCGCACCCGGCGCGACAGCTGATCGTTCGCCCGTCCGCCGCCTCGCGCAGCTCGGCAAGCTCGACGAGCGCATTCGACAGGCCGTGGAATACCGGGAGCACCGCTGCCAGCGGCACCGGCGCGGCGGGCACGGTCACCGCGACGGTCAGCGTGTCCTGCCCGATGCGCAACGCGCACTGGCCGGTGACCCCAGGCATTCCGTCGGGAACGGGGGCGATGAGCGGCAGCGCGGGTCGCGCGCCGAGCGGTGGCAGTTCGACGCTCATCCGCCGTCGCCGAGGTGCGAGAACACCGCCAGCACGAGGTCGGGCGCGGGGTGGTGCGGCGCGGCGGGCGGATGCGCGGCGCTCCACACCAGCGCGTCGCTGAGCAGCATGACGCCGGTCTGCGCCTGCACGGTATCGACCGCGCGAAACGCCCGTGACATCGGCGTCGTGCCGGCGAGGCCCTCGACGCGCCCCGACCCCGGCGTCGCGCATTCGACCGGCGGCGAAGTGACGAGGTGTTCGCGGCAGATCAGCGGGCGCACGTCGTAGATCGAGCAGTGTTCGTCCTCGAGGAACGGGCAGGCGACGCCGCGCGCGTGCCATGCCAGACCGTAGGCCTGGCTGTCGGCCTGCGGGTCGGCGGCGAGCGTTGCGGCGAGCACGGTGGCGGAATCGCGGCGAGCGGCGGCGAAGCGCGCCTCGACGACGGTGCGCCGCTCGACCGGCAGCGCGGCGACCAGCGCGGCAAGCGCGCGCGCTTCGGATGGCGACACGGGCACCGCTTGGCGGCAGCACGCAGCGCAGCCCATGCCGCACGTCACCGGGCGTCCCGATGCCGCCGCGAGCGCTGCCGCTCCGTCGACGACGGCGTCGGCAACCCCGTGGAACAGCGGCAGCAACGCATCGAGGCGCGCCGGACCCGCCGGGACGGTCACCGAGAGTTCGAGGGTTTCGCCGCCGGCGCTGACCGCGACGGTCCCCGACATCGCCGCGGCCCCATCGGGCACCGCGACTCCGAGGCTCAGTGTGCGCGGTCCCCTCGCCATGACCCGTCAGTCGCTTGCGGCGAGTTGCGCGAACACCGTCTGGACGAGCGCCGGCCCCGGGTGGGGGACGCCCTCGGGATGCGTCGCTGCCCATTCCAGCGCCTCGTTGAGGAGGAGGATGCCGCGCTGTTCGAGCGCAGTGTCGACGGCGCGGAACGCCTTGGTCATGCGCGCCGTGCCCATGATGCCCGTGACACGCCCGCTACCGGGCGTGCGGCATTCGACCGGCGGCGACGACACCAGATGCTCGCGGCAAATCATCGGCCGGTCGGCGTAAATCGAACACGACTCGTCTTCGAGAAACGGGCAGGCAATACCGAGCGCCAAATAGGCTAGCCCGAACTTCTCGGTTCCCGCCGCTGCCGTATCGTCGAGCGCCGTAGCAAGGATCGGGGCGGTTGCGGCGCGCGCGGCGGCAAAGCGCGCCTCGATGACGGCGCGCCGTTCGGGCGGCATCGCCGCGACCAGCCGCGCCAGACCGCGCGCTTCGGACGGCGAGATCGACGCCGCCTGGCGGCAGCACGCACCGCAACCCTGGTGGCAGCTGACGCGCTGGCCGGTCGCCGCCGCACGGTCGGCAACGCGGTCGACGATCGCATCGGTCAGGCCGTGGAAGACCGGGAGCAGCGCGTCGAGTGCCACCGGGTCCGCCGGGACGGTCACCGCGATGGTCATGTCGTCGGCGCCGACGCGCACGCCGACGGTCCCCGACATCGCTGCTGCGCCGTCGGGCACCGGCGCGGCGAGCGTCACCGTCGCGCGCGCGTCGCGAACAAAGGGCAGCGAAGTCGTCATTGCGGCAGCGTAACCCACGTTCCGCAGCCGCTCAATCGCCGTCGGCGAATCGCGCAAACACGGCCTGCACCAGCGCCGGACCGGGATGGGCGGGCGGTGCCGGATGTGTCTCGGCAAACGCCAGCGCGTCGTACAGCGGCATGCGGGCGTGTCGTTCGAGGCTCGTGTCGACGGCGTCCAGGGCGCGCGAAACCGACGTCGTGCCGGGTACCGCGACGATTCGGTCGCCGCCCGGATCGCTGCATTCGATCGGCGGCGAGGTGGCGAGAAACTCGCGGCAGATCAGCGGGCGGTCGGCGTAGACCGAGCACGACTCGGCTTCGAGGAACGGGCAGGGGATGCCGAGCGCGAACCACGCAAGGTCGATGCCGGCCAGCGCGGCGGATCCGCGCGCCAGCCGGTCGGCCAGCAATGCCTGTCCCGCCGCGCGCGCCGCCGCGAAGCGCGCCTCGACGGCCCCGCGCCGTTCGTCCGGAAATGCAGCGACGAGCGCCGCCAGCGCGCGCGCTTCCGACGGCGATACCGGCACGATCTGACGGCAGCACGCGCCGCACCCGGCGCGGCAGGTCACCGCGCGCCCCGCCGCCGCCGTGCGCGCCGCAGCAGTCGCGACGACATTATCGGCGAGACCTTGGAACACCGGCAGCAACGCCGCCAGCGGCACGGGGTCGGCGGGCACGGTGACGCTCACCGACAGCGTTTCGCCGCCGACGCGCACCGTCACCGTTCCCGACATCGCCGCCGCGCCGTCGGCGACGGGAGCGGCGAGAGTGAGCGGGCGCGGCGCGGTGTTCACGTCGCGAGCGTAACGCTTTTCCGCAAAAGCGGCTACGCTCGGACGGCCCCCTAAAGCGTCCGCTCGCGGCTTTCGACCTCGAAGGTCTCGACGATGTCGCCCGCCTTGACGTCGCTCGAGCCTTCGATCGTGATGCCGCATTCGAGGCCGGCGCGGACTTCGGGGACATCGTCCTTGAAGCGCCGCAGCGAGGCGATCGAACCGTTGTAGATGATCACGTCGTCGCGCATGACGCGGGCGCGCAGTGCCTTGCGGATGACGCCCTCGGTGACGCGGATACCCGCCGCCTTGCCGATCTTGCCCGCCTGGAAGACGTCGAGCACCAGCGCGCGCCCAACGACGTTCTCGAGCATCTCGGGACCGAGTTGCCCTGCCATCGCCGCCTTCACGTCGTCGATGAGGTCGTAGATGACGTCGTAATATTTGAGCGCGACGCCGTCGCGCTGGGCGATCTCGCGCGCTTTCGCATTCGCGCGGACGTTGAAGCCGATGATCGGCGCGCCGCTCGCCTTGGCCAGCGTCACGTCGGACTCGGTGATGCCGCCGACACCCGCGAGGAGCACCTTGGCCTTGATGAGGTCGGTCGAGATGCGGTTGACCGCCCCGGCGATCGCCTCGACCGAGCCCTGTGCGTCGCCCTTGATGACCAGCGGGTACGATTCGACCTTCGCCGCCTTCATCGCGGTGAACATGTCTTCGAGGCTCGGCATCACGGTGTCGGTGCGGCGTGCGGTGTCGACGCCGGTGCGGTAGCTCGCGACCTCGCGGGCGCGCGCCTCGGTCTCGACGACGGCGAACGGATCGCCCGCGCCGGGCACGCCCGACAAGCCGAGGATCTCGACGGGCAGCGACGGTCCCGCCGTCTTGATCTGCTTGCCGCTGTCGTCGACGAGCGCGCGGACCTTGCCCCATTCCGAGCCGACGACGAAGATGTCGCCGACCTTCAGCGTACCGCGGCTGACCAGCACGCTGGCGAGCGGGCCGCGGCCCTTGTCGAGGCGCGCCTCGATGACGGTACCCTCGGCGGTGCGGTCGGGGTTGGCCTTCAACTCGAGGACTTCGGCCTGGAGCAGGATCTTCTCGATCAGCTCGTCGAGGCCGGTCTTCGCGGTTGCCGAGACTTCGACGTCCTGGACCTCGCCGCCCATGTCCTCGACCTGCACGTCGTATTGCAGCAGCGCGGTGCGGATTTTCTGGGCGTCCGCCCCGGCCTTGTCCATCTTGTTGATCGCGACGTTCATCGGCACGCCTGCGGCCTTGGTATGACTGATCGCCTCGATGGTCTGCGGCATGATGCCGTCGTCCCACGCCACCACCAGTACGACGATGTCGGTGATGTCGGCGCCGCGCGCGCGCATCGCGGTGAACGCCTCGTGGCCCGGCGTGTCGAGGAAGGTGATCCTGTCACCGCCCTTGGTGGTGATCTGGTACGCGCCGATGTGCTGGGTGATGCCGCCGGCCTCGCCCTTGACGACGTTGGTGCCGCGCAGCGCGTCGAGCAGGCTGGTCTTGCCGTGATCGACATGGCCCATGATCGTCACGACGGGCGGACGCGGCAGCAGATGGTCGTCGATATCGGCTTCGGCCTGAACGTGATCGACATCGGAGTCGCTGACCCGGACGATGTTGTGGCCGAATTCGAGGAGAACCAGCTCGGCGGTGTCCTGATCGATCTCGTCGGTCGACGCGGCCGGCGTGCCGAGGCGCGCCAGCGTGCGGGTGATGTTCATCGTCCGCTCGGCCATGCGGTTGGCAAGCTCGGCGACGGTGATCTTCTCGGGAACGACGACGTCGCGGACCTGCTTGGCCTTTGAGCCGAGCGAACCGCGCTCCTTCTCGCGTGCGCGGCGCAGCGCCGCGAGGCTGCGGACGCGCACCGAATCGCTCTCGTCGAGCGCGGTCTTGACGCTCAGGCGGCCCTGGCGGCGGTCGTCGCGCGCGCCAAGGCGACCCGCCGGACGCGGCGCGCCGGGCTTGCGGCGGTCGTCCTCCTCGTCGACGATCGGTGTGACGCTGCCGGGCACGCGCGTGCCGGGAACGCGCTCGGCGGTCTCGGGCGGACGCAGCGCGGCCTCGGCCTCGGCCTTCTTCTTGTCCTCGAGGCGCATCTTCTCGAGTTCGGCGGCCTCGTACTTGGCGGCCTCCTCGCGGATGCGCGCCTCTTCGGCCATTCGCATCCGGTCTTCCTCGGCCTGGCGCAGCAGCGCTGCCTGGCGCTCCTGCCGCGTCATCAGGTCGGGACCGGCGGGCGCTGCGGGCCGACGCTCGGGCGAACGATTGGGGGCGCGCGGCGCGGGACGCGGGGTCGCCTGCGCCGAACGGATCGGCGGAGTCGGGGCGGGTGCAGCGGGCGCTGGCGCGGCCGCCACAGGCGCAGCCGGGACGGGGGCCGGCACGACGGGCGCCACGGCCTCGGGCGCGGGTTCGGGCTGAAGCTCGGGCTTGGCGACGGGGACCGGGCGCTCGACGGGGGTGAACATCACCGGCGGCGGTGCGGGGCGGGGACTGGTGTCGGCGGGCAGCGGACGCGCATCGACAATCGGCGCAGCGGCAGGCGGCGGTGTTACCGCGACGGGCGCAGGCGTAGGCGTAGGCGTAGGCGCAGGTGCCGCGACCGGGGCAGGCGCAGGCGCCGGGGCAGCGACCTCGACGATCTCCTCAGGGCGCGGGTCGCCAGGGCGGTGCAGCACGCGCTGCCGCTTGACCTCGACGACGACCTGCTTGGTGCGCCCGTGGCTGAAGCTCTGCTTGACCTTGCCGACCTCGACGGTCTTGCCGAGACCGAGGGGCGCGCGCATGCCGAGCTTGGGCTTGTTGTCGTCACTCATGCCGGAACCTGAAACCCTTCGTTGTCCGCCGATGGCATCTCCAACGGCGCGTCTTCCGATTTTTCGCCCAGACCGCTGAATGCGAGCCAGCGATCGACTGCCGCCATAACGCGGGCCGCCGTCGCTGCGTCGCAGACGGCGGCGTGTACAACATTTTCGCGGCCCAAGGCCAACGACAATCGTTCACGCGTCACCGGCAGCGTCAGCTTGGGCGTATCACGGGCCTTGCGGCGGATTTTCTCCAGCCCGTCGGCGGCCGCGTCGCTGGCGTGGATAAGCAGTTTGACCCGGCCCGCGAGAAGGGCGTCACCGATCCGCTCGCCACCCCAGATAAGGCTCCCCGCCTTGTTCGCCAACCCCAGCGTGTCGAAGACGCGGCGTTCGAGCCCCGCGTCGATGCGCGCGACGAGGTCGTCGGGAACCGCAATCTGCGGCGTCTTGAAGGCGCGGATCAGGCTCCCGCGCAGCTTGCCCTTGCTCAGCGCGGTGGCGATCATTGCCCGGTCGGGCGTCACCCACGCGCCGCGCCCCGGCGCCTTCGCCCCCAGATCGGGAGCGACCGCGCCGTCGGCATCGAGTGCGAGGCGAATCAAATCGCCCCGACCGCCATGCTCACCCGAAATTATGCAACGCCGCTCGGGCTCATCCTTGGACATCCGCGAGAGCGTCCTCCCCGGATTTCGCGGTCTCGGCGGGAGCCTCGTCCTCGAACCAGTGCGCGCGCGCCGCCATGATGATGCGGTTGCCGACCTCATCGCCGAGCTTGAAGGTGCGCAGGATCCCCGTGCGCACGTCGACGAGTTCGTCGGTCGCAAGGTCGCCAAGATCGTCGAGCGTCTTGACGCCCTTGCCGCCGAGCACGACGAGCATCGCCTCGGTCAGCCCCTCGATCTCCGCCAGCGCGTCCTCGACACCCAGCGCCTGACGCTCGGCGCGCGCCGCCGCCTCGCGGCGGTCGAGCGCCTCGGCGGCGCGGCTCTGGAGCTCGGTCGCGAGGTCGTCGTCGAAGCCCTCGATCGACGCGAGCTCGTCGAGTTCGACGTACGCGACTTCCTCGAGCTGGCTGAAGCCCTCGGCGACGAGCAGCTGCGCCAGCGTCTCATCGACGTCGAGCTGGCTGACGAACATCTCCGAACGCTCGACGAATTCCTTCTGGCGGCGCTCGCTCTCGTCGGCCTCGGTCATGATGTCGATCTGGCGACCCGTCAGCGCGCTGGCGAGGCGGACGTTCTGCCCACGCCGCCCGATCGCGAGGCTGAGCTGGTCGTCGGGAACCACCACGTCGATGCGGTTGTCCTCCTCGTCCATCACCACCTTGGCGACTTCGGCGGGCTGCAGCGCGTTGACGACGAAGGTCGCGACATCGGGCGACCACGGGATGATGTCGATCTTCTCGCCCTGAAGTTCCTGCACGACCGCCTGAACGCGGCTGCCCTTCATGCCGACGCACGCACCGACGGGGTCGATGCTGCTGTCGCGCGAGATGACGCCGATCTTTGCGCGGCTGCCGGGGTCGCGCGCCACCGCCTTGATCTCGATGATGCCGTCGTAGATTTCGGGGACTTCCTGCGCGAACAGCTTCTTCATGAAGTCGCCCGCGGCGCGGCTGAGGAAAATCTGCGGGCCGCGCACTTCGCGGCGGACGCTCATGATCAGCGAGCGGACGCGGTCGCCGGGACGCAGCACCTCGCGCGGGATCTGCTGGTCGCGCCGGATGACGCCCTCGGCCTTGCCGAGATCGACGACGACGTGGCCGAACTCGGCGCGCTTGACGAGGCCGGTGATGATCTCGCCCTGGCGGTCCTTGTATTCCTCGTACTGGCGGTCGCGCTCGGCGTCGCGGACCTTCTGGACGATGACCTGCTTGGCGGCCATCGCGGCGATGCGCCCGAACTCGATCGGCGGCAGCGGATCGACGATATAGTCGCCGACGACGGCACCCTTCTGGAGCTTCTGCGCGTCGTCGGGCGACACCTGCTTGAAGAAGTCCTCGGGGGCTTCGACGACTTCGAGGACACGCCACAGCTGCAGGTCGCCGGTCTTGGCGTCGAGCTTGGCGCGGATATCGTTCTCGACGCCGTAGCGCGAGCGCGCGGCGCGCTGGATCGCTTCTTCCATCGCCTCGATAACGATCTTGCGGTCGATCAGCTTCTCGCGCGCCACCGCGTCGGCGATGGCGATCAGCTCGGCGCGGTTGGCGGTGACGTTCGGGGTGGGTGCGGCGGCTGCGGCCATGTCTAGTCCTCGTCTTCGTTGTCGTTTGCCGAACCCGGCTCTTCGATGATGTCGTCGAACTGCCCCATATCGGGGTCGCCCTCGAAACCTGCCATCCCGGCGGGCCGCGTCGCGTTGATCAGGCGGTTGGTCAGCACGAGCTTGGCACCGCTCATGCTCGCCAGCGCGACGGTGACCGCGCCCTGGCCCGGAACCGCAATGATCGCCGCGTCGCCGCTGTCGTTCAGCCCGGCGATGACCCCGTGGATATTCTTCTTGCCGTCGACCGGCGCGGCGAGACGCACGCGCACGTCGTGGGTCGCCCAGCGCGTCCAGTCGGCGGGCCGCGTCAGCGGCCGGTCGATCCCCGGCGACGAAACCTCGAGCTGATACTCGCTCTCGATCGGGTCGGCGGCGTCGAGCACCTCCGACAAATCACGGCTGATCGCGGCGCATTTGTCGATGACGAGCTGCCCGGTCAGCGGGTCCTCGGCCATCACCTGCAGCGTCGGCGCAGCCTTCGACCCGTTGAGCTGGACACGCACCAACTCGCAGCCGTGCGCACGCACGACGGGCTCGATCAAAGCAGTCAGGGCGGCGATATCGGTCAAGCTCAAAGCACCTCGGGCGGCGGCCGGGACGCCCCGGACCGACCTTACACCGGTATAACCATGTGGAAGATGGAGCGGCGTATAGGCGGGTCGAGACGGGGGGGCAAGAGCTGCGGCTCAGTCGTCCAGCGCCGCCCGCACCTTCGCTGCCAAATCGTGCCCGTCGAACGGCTTGGGCAACACCGCGTCGCCCAGTCCCACCCCTTGCGCGAAGCCGGTGGTGAACAGGATGCGCAGGTCGGCGACTCGGTCGAGCGCCGCGCTGGCGAGCGCTAGGCCGCCCATGCCGGGCATCACGACATCGGTGAGCAACAGGCTGCCCGGCGGCAGTCCGGCGACAAGACCGAGCGCCACCTCGCCGCAATCGGCCTCGACGACGGTGTAGCCGAGGCTGCGCAGCTGTTCGGCGGCATAACTCAGGACATCGGCGTCGTCCTCGACAAGGAGGACGGTCTCGCAGCCCCCCGGCGCACCGCTGCCACGGTCCGCAGGCGTCGGCGCGGCGACGCCACCGTCGTGTCGGGGCAGCAGCAGGGTCACCGTCGTCCCTTCGCCGACGACGCTGTCGAAGGTCGCGAAACCCGCCGACTGACGCACGAAGCCGTAGACCATCGCGAGGCCGAGACCGGTGCCCTCGCCCGCCGCCTTCGTCGTAAAGAACGGCTCGAAGACACGCGCCGCGGTTTCGGCATCGAGGCCCGCGCCGTGATCGCGCACCGCGATCGCGACATAGGCGCCGGGTTCGACATCGTGGATCGGCGCCTCGTCGATGCCGACGGACCGGTGCGTCGTGACGATCTCGATCCGCCCGCCGCCGGGCATCGCGTCGCGCGCATTGACGACGAGGTTGAGCAACGCGCTTTCGAGCTGATTGCGGTCGACGCAGATCGGCCAGACGGCGGCATCGGTGTCGATGTCGATGACGATGCTGCCTCCCGCCGCGCGCGCCAGCAGGTCGTGCAGGTCGGCGATCAGCGCGGCCGGGTCGGTGGGCTGCGCATCGAGCGGCTGGCGGCGCGCGAAGGCGAGCAGGCGGCGGGTCAGCGCGGCGGCGCGGTCGGTGCCCTTGCCGGCGTTCTCGAGCAGCCGCCGCGCGCGCCAGCTGCTTTCGCTGGCGTCGCCGTCGAGCGCGCGACGCGCCAGATCGAGATTACCCGCGATGACCGTCAACAGATTGTTGAAGTCGTGGGCGATGCCGCCCGTCAGCTGGCCCACCGCCTCCATCTTCTGGGCCTGACGCAGCGCATTCTCGCTGACCACCAGCCGACCCGCTGCGTCGCGTTCGGCGCGGATCGCGTCGGCGACCTGCGCCTTCAGCGTGTCGTTGAGCCGCCCCTCGAGTTCGCGCGCGCGCACCAGGTCGCCGATGTCGACCGCGACGGCGACGAACGATTGCGGCGCTCCGACCGCGTCGCGGGTCAGCGAGACGTGCAGCCGCACCCACACGGCATCACCGTCGGGACGCAAATAGCGCTTTTCGAGCGTGTAGGCCGAACCGGTCTCCAACAGCGCGCGCGCCGCCGCTTCCGACGCGGCGACATCGGCGGGGTGGGTCAGCACCATCATCGACGTACCGAGCAGGTCGCGGCGGGCGCGCCCGAGGATCAGGCACAGCCCGTCGTTGACCAGCGTAAGCCGCCCGGCCAGGTCTTCGCGCCCGATGCCGACCGTCGCCTGGTCGACGATGGCGGCAAGTTCCTCACGGCTGTCGATGGCCGCGCGCGCGGCGAAATCGCGCTCGGCGGCAAGCGCGCGGCCCCGGTCGCGTTCCTCGCGCAGCGTATCGAGCACGCCGAACAACGTATCGAGCGCGACGATGGTGATGCCGAACACGCCGACAAAGGCGAACAGCGCAACCGCCGTCGAGCCGTCGGCCGCAAAGGCCAGATAGGGCGGTACGATGAACGCCCACGCAGCGAGCAGCGATAGCAACGCAGCGGCGATACCCGGTCCGCGTCCGGCGATTACCGTCACTGCGATGACCAGCGGAAAAAAGGTCAGGTAGGGAAAATTCGCCTTGAACAGGCCGACGAGCGGCAGCCGGATTGCCAGTCCGAGCGCGGTCGCGACGACTGCCAGCAAATAGCCGCCCGGCGCATTGCGGCGGAGACGCCCGACGATCGATCCGCGCTCGGCTATCACAACGTCGCTACCCCGCCGCGACCCGAGCTGAATTTTGCCCGAAAGCCTTGCGCGACGCAATGCTCGCAAGGCCTCGAAGCAATGTCTAGGCGGCGGCGCGCAAGCCTTCCCAAAGCTGTGCGCGGTAACGCGCGAAACAGCGCGCGCCGCAGTCGAGGCGCAGGAGCGCCCCCTCGGCAAGGTGACGCGCGGCGTCGGGGTATTCGCTGACGATCGGATGCAGCGCCTCGGCATTCCACGCCGCGCTGTGCTTGACGTCGAGCACGGCGTGAAGATCGAAGTAGCGGCGGTCCTTGTCGCCGAAGCCGTGGCGACGCAGTCCCGCGGCCACCGCCGCCGAGCGCGCCGGGGCGGTGAGTTCGATCACGCCAAGTGCCCCGACCGACTGCCAGACGTAACGCCGCGATGTCGCAAACGCGACCATGGCATTGGCAAGCGCCAGGCTTTCGGGAACGGTCGTCTCGATCTGGGCATGGATGTCGAGCCGCTGCGCCAGCGCATCGAGCATCGGGCCGTGCATCCCGGCGAGGTTGCCGCGTCCCATCTCGTCCCAGTAGTTGCGTGCCAACTCCATCTTGGCACGCGCTGGCAGCTTGACCTGCGTCAGCGCGACAAGATCGTCGAAGCCCGCCTCGCCGGCGATTTCCTGCGTCAGATACCAGCGCAGATCGGCGAGGCTGGCGTGGTTGGCGAGCCAGGGAAACAGCGGATCGCCCTGCCCGGGACCATCGGTCAGGAGGGCTTCGAACCAGGCAATAAAGCCGTCGGCATCGGTCGGCACGTCGGCAACACGGGCGGCGATCGCTGCCCGCTCGCTTTCGATCCACCAGCCCTCGGCGTGACGCATCGCGGTCTCGGTGCCGAGAATCGAAGCCCAATCATCGCTTGGCAAGGCAGTCGCCAACCGCGTGCGGTTGAAGTGCGCCAACTGCTGTTGAAATCGGTCAGCGCGCAGGTCTTCAAGGCCGCGCTTAGCGGTCACGAGGGTCAACATCGAAAAGCTCCGGCAAGGCTCACGCGGTTGTTCACACCGCTGTTCATGCAAGAGAAACCCACTTTCCCCGATTCGAGTTCCCGCGTGCGGCGTCAAAGCTCGATGAGGCGGTCGGGCAATTCGTTGGGGTTGTCGGCGACGTCGGGCGGGAAATGCTCGGCAAGTACCGCGCCCGCCAGTGCCACCGCATCGACGAAACCCTGCGCCGGGTCGCCCGCCTTGAAACCGTTCAGCAGTGCCGCGACGGTCGCCCCCCAGTGCTCGGGCGCGACTTTCGCATAGATGCCGCTGTCGGCAACAACCTCGGCGATACGGTCGGCGACCGAGGCGTAGATCAGTACGCCGGTTCGTGCGCGCGTCCGCCCCATGCCACGCGCCCGGAACTGGCTGATCGCCTCGGCATGAACGCGGTCGCGGCGGATCCCGCGCGGCGTCAACGACGCCCCCGCACCGGTCGGCACGAGCAACGCCGCGACGCTGACGAAGATCAGCAGCTGGATCACCGCATAGGCTTCGAGGCCCGCGCGCAGGTCCGCAGACGCGTCGCCTGCGGTCCAGTCGCGCCACGGCAGCGCTCGCGAAAAGTCGAATCCCAGAAGCGCTGCGCCGAACGGCAGCGCAAAGGCGAGCAGCGTCGCGATGGTCAGCCCGGTCGCGGCATAGGGGTGCCGCCGCTCGCTGACGAC
>JBBQVB010000044.1:0-17492 GCA_038211965.1 Sphingomonadales bacterium
GCACTCGCGGCGCTGCCCACTGTCGCTGCTGCACAATCGACCGATCTCGCGGCGACCTTCGCCGCGCGTCCGGCAGCGATGCGCGTCGCACTGTCCCCCGACGGCGACCGCATCGTCTATGTCACGGCTTACAAAACCGGCGGGCGCGCCGTTATGGTCGCCGACATCGCGACGGGCAGGACCAATCTCGTGCTCGCCAGCGCCGATCTGACGGTCTCGCCGCTCGGCTGCGCATTCAAGTCGCAGACACGGCTGATCTGCACAATCTGGGGTATCGCCGGGGCAGGCAAGCTGATGCAGAGCTTCACCCGAGTCGTCGGCGTCGGAGTCGACGGCAAAAACGTCAAGGTGCTCGGCCAAAAGGACAATCCGCGCTCAGCGTCGGTTGCCTATAACGGCGGCGGCGTCCTCGACTGGTTGCCCGACGACCCCGCGCATGTGCTGATGCAGGTCGATGTGGCGCTGACCGATGGCGCGGACACCAACATTCGCGCCGCCCAGGAAGGGCGCGCGGCGGCGATGATCGACGTCAATACCGGTGTGCGCCGCATCATCGAGCGTAGCAGCCCGACCGTCGCGTTGCTCGATTCCGACGGTCAGGGCAATATCCGTTTGCGCGGTGCCATGGACCGCGACCCGTCGGGCTATGTGCGCGACCGCATTTCCTATTCCGTGCGCCCCAAAGGCAGCTCGTCGTGGAAGCCGCTGACCGCCGATGCCGTCAGTAACCACGCGCGGGCTTGGTACGACGGTTTCGACGACACCGCCGACAACGTCTTCCAGGTCAAGCAGCTCGACGGTCGGGCGGCGCTCTACAAGGTTGCTGCCGACGGCTCGGGCAAGTCCGAGCTGGTCTTTGCCCACCCACAGGTCGATGTGACTGGCGTGCAGCGCATCGGCAAGTTCAACCGCGCGGTTGGCGCGACCTATACGCTCGAGCGCGACGAGGACGAATTTTTCGATCCCAAGCTCGCCAGCCTTTGCCGCTCGCTGAGCAAGGCATTGCCCGGCCATCCCGATGTCGCCGTCCTTGACGAAAGCTGGGACGGGACGAAGAAGCTGATCTACGCCGACGGCGACAGTGCGCCGGGTCGCTATTACCTGTTCGACGGCGCGACCAAGAAGCTCGGCGAGCTGGTTGCGGTGTATCCGGCGCTCGACGGCGTCGTTCTCGGCAGCGTCAAAGCGGTGCGCTACGCCGCGCGCGACGGCACGATGATCCCTAGCTATCTGACGTTGCCGCCGGGCAAGACCGACGCACGTGGTCTGCCCGCCATCGTCATGCCGCACGGCGGACCGTCGGCCCGCGACACCGCAGGCTTCGACTGGTTGCCGCAGTTCTTCGCCGCCAAGGGCTATGCGGTGTTGCAGCCTAATTTCCGCGGCTCGTCGGGCTATGGGCAGGATTTCTTCGCCAAGAACGGTTTTCAATCGTGGCAACTCGCGATCGGCGATATCAACGACGGCGCACGCTGGCTGGCGGCGCAAGGGGCGGACGCGAAGAAGCTCGCGATCGTCGGCTGGAGCTATGGCGGCTATGCCGCGCTGCAGGCGAACGTCATGGACCCCGGCCTGTACCGCGCGACGATCGCCGTCGCCCCGGTCACCGACCTGCCGCTGTTGCGGCAGGAGCGCCTCGATTACGGCGATTACAAGCTAGTGGACGCGATGATCGGCAACGGTCCGCACGTCGTTGCGGGATCGCCTGCCAAGAACGCTGCGAAGATCATGACGCCCGTGCTGATGTTCCACGCCGACAAGGACCTCAATGTCGACATCGCGCAGTCGCGCGTCATGGCGAGCGCTCTGCGCAGCGCGGGCAAGACGGTCGAGCTGATCGAGTACAAGGGCCTCGACCATCAGATCGACGACAGTGCATCGCGCAAGGACTTGCTGACGCGCAGCGCGGCGTTCCTCAGCGCGGCGATGCAGTGACGTCTGTTCAAAGGCGGTAGATCGTTATGCCAGGGCAGACCGCGACCGATTGTCTGCCCTACAGACCGACGTGACGTCGCACCTTACTGACGCGCATCCTTCACGACGACACCGGCTTTGAAGACCACCGCGACGTGCTGGAGCCGTGTCACATCGCCCAGCGGATCGCCCGCCAATGCGATCATGTCGCCCCAGTGTCCGGGCGTCAGCGACCCGACCTCGCCCGGCCGCCCGAGCGCTTCGGCGGCATTGACCGTTGCAGCCTGGATCGCCTGCAGCGGCGTCATCCCCCACTCGACCATCGTCGCGAACTGGCGCGCATTGTCGCCGTTGGGATAGACTCCGCCGTCGGTGCCGAAGACGTGCTTCACGCCGGCCTTGACCGAAGCGCGGAAGGTCTCCCGCTGCTTGCGCCCGATGACCTTTTCCTTGGCGAGCGATTCGGCGAACACGCCGTTCTTGGCACCTTCGGCGAGGATGTAGTCGTCGTTGTAGACGTCCATCGAGAACCAGGCGCCATGCGCCTTCGCCAGTGCGAACGATTCGGCATCGGCGAGGCTGGCGTGCTCGATCGTGTCGACCCCCGCGCGCAGGCCGTCGTTGATGCCGCTGGTGCCGTGCGCGTGCATCGCCACCCGCAGCCCCAGCATGTGCGCTTCGCCGACCAGTGCCTGCATTTCGGCAAGGCTGTATTGCTGGCCACCGACGGTGTCGCCCTTCGACAGCACGCCGCCGGTGCCGCAGAATTTGATCACCTCGGCACCGTATTTGTGCAGCTCGTGAACCTTGGCGCGGATCGTGTCGGGGCCGTTGGCGACCGCGCTGAAGCCGCCGACGGTAATCGACGGCGGGAACTCGGTGCTGTCGCAATGCCCGCCGGTCGCGCCGATGGCGTAGGTCGCGGGCACGATGCGTGGGCCGGGGATCGTGCCGCGCGCGATGGCCTGCTTCAGGCCGACGTCGTCGAAGTCGCCGCTGCCGACGTTGCGGACGGTGGTAAACCCGGCTTCGAGCGTCCGCTTGGCGCTGGCAACACCGACCGCCATCCAGAAGCTGTCGGTATATTCGAGGCCGTTGTAGCCGCTGATCGTCGGGTCGCTGGTCAGATGGACGTGCATGTCGATCAGGCCGGGCAGCAGCGTCAGTGCGCCGAGGTCGATGCGTTTCGCGTCTGCCGGAACCGCAACGCTTGCAGTCGGGCCCGCTGCAACGACGTGCCCATCGGTGACGACGACCGTCGCGCCGTCGATGGTCCGGCCGCTCGCCGGGTCGAGCAGGTGCGCGGCGGTGATCGCGACGGTTTCGGCGTGTGCGGCGGAGGCGAGCAGGGCGGCGGCAAGCGTGACGAGTTTGAGCATGAAGGTCCCCTATGGTGTCTTGCTAGCAGACCCTTGCCCTGCAGGAACAGCCGTTTCGCCGCCGCGCGCGCGCTGCTAGGCTGTCGGCATGCCCAACCGCATCGAGCAACTGCTGCGCGACCGCTACGACGGGTTCACCGTTTCGGAGCGGATGATCGCCAGCTATCTGCTCGACAACCTCGGCGGTATCCCGTTCGAAACGGCGGCGTCGATTGGCGCGCGCGTCGGGGTCAGCGCGATGACCGTCGGACGTTTTCTCAAGGGCCTCGGCTACCCGCGCCTCAGCGCGCTCAAGGCCGATCTGCGCGGGACGATGGGCAGCGATGCACCGTGGCTGGTTCAGCCGGCCGCGGGGGCCGATCTCGACGCGCGGTTGCAGGCCGAGACGGCGGCACTGGCGGAGGTGTACCGCCTCGCCACCACCGAGTGCTGGGCGAGGGTCGTGGCGCTGCTGGCAGGTGCGGGGCAGGTCTTCGTCGCGGGCTTCCAGACCGAGCGCGGGCTGGCGCAGGGGTTCGCCGCGCACCTCGACTATGTCCGCCCCGGCGTGCGCGCCGTCGATGCCAGCGCGGGGACGTACAGCGAGGTGCTCGACGCGACATCCGCCGATGCGCTCGTCCTGATCGATATTCGGCGCTATTCGCAGCATTTCCGGCGGCTTGGTGAAGCTGCAGTATCGCGCGGCGTGCCACTCGTCGTCGTCACCGACCCCTATTGCCCGTGGGCGCGTGACCTGACCGCGCATATCCTGCCCGCGCAGGTCAGTTTCGGGCATTTCTGGGACATGAACTCGGCGCTCGGCAGCCTGCTCAATCTCCTCGTCGACGGAGTCGTCCGCGCCATCGGCGAAGCACAGGTCCATGCCCGGCTTGCGGCGGTGTCGGGGGCGTACGAGGCATTCGTCGGGTTCCAGGGACGGAAGTAGCGCGTTGACCAAGTCGCGCATCGCAGCACTCGGTGGTCCGCCGTTCCTGTCGGCGATGACGCGCGTCGAACTCGACGGCGGAATCTATGCCAAGCCCGAGTTCATGCCCAAGCGGCTTGCGGCGGTAAATGCGATGCTGGTCTGGATGCCCGTCCTCTACTTCGACAAGTCCGTCGCCGAAGCCTATCGCACGATCGTCGCGAGCATCGGCTACGCGCGGCGACGAGTCGCCGACCGCATGATCGCCGCGACCGCGCTGGTGCACGGACTGCGTCTCGCGACACGAGATGGCGGGGACTTTCGCGACGTACCGGGCCTGCAACTGGACGAATGGTAATGTTTCGGCGCGAGCGCGATTAGCGGATTCTCCCGCGCGGCCGCTTGGGGTACAGCGGCGGCGATGTCGCAACTTCGCAACCACATGGCGCTCGGGGCGCTCGGGGCGCTCGTCGCCATGCTCGCCGCGTGCGGGCGCGAGCGCGCGCCGGTCGCCACCATGCCAGCCCCGGCGCCCGCACACACCGCGGCCGCGCGCCCCCCCGCGCTGCCCGTGAGACCCGTCTGGGCGGCGCGCAAGGTTGTCCCCGATGGTGTCGGTGTGGCGGGAGGAACAACCCTCGCGGGGCCGGGAGAGACGATTGACGCGGTCGCGGCGCGGACACGCGTTCCGGCGGGCGCACTGGCCGCCGCGAATGGACTGCCGAACCCACGCGCCGCGCTGGGCCCCGGCCAGACCCTCAAGCTCCCCACCGGCCGTATCCATACCGTCCACCCCGGCGAGACCGGCATTGCCATCGCGCGCGCCTACGGAGTCGACTGGGGGCGCGTCGTCGCGGCGAATCGGCTGGCGGCCCCCTACACACTCGAGATCGGCGACCGGCTGCTGCTGCCGTCGAAACAGGTCGTCGCGGCGATGAGCGTCGAGGAGCGCGCGCGCGCCTTCCGCATCGACATCGACGATCTGATCACCGGGGCCGAGCCGGCCGCGCCACCCGAAGCGAAGGCGGCTGCGCGCAGCGTTGCCACGGCGCGCACCCCGATGCCCGCCAAGGGCAGCGCACGGGCCACGCCGCTGCCGGCTGTCGCGTCCGCCGCCGTCGCCGCCTCGAAGCCGCTGCCCCTCCTGACCGGCCCCGCACCCAAGTTCGATTGGCCGCTCGACGGGCGAGTCCTGTCGGGCTTCGGAGCCAAGCCCGGCGGACGCTTCAACGACGGCGTCAATCTTGCAGCGGGCAGCGGCGACGCGGTGCGCGCGGCGGGCGACGGCGTCGTCGCCTACGCGGGCGACGCCGTGGCAGGGTTCGGCAACCTCGTGCTGATCAAGCATGCCGACGGCTGGGTCAGCGCCTATGGACACAACGCGACGCTGCTGGTGGCGCGCGGCGCCCACGTGGCGAAGGGCGAGGTCATCGCGCGCGCCGGGGCGACGGGGGCGGTCAGCGAGCCGCAACTGCACTTCGAACTCCGCCACGGGCGCACTGCAGTCGATCCTGCCAAGCTCCTCCCCGTGCGGGGATGACGAAACCCCAGCGTTGCCCTACACGCCGCCGATGCTCAATCTCCCGACGCCGCCGAAGATCGGCCTGGTGTCGCTCGGCTGCCCCAAGGCGCTGGTCGACAGCGAACGCATCCTGACCGCGCTGCGCGCCGACGGTTATGCGATGTCGTCGACCTATGCCGATGCCGATGTCGTGCTGGTCAACACCTGCGGCTTCCTCGACAGCGCCAAGGCCGAAAGCCTCGACGCGATCGGCGAGGCGATCGCCGCCAACGGGCGCGTCATCGTCACCGGCTGCCTCGGCGTCGAGGCCGATCGCATCCGCGCCGCGCACCCGAAGGTCCTCGCGGTCACCGGCCCGCAGCAGTACGAGCAGGTCGTCGCCGCCGTCCGCGCCGCCGCGCCGGTGCCGCCGTCGGCGTACCTCGATCTCGTCCCCGAGACCGGCCTGAAACTCACACCGCGACACTACAGCTATCTCAAGATTTCAGAAGGCTGCAACCACGCCTGCAAGTTCTGCATTATCCCGGATATTCGGGGTAAACTCGTCAGCCGCCCCGCCAATGCTGTGATGCGCGAGGCTGAGAAGCTGGTCGCGGCAGGCACGCGCGAGCTGCTGGTGATTAGCCAGGATACCTCGGCCTACGGCGTCGACATCGGCCATGCGGCGTCGCGGCTGAATGGGCGCGACCACCGCGCGCACATCACCGACCTGGCGCGCGACCTCGGCAGTCTCGGCGCGTGGGTGCGGCTCCACTATGTCTATCCGTACCCGCACGTCGACCACCTCATCCCGCTGATGGCCGAGGGGCTGATCCTGCCTTACCTCGACATTCCGTTCCAGCATGCCAGCCCTGCGGTACTGCGTGCGATGCGGCGACCCGCCAACGAGGCGAAGGTGCTCGACCGGCTCGCACACTGGCGCGCGCAGGTCCCCGACATCGCCATCCGCTCGACCTTTATCGTTGGCTTTCCCGGCGAGACCGACGCCGACTTCGCCTATCTCCTCGACTGGCTCGAGGCCGCGCAACTCGACCGTGTCGGATGCTTCAAATACGAAGCGGTCGCTGGCGCGCGCGCCAACGCGCTGCCCGACCACGTCCCCGAGGAGGTCAAAGCCGAACGTTGGGAGCGCTTCATGGCCGCTTCGGCGCGCATCTCGGCGGCGAAGCTGCAGGCCAAGATCGGACGCACCCTCGATGTCATCGTCGACGCCGTCGACGACGAGAGCGGCGCGTCGGGTCGCTCGAAGGCCGACGCGCCCGAGATCGATGGCCAGGTCCACCTTCGCGACGCGCACGGCTTGAGCATCGGCGACATCGTCCCGGTGGTGATCGAAGACGCCGACGAGTATGATCTGCTCGGGGTGCCCGCGTGACGGATTTCAACGAGCTGCTGCGCGTCGATCCGCGCGCGACCGCGCGGACGCTCCATATCGTTGCGGCGGGCGATCTCGAGGCGTGGCTTGCGCCCATCGGTGGGCGCGCACGCACCGCTGTCGGGGCAGCACGCTTCGCGGGCAAGCCGGGCGAGGTGGCGATCCTGCCGGGCGACGCCCCCGGCGACTGGGCGGCGGCGGTCGGAGTCGACGACGACGGGCTGGCCGATCCTTGGGCGCTGGCGAGCGCGGCGGCCAAGCTGCCCGGTGGCACGTACAGGCTGGCGGACGGCGAGGCCGGCGCGGCGGGGCTGGGCTGGTGCCTCGCGCAGCACCGCTTCGACCGCTACCGCAAGAGCGACGACAACGAACCCCCGCGCATCCTGCTGTGCCACGATGTGCGGGCGATGCGCGCGACGGTGCGGCTCGCCGAGGCGCAGGCGCTCGTCCGCGACCTCGTCGACACCCCCGCCAACGATCTCGGCCCTGCCGAGCTCGCCGAGACGATCTTGGCGCAGGCGCGGCAGTTCGGGGCGACGGTCGAAGTCATCGTCGGCGAGGCGTTGCGCGAGGCCTTCCCGGCGGTCCACGCGGTCGGGCGCGCGGCGGCGCAGGCGCCGCGCCTCGTCGATCTGCACTGGGGCGACCGGGCGCACCCCCGGCTAACCCTCGTCGGCAAGGGCGTCACCTTCGACAGCGGCGGGCTCAACATCAAGGGCGGCGCGGGTATGGCGCTGATGAAGAAGGACATGGGCGGCGCGGCGCACGCGCTCGCGCTCGCACGCCTGGTGATGCAGGCCGACCTGCCCGTGCGGCTGCGGTTGATCGTACCAGCCGTCGAGAACGCCATCGCGGGTGATGCATTTCGTCCGGGCGACGTCATTGCGACGCGGAAGGGCCTCAGCGTCGAGATCGGCAACACCGATGCCGAGGGGCGGCTGATCCTCGCCGACGCGCTGACGCTGGCGGCGGAGGAGCCGAGCGACTGGCTGATCGACCTCGCGACACTGACCGGCGCGGCGCGGGTGGCGCTCGGCCCCGATCTCCCCGCGCTGTTCGCCAACGACGACGCGCTGGCCGACGCGCTGCTCGCCGGAGGCGCGGCGGCACGCGATCCGCTGTGGCGGATGCCGCTGTGGCCGGGCTATCGCGAGATGCTCAAGTCGGGCCTCGCCGACCTCGGCAACGCTCCCGAAGGCGGTTTCGCCGGGGCCGTTACTGCGGCGCTGTTTCTCGAACGCTTCATCGACCGGGGGCAGAACTGGGCGCACGTCGATACTTATGCGTGGACGCCGGTGGCTCGACCGGGGCGTCCCAAGGGTGGCGAAGCGCTCGGTGTGCGCGCCATTTGGTCGGCAATACAGGGTCGTTACGGCAATGCTGCCTGACTTTATCATGTCAGCGATGCAACAAAACGGTCGCATCAGGGTTTGTAGGCCAAAGACCATCTTTCCTTGGTCGAGGAATAGCCATGCGTACGGAAGCAGTCGAGCCGGTGCCATCGGAGAGCTTGTCGAGCTGGATGGGCACGCTCATCGGCTATGTTCAATCGGCGCGACCCGATTTGACCAATCGCCAGATGGCATTGTTACTGGTCGTGTACCTTACCGAAGGTCCGCATACCGTGCGTGGTCTGGCGGGCAAGCTCAAGGTCTCGAAGCCCGTCGTGACCCGCGCGCTCAATACGCTCGGCGCGTTCGGTTATCTGCGGCGCGCCAAGGACGAGAGCGATCTGCGCAACATCTTCGTCGAGCGTACCCCGCAGGGTATGACCTTCCTCGATGAGTTCCAGTCCCTCATCGAGCGCACGGACGCCAAGGCATCCCGCCACTGAGGCGACGCATTTCGTCGCGCGTTTGACGGGCGTGACAGAACGCCTCGATCCACGGATTCATGCGGTCAGGGCAGACCTCGCCGACATCGCGCTGGCTGGGCGTGTGATCGTGCCGCGCTACGCGGCACCGGACGCAATTCGGTGCGTCAGCGCTACCGCGATGATGGTCGTTGCTCCGGACGATGTGTTGACCGCGGTAAGCGAATTGCTCCACGGCGAGGACTTCGCGGTGTTCGATCGGCGCGGCGACTGGATGTGGGGGCAGGGGCTCAGCGACGGCTATGTCGGCTGGGTACCCAGCGACTGCCTCGCACAGCGCGGCGCGCCGCCGACGCATCGCATCACCGCTCCGCAGGCGCTCGTGTTCGCCGCACCCTCGATCAAGGCGCGCGTCGTGGCGACCTTGCCCCTCGGGGCGGCGCTGGCATGCAGTGGCGACGAGGGCGAGTTTCTGCATGTTCCGGCGAGCGGTGGCTGGCTCCACCGGCGTCATATCGAGGCGGGGACGGGCGACGCCGTCGATCTCGCGCGTGCCTTCGTTGGAACTCCCTATCGCTGGGGCGGGCGAACCCGCAGCGGCATCGACTGTTCGGGGCTCGTCCAAGCGGTACTCCACGCCCGCGGCATCACGTGCCCGCGCGACAGCGACCAGCAATTCGCGGCCTTTCCGGCGGTCGCCTTCGACGATCGTCGGCGTGGCGACCTCGTCGCCTTCCCCGGCCACATCGGTATCCTCGTTGATGCCGGGCACCTGCTCCATGCCAATGCGTGGTCGATGACGACGCTGATCGAACCGCTGGACAATGTCGTCGCACGCTTGGCGGACCGCGTCGAAACGCCCGTTCTGGGGGTCGTCCGACCCCCTTGTAGCGGACCGGCGCTAACGCTATAGCGCGCTCGGGGAGTCGGGCGGCCAAGCCGATTTTATCGGTGAAGCTCAACGGCATAGTCGTTGCACGACGTCGTTGGCGGGGCTGGGCCCGGCAGCGGTTGAAACGTGGGCGATGGTTGGGGAGAGCTCGCTTATGTCCGACGCCGCGCTGTTGCGAACGCCGCTGTTCGACGACCTGCTCGCCGATCCGCCGACGCGGTCCGTGGTCGCCGATGTAGCGTTGCCCGCCGCCTACCGTCCGTCGCCCGACGAACCGTTCATGAACCACCGGCAACTTGCCTATTTCCGCGCCCGACTGCTCGGCTGGAAAGACGAGATCATGCGCGAGGCGGCCGGGACCCTCGCTACCCTTCAGGTCGAGTCGCTGCGCGAGCCCGACGTCAACGACCGCGCGTCGTCGGAGACCGACTGGAGCATCGAACTGCGGACCCGCGATCGTCAGCGTAAACTGGTGTCGAAGATCGATGCCGCGCTGCGTCGCATCGAAACGGGCGACTATGGCTATTGCGAGGTCACCGGCGAGCCGATTTCGCTGCCCCGCCTCGAAGCCCGCCCGATCGCGACGATGACGCTCGAGGCGCAGGAGCGCCACGAGCGCAGCGAAAAAGTGACGCGCGAGGAATAGGGTTCACCCGCGTCCGCGATACCCCGCGACGCCCTGCTCGGGCACCCAGACGGCGGCGGGCGGCGCCCCGGTCTGCCAGAACACGTCGATCGGGATGCCGCCGCGCGGATACCAGTAGCCGCCGATGCGCAGCCATTTGGGCGCCATCTCGGCGACGAGGCGCTGGCCGATGCCGACGGTGCAGTCCTCATGGAAGGCGGCGTGGTTGCGGAACGCCCCGAGAAACAGCTTCAGCGACTTCGACTCGACGATCGTCGCGGCGGGGACATAGTCGATCACCAGGTGCGCGAAATCCGGCTGGCCGGTAACCGGGCACAGCGAGGTGAACTCCGGCACGGTGAAGCGCACCAGATAGTCGGCAGCGGGTCGCGGGTTGGCGGGATAGTCGAGCACCGCATCGGCGGGGGTTGCGGGCAGGGCGCTGGCGCGCCCGAGGTGCAGCGGTTCGGTCATGCGGCCTCCTAGCGCAGGCGGCGGCGTCTCCCAAGCGGGGTGACACGCCCCGGCGACGGGGCTATGCCACGCCCGCGAACACGCAAAAACGCGCGGCCAACGCGCGCCGACGACAGGAGCTTGCTGCTTATGACCCCGCTGGTGACGACCGAATGGCTCGCGGCCGAACTCGGCAAGAGCGACCTTCGCGTCATCGATGCGACCGCGCTGCCTCCCGGTACCGGGGGTGAGCCGCGCGGCGCGTTCGAGGCCGGGCACATCCCCGGCGCGGTATTCTTCGACCTCGAGGAGATCGTCGATACCGCGAGCGACCTGCCGCACATGCTGCCGCCGCCCGAGAAGTTCGCTAGCCGCATGCAGGCACTCGGCCTCGGCGACGGTAGCCGGATCGTCGTCTACGATAATTCGCCGCTGCATTCGTCGGCGCGCGCGTGGTGGATGCTGACGCTGTTCGGCGCACACGAAGTCGCGATCCTCGATGGCGGACTGGCGAAGTGGCAGGCTGAGGGACGTGGCATGGAATCGGGCAAGCCGGTGGTCCGCCACCGCCACTTCACCGTCTGGGCCGACAAGAACAACGTCCGCAACCAGGCGCAGATGCTCGACAATCTCAAGACCAAGGCCGAGCAGGTCGTCGATGCGCGGCCGGCGGGACGCTTCGCCGGAACCGTTGCCGAGCCGCGTGCGGACCTGCGTGGCGGCCACATCCCCGGCTCGCGCAACCTGCCGGTAACCGAGTTGTTCAACGCCGACGGCACGTGGAAGCAAGGCGATGAACTGCGCGCCGCATTCACCGCGGCCGGGGTCGATGTCGACCAGCCGCTGGTGACGACATGTGGATCGGGCATCACCGCGGCAGTCGTCTACTTCGGCGCGACACTACTCGGCGCGAAGCATGTCGCACTGTACGATGGCAGCTGGGCCGAATGGGGCGCGTCGGCGACCAATCCGGTCGTTACCGGGGCGGCGTGACCGAGGGTCTCGACACGCGGCTGGTCCACGCCGGGCGACGCCGCGAATGGACGCATTTGGGCAGGCGCGGCATCGTCAACCCGCCGCTGTGGCGGGCCTCGACGGTGCTGTTCGACAGCCTCGCCGAACTCGAGGCAAGCAACACCGCGCCCGAGGACGGTCTCAACTACGGCGCGCGCGGTACGCCGAGCCAGTGGGCACTCGAGGAGGCGCTGACCGACCTTGACCCCGGCGGCGCGGGCACGCGGCTGTATCCGACGGGCGTCGCCGCGCTTGCGGCGGCGTTGCTGACCGTGCTCAAGACCGGCGACCATCTGCTCGTCACCGACAGTGCCTATGACCCGACGCGCTTCATCGCCGACCGGCTGCTCGGCCCGCTGGGTATTGCGACGACCTACTACGACCCGCTGATCGGCGGCGGCATCGCGGCGCTGGTCCGACCCAATACGCGCGCCATCGTCGTCGAAACGCCGGGCTCGCTGACTTTCGATGTGCAGGACATCCCCGCCATCGTCGCGGTCGCCAAGGCGCACAATATCGCGACGATCCTCGACAATACCTGGGCGACTCCGCTGCTGTTTCCGTCGATGGCGTTCGGCATCGACCTCAGCATGCAGGCGCTGACCAAGTACGTCGGTGGGCACGCCGACGTCATGGCGGGGTCGGTGACAGCCGCGCCCGAATGGTGGCCGCGCCTCAAGGCGACGACGCACCGGCTTGGGCAATTCGTCTCTCCCGACGATTGCGCGCTGGCACTGCGGGGCTTGCGGACGATGGCGCTGCGCCTGCGGCGGCACGAGGCGAGTGCCCTCGAAGTGGCGACGTGGCTCCAGAGCCATCCGGCGGTGGCGCGCGTTCTCCACCCTGCGCTGCCGGATGATCCCGGCCACGCGATCTGGCAGCGCGATTTCAAAGGCGCGAGCGGGCTGTTCGGCTTTACGCTCAAACAGGGCGAGCGCGCACATACCGCCGCGCTGATCGACGATCTCGCGCATTTCGGCATCGGCTTCAGCTGGGGCGGCTTCGAGAGCCTGATCCTGCCGTGCAGTCCCAACCGGACCCGCACCGCGACGCGCTTCGACAGTCCCGGGCCGCTGCTCCGCCTCCATATCGGTCTCGAAGATCCGGCCGACTTGATCGCCGATCTCGAGGCGGGCCTCGCGCGTTACAGCGCGCAGTTCGCGTGATCGATGAGGTCCTGACCGCCGCGCGCGACAGCATCGCGCGCGGCTCGAAGAGCTTCGCGCTGGCGTCGCGCCTGTTCGCGCCCGCACAGCGCGACCTCGCGACCCTGCTCTACGCATGGTGCCGGCACTGCGACGACGTCATCGACGGGCAGGAGCTGGGGCAGGGCAGCGTCACGCAGCCCGGCAGCCCCGCCGAACGCCTCGCCGCCCTCGACCGCGACACACGCGCCGCGCTGGCCGGCGCGCCGCCGCACGCGATGCCGTTCGAGGCACTCGCGCGGGTCAAGGCGGCCGGCGGCTTGCCCGACCGCTACCCGCTCGACCTCATCGAGGGCTTCCGCATCGACGTCGAAGAGCGCCCATTCCGCACCTTCGACGACACGCTCGCCTATTGCTACCACGTCGCGGGCTGTGTCGGGGTGATGATGGCGATCGTCATGGGGGTGTCGCCGCAGGACCGCGCAACGCTCGACCGCGCCAGTGACCTCGGTATCGCCTTCCAGCTCGACAACATCGCGCGCGATGTCGTCGAGGATGCCTTGAACGGCCGGCGCTACCTGCCCGACGACTGGCTCGCCGCCGAGGGTCTCGACCCCGCCAAATTCGCCTTTCCACCCTACCGACGGGCGCTGGCGCGCCTTGTCGCGCGCCTCGTCGACGCAGCCGATGACTACCGCGCCAGCGCGCTGTACGGCACGCCCAGGCTGCCGATGCGCGCGGCGTGGGCAGTGCTCGCGGCGGCGCGCATCTATGGGGGGATCGGGCAGCGGGTGCGCGACGGCGGTGCCGCGGCACTCGACCGCCGCGTCGTCACCTCGACCGGTGCAAAGCTTGCCGCTGTCGCCGCCGCCCTACCGCAGGCGATCAGCCGGACGCGGCGCTGGCCGGGCCCGGGTCCGTCGCGTGAAGGCTTGTGGACATATCCCGCGCACGCGCTGTCCTGACCTTCCCCGCGCCGCGCGCTTCGAGGTCGGCAAGCAATGTTCGCACCGGCGGCGCGATCAGGAAGCCGAAGCTGACGGTGCCGTGCTTGCTCTCGACGACATGGTGGAGCCGGTGCGCCTGGACGATGCGCTTCAAATAGGCGTTCTGCGGGTTCCAGCTGTGCTTCATCCGGCGGTGGACGAGGATGTCGTGGAACCCAGCATAGATCGCGCCATAGGCCGTGATGCCCGCCGCGATCCAGCTCAGCGCACCGATGCCGGTCAGCGCGCCCACGACGAACAAGCCGATCGCGGGCGTTGCGAAGATCGCCGCGAACCAGTCATTGGCCTCGAAAGCGCCGGTGCGCGGTTCGTGGTGCGAGCGGTGCAGCGACCACAGGAAGCCGTGCATCACCCAGCGGTGCGCGACATACGCCACGCCCTCCATCGCCGCGACGGTGGCGACGAACAAAGCAAACCCGGCAAGGACGCTCAAGTGCTGGAACCCGACATGCGTCTGCTATAGGCGGCACGCGACGGCATTGCACCTGTCAGCGTGCCGCACGGGAATTTGTCATGCGCCGTCCTGCCGTCCTGTCGCTGCTGGTGATGCTCGCGGCGTGCGCCACCCCCGCTGACCGCATCGCCGGCGCGCTGTCGAGCTATGGCGTCCCCGACAGACAGGCGCGCTGCATGGGCGAGCGGCTGCAGGATCGCCTCAGCATCGCCCAGCTCAAGCGGCTCAACGACCTTGCCAAGCTCAACCGCGACCGCGTCGGCAAGATATCGATCAACGCGCTCGCCGATCAGCTCAACCGCGACGGCGACCCCAAGCTCGTCGCGCAGGTCGTCCGCGCCGGACTACATTGCGCTTTCTGAGCGCGGCCCGGCTGCGTCCTGGCACCCACCCCCTCCCTGACGGCGCGTCGAGAGAAAGTGCGGGCGTCAATCCGCTGACACCCGTCAGCCAAACGTCGCCCTCCGACGTCTGGCCGACACCCGTATCCCCGCCCTTGCCTTGTGACGGCCGCTTGGCACGAAGCTTGCTGAGCATCTCCCGGACAGGGGGAGCGACATGGACAGCACGACGGCGATACGCCAGCACTGGAGCGAGGATCTGCTGGTGGCGCGGCTGCGCAGCCGGACCGGCGTTGCCGTGGTCGGTGCAGCCGATCCGGCACCCGGACATGACTTCGTGCGCGTCGCGCACCGCGCCCGCTCGCGCATCGCCTTCGGTCGCGTGGCTAACTGCCTCGCGCAGCTGGATATCGCAGCGCCAGACACCGACTTCGCCGCCGCGCTGATCGCCGCTCTGACCGCGCCCGAGGGCGTCCCTGCCGCCGCCGACCCCGCGTCTTGCGCACTGATCGCGCTCGCCGACCGTGTCGCGGCGCGCGACGTCACCGTGCTGATCGAAGGTCCCACGGGCACCGGCAAAGAGGTCCTCGCCCGCCGCATCCACGCCGCTTCCCCCCGCCGCGACGAAGCCTTCGTCGCGGTCAACTGCGCCGCGCTCCCCGAAGCGATGCTCGAGGCCTTGCTGTTCGGCCACGAGCGCGGCGCGTTTACCGGCGCGCAGGCGGCAGCCAAGGGGCTGATGCGCGCCGCGCACGGCGGCACGCTGCTCCTCGACGAGATCGCCGAGATGCCACTGGGGGCGCAGGCGAAGCTGCTGCGGGCGTTGCAGGAGCGCGAGGTGCTGGCGATCGGCGCGACGACGGCGGCGAAGGTCGACGTGCGCGTCATCGCGACCGCCAATCGCGACCTCAAGACCGAGGTCGCGGCCGGGCGGTTCCGCGCCGATCTCTATTACCGGCTCGCGGTATTCCCGCTGGCGACAACCGCGCTGCGCCACCGCCCTGCCGACTTGATGCCCATCGTCGCGGCGCTGCTACTCCGCGCGCCCGCGCCTAAGTGGCCGAGCGTCGCGGCGCTCGAGCGGCTCGCGGCGCACGACTGGCCGGGCAATGTCCGCGAACTGGCGAACGTCCTCGAACGCGCCGCGATTCACGCCGACGGCGACACCATCGAAGCCATGCACATTGTCCTCGACTGCGCAGTGCAGAGTGCACCCGCGCTGCCGCTGCCCTTCCAGGTTCGCGAGCGCGAGTTCGACATGATTCGCCGGACGCTCGGCGCGTGTAGCGGGCGTCGCGGCGAGGCGGCGAACCGGCTCGGCATCAGCGAGCGGACGCTGCGCTACAAGCTCGCGGCGATGAACGCGTCGGGTGGCGGTGTCGCCGGGGCGATGGTCCAGTGAACCCCGTCGGGGGGCCGGGCGGCTTCGATGCGGGGGGCGTGCTCGCGCTTCGGGCGCAGATCCTCGCGCGCAACGCCGCACTCAACCCGCCCGCGAGCGGCGCACCGCAGGGGTTCGCGGCGGCCCTCGGCGACGCGCTGGCGGCGGTCAATCAGGGACAGGCCGCGGCGGGCGATGCGTCGGCGGCTTACGAACGCGGCGACACGGCCGATATCGCGACTGTGATGCTCGCGCGCCAAAAGGCCTCGATCGGCTTCGAAGCGACGCTCCAGGTCAGGAACAAGCTGTTGTCGGCGTATCGCGACGTGATGAGCATGCCGGTATGAACGCGCTGACGCTCGCCGAGCCGCGCGCCGAGGGCTGGCGGCTGCGCTTCGAGCGCGTCATCGCGCAACCCGCTGTGAAGCGGTCGCTGCCGCTGCTTGCGGGGCTGGCGGCGGCGGGCGTCGCGCTGGCGCTGTGGCTCGGGCTGCGCACCCCCGACCTGCGCCCGGTCTATGCTGGCCTTGCCGAGGCCGACAAGGCAGCGGTGGCCGACGCGCTGCGCACCGGCAATTTCAAGGTCGCCATCGATGCCTCGACCGGCGCGGTCGAGGTGCCCGCGAGCGAGGTCGCGGCGGCGCGGATCATGCTGGCCGGGCAGGGACTCCCCAAGGCGCTGCCGTCGGGGGCGGCGATGCTCGACGCCATGCCGCTCGGCACCAGCCGCGCGGTCGAAGGTGCGCAGCTCAAGGCAGCGCAGGAACGCGACCTCGCCGCGAGCATCGCCGCGCTCGATGCCGTCGAGCGCGCGACGGTCCACCTCGCCGCGTCGGAGCCGTCGGTGTTCGTGCGCGACCGGGCCGCCCCCTCGGCAGCGGTGCTGGTGACGCTGGCAGCCGGGCGGGCGCTGAGCACGGCCCAGGTGCGCGCCATCGTCCATCTGGTCGCATCGTCGGTCGCCGGGCTCGATCCGGACCGCGTCAGCGTCGTCGACCAGTCGGGCGAGCTTCTGTCTGGAGGCGGCGGGGAGGGCGATCTCGGCGAGGGCGGACGGATGCTCGATGTCGAGGCGAAGACCGCCGCGCAGCTTCGCCAGCGCATCGTCGCGCTGCTCACCCCGATCTTGGGCCGGGACAATTTCACCGCTGCCGTCACCGCCGACCTCGACTTTGCCGAGAATGCCGCGACGCGCGAAAGCTACGACCGCGACGGCAGCGCGCTCGCCAGCGAGCAGGGGACGACGAGCAGCGAGACGCCGCCCGCCCCCGCG
>JBBQVB010000045.1:0-17487 GCA_038211965.1 Sphingomonadales bacterium
AACCTGTATAGTACCTATCTATCTACGGCCATTGAGTCCTCGGGACCAAAAACATCAATTTCACATTCCTTGACGTGTCTAAGTTTCGAATCCTTGGCAGCGAGCCCTGTGACGGGTTTATATATATCTAGTCCCCGACCAAGTTTGAACACGATGCCATTGTCGAGAACAACGGACCGGTCATGAATATCAGGTTCGAACTTATGACGAATCTGCGATCCGCTCCTTTCAAAGAATTCCCGATCAAGCTTCTTGAAAAACTCTTCATCCGCCGCAATTCCGCGATCTCCGATTTCCTTAGTTACAACGTGGATGATTTTTGGCTTGGCGAAATCTGCGGCCACCAGCAGAAACTCGCGCAGATTTCGCCGCTGATGAGGTCCAGCAAGGTAAGGGTCAACTAACCAAACTTCGCTGACTTGTTGAAAGAACTCAGAAGCGAATATATCAGAAAACGGCCACCCCTTTGACTGGTTTTTGAGCGTGAACCGCTTTAGGCATTTTGTAGCATTCTGACGAATGTAATCAGGAGTACCGGGGGTCAGAGAATCGCTTTCTGTCCCTTTCGAAATGAGTGAACCGGTCGATTTGGTATTGCTCTCGACCGCTCGTTCGACTTAATCTCCCATCGGTTTCCCATTAGGAGATAATTGGTTAATGTCAGGATGCGGTGGGCCATTATCAGCCAGGAGCTTATCCAGATCCACAAGCGTCTGGCTAACGTCATCCTTGATTTCAGCCGCGAGCTTCTGAAATCCTTCTTTCTGACCCGCCACGGCAGCCTCAGCAGCGGCTCGAATATCAGCAGATGCCCGATCAATTTCTGCCCTTACTTGGCTCATTGAACGTTCCGGCAGGGAGCTGGCTTGCGCTACGAGCGCCTCTCCAAACTCGCCGAATCTCTGATGGACATGTTCCCGGACTGCATTTTTTAGAATTGTCCGTACTTCTCTATAAAACGAGACGACCTCGCTTGTTTGTCCGCTAGTAGTTCCGCGTCCCCAGATGCCACCGACTTTCTCACGAGTAGCCGAAATCTTTTCTTCTACCTCTTCATCGATGAAGTCTTCTAGCAAGGAAACAATTCTAGCCTCCTCCGCTGCTACAATTTCCTGCTGACTCTCAAGCGCCTCAGTGAGAAACCGATTTAGACTTGAACCAATATCAATTTGAAGCTCGGCACCTATCTCTAATTTTTCTACAAGAGCCGTGGCATCGCCAGAAAGAGCGCCCAGATGCGACTGAAAGTTCTCAATAAAATTTCCAAACTCTTCGGTCTGAGAATTTAGGTGGCTTGCGACCTTAGGAAAAATCCGGTTCGCAACCCGATTCTTGAGGCCATACATATAGCCCCAGTAGCCACTGCGCCTTGTCTTCCAATGCTTTCCTGCGTCAGTGCTCTCGTATTCAGCTAGCACGATGTCCGCTTCTAAGGCCACATTTTGAGAAACGACGTCCCCAAGTTTGGACAGGACGGACATCTGGCGATTCAAGACACCGCAAGCATCCTGCGTCAGCTCCGAAAACCTTTTGCCATGCTCCTCAAATTGTTCACGAAAGTTGATGAGCTTGCTCTCGGCCACCTCCCTGTCCTTGATTCCAGCAACAACTGCGCGACGTCTGTCGAGCACGTTTATCATGTCGTTCAATATGGTCTTTGCGCCGACCTCAACGGAACGCTTGGTCTCCGCTAGTCGGGACTCGGTAGACAGGATGCGGAAGAGGGTCTGCTTTACGGCGTCCATTCCACCCGGATCGTTGGCCTTCAGTGGAAATTTGACGACTTCCTTGCGAACATGGTCTCGATGATTTGCTGCTGACGTGAATGTAATTTCGATAGCGTCTAATTGCTCTCGGAACCGAAGAGTTGACGCACTGCCACCGTCAGTGGCCAACTCATTAAGCGTTTCCTCAATCTCTGTGCGGATCCGGCGACGTTCGGCTGCAATGCGAGCAGAAATCGGCTCCGGAATCTCGTCCTGATCGCGCGCTTGGCGGACATGCTGTTCGTACGTTTGGTCAACTTGCGTAACTACAAAAACCAGCTGCTTCACACTGCCCTTCCGAAGCAAGCGGAGGAGAAAATCCTTTTCGGCCTGACCATAAGATGCGCCCGATTTAGTCAGAAACAAGACAATCCGGCGACGCCACCTATGCCCAGGTGCTGGCGGCCGTCGCGGCGTTGCATGGTGCCGCCCCCGTCGCCGCCGGTCCCGCGATCGTGCCGCGACCGCGCATCGACCGGCGGACGCTGCTCGCGGGCGGTGCGGTGGCCGTAGTCGCCGCAGGCGCCGGGGTCGCGTGGCGGACAGGTCTGTTCGCGCCTGCGGCACCCGCCAACACGGTAGCGGTGCTGCCCTTCGCCAACATGAGCGGCGACGCGGGGCGGGACTATTTCTCCGACGGCCTTGCCGCCGAGGTGCGCGCGGCGCTCGCCAGAAATCCGCGGCTGCGCGTCGCGGGTCAAACCTCGTCGAACCAGTTCAGGGGCCACAACGAGGATTCGCGGTCGATCTCGAGCCGGCTCGGTGTCGTCTTCCTGCTCGACGGCAATGTCCGCTACAACGACGGTCGCGTCCGCATCGTAACCGAGCTGGTCAACGGCCAGACCGGCTTTTCACAATGGTCGCGGACCTTCGACCGGCCTGCCAGCGACGTGTTTGCGGTCCAGGACGAGATCGCGACGACGGTCACCGCGGCGCTTACCCGGCAGTTGCTCGACGCTGCCAGAACCAGCACGCCGCGTGAGGTCGGCGGCACGTCCGACCTCGCGGCGTATGACGCGTTCCTCAAGGGGCGGCACCTTTACGGCCAGGCCAGCGGCGAAGCGACCGACCGCGCGGCGCTCGCCAGTTTCGACGCCGCAGTGACGAGCGACCCGCGCTATGCGCTTGCCCACGCGGCGCGGTCGCGCGTCCTGACCGTTATCGCAAATCAGTATTCGGAGGGTGCCGAGCGCCGTGCCAAATACCGGACCGCGATCGAAGCGGCAGAGCGCGCGGTGGCGATCGCCCCGGCGAGCGCCGATGCGCAGTCGGCGCTGGGCTTTGCGATCTTCAACGGCCGCTTGAACGCCGCCGCCGCGCGCCTGCCTTTCGAACGCTCGGCAGCGCTTGGCCAGGGCGACAGCGACATTCTCAGCCGCTTCGCGGTCTATTCGATGCGCAGCGGCAATTTCGCGGCGGCGCGGCAGGCGTCGGCGCGCGCCGTCCTGCTCGACCCGCTCAACGCGCGAACCGCTTGGCTCGCCGGGGAAATCGAATATGGCGCGCATAACTACCAGGCGGCATTGGCACCGGTTCGGCGGGCGCTCGGCCTCAACCCGAAGCTCGGGGTCGCGCGGTCGGTGGAGGGGGCGGCGCTGTTCATGCTCGGCGATCTCGCGGGTGCCGAGAAGGCCTATGCCGCCGAGCCCAACACGCTGTTCGGGCTGACCGGGCTGGCGATCGTCCGGCAGCGGCAGGGACAGACGGCGGCGGCAGAGGCTGCGCTCGCGAAGCTCATCGCCGATCACGGTGACAACAGTCTTTATCAGCAGGCGCAGGTCCATGCGTCGTTCGGGCGGGCGGGCAAGTCGCTGCACACGCTCGACTTGGCCTATGAGGCCGGCGACGCGGGCATGATGTATGCCCGCAACGATCCGTTTCTCGACCCGCTGCGCCAGACGCCGGAATTCGCGCGCTTGCTAAAGCGGCTGGGGTATAGTTAACCTTGCGTTGCGCCTTCGTGGGGATATCCGATGAGCAGTGATGAGCCGGTCGTGACGCCGACGGAAACGCCGCCCGAGGCAGGGCCCGACGATCGTGGCATCGGTGACCGCAGCACGGCCGAACGCGGCGGGGGCGGCGGCGCGGGCGAGCGCGGCATCGGTGACCGCAGCACAGGTGTCCGCCCCGATGCTGGCGACGAGCGCGGCATCGGCGACCGTGGCACGGGCGTCCGGCGGGAGGGCGCTGACGACCGCGGCATCGGCGATCGAAACCACAGCGACGGCGACGACGGTGCTGGCGATCGCGGTATCGGCGACCGGGGCATCGGTGATCGGGCGAACGCGACCAACCCGGAGAAACCGGCCTAGTCGCGTTCAGTCCGCCGAAGGACCGCCATGGGAAAAATCTTTGCGTTGCTGGCGGGGATCAACGCCTACCCCAACGTCAACAAGCTGAGTGGCTGTCTCAATGACATCGCCAACGTCCGCGACTATCTGCGCGAGTCTGCGCCCGATGCGGACGTCGAGGTTCTGACCGACGCGGACGCGACATCGGCCAATATCGCGCGGCAGTTCCGCGACTTTCTAGGCCGCGCCGGCCCCGACGATGTCGCCTATTTCCACTACGCCGGGCACGGCACGCAAAACCTGTCGGCGCCGGAGTTCGCCGAGTATTTTCCGTCGCGGGACGATGAGGCGTTGGTCTGCTGGGACTATAACTGGGCACCCGCCGAGGGTCTGCTCGCCGACAAGGAGTTGGCAGTCCTGATCGAGGCAGTCGCGGCAAGGGGGCCGCATGTCGCGGTGACGCTCGATTGCTGCCATTCAGGATCGGGCACGCGCGACGCGGCAGTGCCGACCGGTGCCGCGCTGGTCCGCATGATCGACGCGAGCGCGAGCGCGGCGAAGCGGACCCTCGACTCCTATGCCGACGGCTATTACGCGAAGCGTCTCGCCGCAGGTGAGCGCCTGACCATCCCCCGCGGTCGTCATGTCCTGCTCGCCGCGTGCGACCGCGTGCAAACCGCGAAGGAAGATACGGCAAGCCATCGCGGCGTCTTCACCACGGCGCTGGTCGAGGTGCTGCGGCAGACCGGCGGCGCGATTTCCTACGCCGATTTGCTGGCACGCTGCCGCGCCACCGCGCGCACCTATGTTGCCGACCGCAAACTGAGCGCGCAGGATCCGCAATTCGCGCCGACGGCGGACTTCGACGCCGGGGCAGGGTTCCTCGGGCGCGCGCTCGGTTCGAACCGCCCGGCGTATTACGTCACCCGCGGCAGCGGCGGGTGGATGGCGGAATGCGGTGCCGCGCACGGCCTGCCCACCGACCTGACGCGCCCCGTCACCTTCGCGCTGTTCGGCGAGGGTGCGCGCGAGACGCGTATCGGCAACGCCGAGGCGACGAGCGTCGGCGCGCAGACGACCGCGCTCCACCTCGACTTCACCCCCGACCCAGCCGCGCGCTATTTCGCCGAGCTGACGAGCCTTCCTGCGACACCTCTGCTCATTGGTTTCACGGGCGATGCGCCGGTCCGGACGGCGCTTGAGCAGGCACTGGCGGCCGACCCGCTCGCCGGTGCCGCGCTCGGCGGCGTGGCGGACGCGGACGAGTATAGCCTTGCCGCGACCGGCGGCGCGCTGACGCTGACGCGCGGCGGCAGGACGATCTTCGCGGCGCGCACCGACAGCGAGGGCTGGGAGCCCGGCGTCGTGCAGGCGCTCGCGCACATTGCGCGCTATGAGCGGCTGCTCAAGCTCGACAACCCGCGCTCCGAGCTCGGGCGCGGCGCGGCGGCGCTGGTCGTCGAGCTCGACGGCAGCGACGCCGTGACCGCCGACGACCGGGTCACGGCGCAGTTCGCGGGGGCGAAGATCGCGGTTCGTTTCAAGGTGCGCAATGCGGCCGATCAGGAGCTGTTCGCGACTTTGCTCTGGTTCGCGCCCGCGCCCGACTATCGCATCGTGCTCGTGGCAAACGAACAGGTGCCCAAGGACAGCATTGTTACCCTGGTGCTCGATCAGGAGTGGAAACTCGGACTCGGTGCGGACGAGCAAGGCTCGGTCGACCGTCTCAAGCTCATCGTCACGACCGAGAAGTTCGACGATTTCCTGCTCCGCCAGGGCAAGCTGCCGCTGCCCGGCGAACAGCATCGCGGCCTCGCCCCCGAGCCGGTGCGGATGGTCAGCAACGACTGGTTCGTCCGCGACCTTGCATTGGAAGTCGTGCGCACGGGCGGCTGACGGCGGGGCGGCCGGTGTCGCCCAGCGAATGACGACCGGCGATTGCGGCGCGAGCTCAATAGGCGCCGCTGGCGGGCTCGGACTCGCAGTTGCTCGCGCCGAGCGAGGCGATCCCGAGGCTGTCCTCGGGTGAATAGCGCTGGATTTCTGCGAAATCGCGCCACGCTGCGTCGCAGAACTTGGCCGCTTCGGCTGAACGCGACGGTTCGAGCGCTGAGATCAGCGCCGCGATGCGACCATAAAAATGAATGCGCTGTTTTCGCCACGACAGCTGCGAGGGCTGCGCCTTCAGCGGATCATCAAGGAGGGCAAGGCCCTGCCTGGCGAATTCCAGGCCTTTCTCCAACCCCGGCCGGCGTCCGGGATCGTCGGGCGGCGCAGCCAGCGCCAGATCGGCGATGTCCGACAGCGCGATCGATCGTCCGTATTTCAAGTCGGGACGATCCGGCTGCTTGACGATGAGATCGCCAAAGAGCGCCGCGGCGTTCTGGAGCGTTGCCTCTGCTTTGGCCCGGTCGCCCTGCAGTTTGTAGACCCGCGCGCGCCGCAGTCGCATCTTGGCGACGTCCGCGAGCGCATCCTGAAGCTCCTGCGCTTCCTCGGGTTCGCTGCGGCGCAATTCGACGACTTGCCGCGCCATGTCCTCGGCATCGTCGGCGTAAGCGGCGAGCAGCTTCAGCTTCGCTTCGTCGGGGTTGGCGGCGATCGTCCTCGACCACGCCCGCAACCGACGCTCGGCCGCAAAGACCTGGTTCGACAGCCAGGTCGGATCGCTTTCGTCGTCAAGATAGACGTCGCTCGCCCGGTTCTGGGCTTTCGCGTAGACTTGCTCCGCCTTGACGAAATCCTTTTCGTCATAGGCCCGGTCGCCGTCGCGGATGTTCTGCCAGAACTCGAGACGCGTGGCAGAGATGTCGTCGCCCGGTTCGGGCCCGACAATCCGGGTGTTGAGCCGCTTGCTCAGATCGAAGAGCCGCCGGATCGCGTAATCGCTGCCCGGCATGCTCTTCAGCTCGATGTAGATCGTCTTGGTCATCTCGTTGATGCCGTTGTTTGCCTGGGTGACGGTCGCGACGATGCCGAGCGCCAGCACCACTGTCGCTGCCAGGGCGATGCCCAACACCGCGCTGACAGCGATCCAACGCCCGACCCGCCGGCGGCTTCGAGTGGTCCGATAGCGGCGGCTCGCCTCGACGAACGCGGCCTGATCCGCCGCCAGCCGGAGTTGCGGCAGCGCGGGCATGACGGTGGCGAGGTCCTCGTCGGGGAGCCACGCGATCTTGACCGTGTCGCGTTTGGCCATCGCGGCATCGATGATACGCCGCAACTCATTGAGGTGGCGCTCGTCGGCGGTCCGCCGGCTGTCGATGCGCGCCGCAATCGTGTCGTGCGCGATTTCGTAGCGATCGTCGGCCTGACGCAGGATGCGCCCGTCGCGCAGGTGCACCAGCGCCGTGTCGATCGCGGCGGCGGGGAAATCGGGAAGCAGTTCTCCGACTTCAGCGCGCCGCCGCGGCTGCTTCGTCCCTTCGGCGGTCACGAAGATGCCGAGGATCGTGTTGACCGCGGCCTTCGGTGCCTCGGGAACCGCCGCTTCGACCGCTTTCTGTGCCGCTGCGATCTGCTCGTCGACGAAGCCCGCAAGGACGGTCTCGAGCGTCCCCGTCGCCTCGATCAGCGCGTCGGTGAAGACGATCGGACTGCCTTGCGCCGCCGCGCGCCGGTACAGCTGATCGAGGTAGATCTGCAGATAGACGAGTTGATAGGTGTTCAGCCCGCTGCCGAGCCGGTCGATGACGCGGCGCGCGGTCGCCGCACCGTTTTGGAGTGCCACACCGAAATGCGCGGTCGTCTTCTCGATGACCGCGGTCAGCGCGAGCGGCCCCATCGCCTCGACCCGCAGCCGCGTCTCGAACAATGTCGGGACGATCTCTTCGTAGTTCGACAGCTGCGCGATATAGTCCTCGCGCAGGCTGAGGATGACGCGGCACGACACGTCGGAGGCGATTAGCGCCGCGACGTCGGTGAAGAAGCGCTGGCGCTCGTCGGCGCTGCCCAGCACGAAGGCCTCCTCGAACTGGTCGAAGATCAGGTACGGCGGTCGCAACGTGCGCCGGAACACCGACCGCACCGCGCCGACGATCTCGGCGTCGGGCGCGACGGGCTTGTCGGCGGCTTCGGCAAGGCGCTGGCGCAGCGCGACGTTGATGTCGCCGTCGCGCCGCACCCACACCGGCAGCCAGTCGACGTCGCGGTAGCGCGATTGCAGGCCGCACTGGATCAGGCTGGTCTTGCCGATCCCCGACGCGCCGTAGACGACGACGAGCTTGGCACCCGTCAGCAGATCGTAAAGCGCGTCGATCTCGCGCTGGCGGCCGAAGAAGATGCTGGCGTCGCCGCTGCCATAGGCGTCGAGGAACTTGAACGGCGAGCGCTGTGGCGGCAGCGCGCTCATGCCGCGAAGACCACGGTCTTGAACTCGTCGAACATGCGCTTGATCGGTTTGAGACAGGCGTGGCGTTGATCGGCGTCGGGCACGACGATCGTGTTCGCCGGGTTGCCGATCATCCGGTAGACATAGCCCTCGCTCGCCGGGTCCTGATGCGAGAAGAAGTAGAGGTTGGGCAGGCGCCCGTTGCTGAACGCGCTCTCGTCGATGACCAGCGGGGTCAGGTTGAGAAAGTCGCTGCCCAGTTCGCGGTCGCGCTGGAGGATCACCGACTGGCTGTCGGTCGAGCTGTCGTAGCTGCGGCCTTCGATGACGTCGCTGAGCTGGCCGCCGTCGAGCGCGGCGGTGGCATGGACGAAGCGCGCCTTGCGGTTGCGGTAATGATCGACGGCGATCGAGCGGATCGTCGTCGCCTTGTAGAGGCAGATGAACGCGAGGTCGCACAGGATCTCGGTCATGCAGTCGGTTGCCAGCCCGCAGGTCGCGGCGATCTGGTCGGGCGGCAGCTGGCCCGGCGGCTGTCGACGGATCGCCTCGAGGCTGGTGTGCGCCGCCTTGCTCGGCTGGTCGCCGAGCGCTGCAAGGACCTCCGAACACTGGCGCAGGAACGGCTCGACGGCGTTCTCGCGGAGGATCTCGAGCACCGCGACGGTCAGTTGGTAGTAGTCGAACGCCGCGGCATCGGTCTCGCTCAACGCGAGGAAGCTGCTGAGCACAGCCCGATGCTCATCGGCGATCCGCAGCGAATTCGCGGTGTCCGACGCGCGCGCGTCCCACAGCTGCGCCAGCGCGGCATAGCCGAACAGCTGCATCGTGACCTCGTAGGTCCGGATCAGCTGTTCGAGGCGGTCGAGGTCGGGCTTGGCGCGGATGAACAGGATGCGCAGCTGCTCGCCGATCGGCAGGGGGAAGGCGGCGATGATGGCGTGAACCAGCGCCGCCTCGGGGTCGTCGGCATCGGCGGCGGCGACCTTCAGCGTACGCGCCAGCGCCGGATCGCCCAGCGCCTCGATCGCCGCCGCCAGACGATCGCGCAGCTTGGCGTTGGTGCTCGCGGAGGCGTCGATCGCGCCCCCAACACTATCGGTGGCGACGGGTGTGCAGAGCGTCCAGTCGAGCACAGCCTCGCCGCCCGCGGCGATATATAGCCCCCAGGTCCTACCCGGGTCGGTGCTATCGACGGGTTCCGAAGGCTCGAGTCCGCGGGTGCTGATCTCGAGCTGGTGCTCGGGCTTGTACTGGGCGGCGATATAGGCGTTGGCGAACTCGAACGCGGCGCGGATCGTGCTGCCGTTGCCGAGGCTGAGATAGAACTGCCCGGCGAAATCGGTCGCCATCGCGTCCTCGATCGGTACCGACGTGGCGAGCACCGCCTTGATGCCGCTGCGGTGGAAGGCATCGACCTGCGGCTTCGTCCCGCAACCGTTGAGAAAGACCAGCCGCACCCCGGTCGGCGCCAGCATCGCGGCAAGACCAGCGGCATAGGCCGTCCGGCCGTTGCCGTCGTTCTGTAGTCGCGGGCCGTCGGCACCGGCATGTCCGCCGTAGTGGAAGAGTGCGATCCGGTCGCCGTAGCGTCGAATGTCGTCCGCCAGCTTCTCGAGCGTCGTCTCGGCGGTGTCGAAGACATCGAACTGCTTGCGCTCTTCGGCGTCGCGCAACGCCCGACAGATATCGTCCTTCTCGCGCCCCAACCTGAGCGGTGCCGCCGCGTCGTTGGCGAACGCCAGATAGACCAGCGGTAGATCCGCCATGCTTCGCTTCCCCGCCGCTCCGACAAGGACCGATAGTAGGCGCAGTTTTACGGAAGCGAAATGATTTCGCGCGTGTTTTGGTGACACAATGGGATGAAAAGCCGTGCTGCAACGAGATGCGCGATGCGTCGCGGAGCGACGTTGGATATGACGCCGCGTGCATCTGGTTCGTCCCGAGCCCGTCTATCCCGGCCAGCTGGCCGACGGGCCGAGTATGTCTTCAGCCGGTCGATGAGCTGTCCCGGCAGCCGAATATGATGCGCGGGCGCGTCTCGGTTCCATCTCGAATAATATTCATGCTGCGCTGCAGCACGCTTGCAATTGTCACAAACCAGGCTTATTGTGCAGTGCAGCATGACAACGGAGTAGGCCATGTCGGCAGAGAAAACCAAGCAGCGCGCGGCAAAGACGCCGACAGCCGTCGAGGACTCGGCGATCGCGAGTTCGAAGGTTGCTTCGACACCGTCATTACCGCTCGCTGCGGTCAGGGCCGCCGCTTCTAAGACTGAGAAGCTCGCGGCGCCGAAGGCCGTTGCAGCACCATCCGTTACGTCGGCTCCGATTGCTGCGTCCGCACTGAAAGCCGCACCCGTGGGTGCAGCATCGAAGGCCGAAGGCGTTGCGCTCGCATCACCGGTGGCCAAGCCGGCTCCCAGGGCGGCCCGCGTCTCGACCGGAGCCGCAGCGGTATCGCCACCGAAGGCGCCGAGCGCCGCCATCGTCGCGCCATCGGTCGCCACACCGCCGGTCGCTGAACCATTGGATGTGATTGCGATCGCGCCGATCGCCTCACCGGCACCGACTCCCGCGCCGCAGCCTGTCGACGCTGCACCGATCGTCGTCGCGCCGACTGTGGTCGCTCCGGCGGTTACGGCGCCGGTCGCCGCCGCCCCCGTTGTCACCCCGCCCGTCGCCCCCCCTGTCGCCAAAGTCGATGTTTTCACCCAACCCGAACCCAAGAAGGACAAGACCATGAACGAGACCGTCACCGAGTTCCAGAACAAGGCCGCCGAGACGATCAAGACCGGCACCGAGACCGCCTATGCCAACGGCAAGGCCGCGCTCGACCAGGTCACCACCAAGTCGAAGGAAGCCGTCGAGCAGGGCATGAAGTCGCTCGACGAGATGACCGCGATGGCGCGCGGCAATGTCGAGGCGCTGCTCGCCTCGACGCGCGCCGCCACCTCGGGCCTCGAGTCGATCGCCCACCAGGTCGCCGACTTCTCGCGCAAGCACTTCGAAGAGACGACCGCCGCGGCGCGCGCGATGACCACGGTCAAGACGCCCAACGAGCTGATGCAGCTGCAGAACGACTTCGCCAAGACGCAGTTCGACGCGGCGATCAGCGAGATGTCGAAGATGAGCGAGACGCTCGTCAAGCTGGCTGGCGAGGTTTTCGAGCCGATGCAGAACCGCGTTGCGCTCGCGACCGACAAGCTGAAGACGGTCGCTTCGTCGGCGTTCGCGCCGCGTTGAGGCCGACGCGGGGCTGTGCGGAGCGCGAACGCCCGTTGCGTTCGTAAGCTGCGCGCGGACTCGCGATAAGCCGGACGGCGCGGCTTTGCCGCCGCGGCCCGGCCTGAGGAACAGGGCGGCAGTCATCCGACTGTCGCCCTTTTTCTCGCGCGGCGAACGGCCTATATTGCGCAGGAACCCAAACCAAAGCCCGAGTCTCCCGCCCGATGATCAGCAACGGCCCGCAACGCGTCGACGACGGCGATACCGGCGTTGGTATCGCCACCAAGACCAAGCCCAAGACCAAGCAGCCGGCACTGTACAAGGTGCTGCTGCTCAACGACGATTACACGCCGATGGAGTTCGTCGTGCTGACGCTCCAGCGCTTTTTCAAGATGACGATCGAGGACGCGACGCGCGTCATGCTCCACGTCCATCAGCGCGGCGTCGGCATCTGCGGCGTGTTCACCTATGAGGTCGCCGAGACCAAGGTCACCAACGTCATCGACTTCGCGCGCGAGCATCAGCACCCGTTGCAGGCGACGATGGAGAAGGATTGACCTGCAACAACGTGACAAGCCGGGCGCGCCGGACCAGTATCGCCCCCAATTGAAGCCTTGGGGGGCACGATGCGGACTTTAATTCTGGCCTTGCTGCTGGTGGGCAGTGCGGGCGCGCAGGAATCGCCGTCGTCCGCAACGCGTGCCGCCAACGCCGCCGTGCTGCAACAGCTCGATTTCACCGACCGGCAGGATTTCGACTTCGCGGCGCGCGGTTTCGTGGCGACGCTCGCCGACCCGGTGATCCGCGCCGCCGACGGCAGCATATTGCGCGACCTGCGCGACGAGGCGCAGTTTACCGGCCCCGCCCCCGCCAGCGTCAACCCCAGCCTGTGGCGCAATGCGACGCTGCTCGCGCACCACGGGCTATTCAAGGTCGCCGAGGGGATCTGGCAGATCCGCGGCTTCGACCTGTCGAACATGACCGTCGTCGCGGGCAAGACAGGCTGGATCGTCATCGACCCGCTGACCAGCGTCGAGGCGGCGCGCGCGGGGCTCGGCCTCGTCGACGCGCAATTGGGCAAGCGCCCGGTCGTCGCGGTGATCTACACCCACAGCCATGCCGACCATTTCGGCGGTGCGCGCGGGGTCGTCGACGAGGCCGACGTGCGCGCGGGCAAGGTCGTCGTGTACGCGCCGCAGGGTTTCATGGCCGAAGCGGCGAGCGAGAACGTCATCGCCGGGAACGCGATGGCGCGGCGGGCGGACTATATGTTCGGCGGCCTGCTGGCGCGCGGCCCCGGCGGTCTCGTCAGCAGCGGCATCGGCCCGGCGCGCGCGGGCGGCACGGTCAGCCTGATCGCCCCGACGCGCGAGGTGACGCGCGCCGACGAGGGCGGCCTCGACATCGATGGCGTCCGCGTCGAGTTTCAGCTGACTCCCGGCACCGAAGCGCCCGCTGAGATGAACCTGTATTTCCCGACCGCCCACGCCGTGCTGATGGCCGAGAACGTCAACGCCTCGCTCCACAACGTCCTGACGCCGCGCGGCGCGCTGGTTCGCGATGCCAAGGGCTGGGCGGACTATCTGACCGCCGCACTGCGTCGCTTCGGGTCGGTCAGCGAGGTAATGCTGACGTCGCATTACTGGCCGCGCTGGGGACAGGCGGTCGTGGCCGACACGATCGCGCGGCAGCGCGACGCCTATAAATACATCCACGACCAGAGCGTCCGGCTGATGAACGACGGGCTGACCGGCCCCGAGATCGCCGACACGCTGACGCTGCCGCCGGTGCTGGCACGCGCATGGTTCAACCGGCCCAACTACGGCTCGGTCAAATTCAACGCGCGCGCGGTGTATCAGCGCTACATGGGGGGCTTCGACGGCAACCCGGTCAGTCTCGACCCGCTGCCGCGCGCCGATCTGGCGCGGCGCACCGTCGCGGCGATGGGCGGTGCAGCGAAGGTTCGCGGGCTGGCGGCAAAGGCACGCGCGGCAGGCGACGAACGCTGGGCGGCACAACTGCTGTCGTGGGCGGTGTTCGCCGACCCGGCCGATACAGCCTCGAAGGTGGCGCTGGCGGGGGTCTATGATCAGCTGGCGTGGCGCGCCGAGACCGCGCCGTGGCGCAATTTCTATCTCAGCGGCGCGCAGGAGCTGCGGCAGGGGGTGCGGACCACGCCGTCGTCGTCGGCGAGCCTCGATTTGGCGCGTGCGCTGACTCCCGACCAGCTGTTCGACAGCCTCGCGGTGCGCCTCGTGCCCGAGCGCGCGGGGGAGACGCCGCTGGTGCTGCGCTTCGCCTTCACCGACTCGGGTGAGGCGCAACTGGTGACGATCCGCAATGGTGTGCTGATCCACGAGCGGGATGCCGAGGGGCCTGCGCAGGCGACGCTTCGGATGCCCAAGCCCGCGCTCCTCGCGCTGCTGGCGCGGCGCACGACCGCGCCCGAACTCATGGGCAAGGGCCAGCTGACGATCGAGGGCGATCCGAGTGTCGCGGCGCGCTTCGGCGGGCTGTTCGAAGTGCCGCCGCGCGACTTCGCGCTGGTTACGCCCCCACCGCCGCCGAAGCCGTAGCGCGGCGCAGACCGAGGAGCAGCGGCAGCAACAGCAACGCGGTCAGCCCGGTGACGAGCAGCGTGATTGCAACGGGCACGCCGCGCGCCACCGCCGTGCTCGCCGCCAGCGCCGCACCGACGATGAAGACCGCATTGACGATGTTGTTCGCCGCCACCGCCCGCGCCCGCGCGCCCTCGCCGCTTGCGGTCTGGAGGATGGCGTACAGCGGCACCGAGAACACCCCGCCCGCCGCCGCGAGGCCGAGCAGATCGGCGAGGATGCGCCAACCTGAGGCACGCGCGAGGATGTCGGCGATGCCGAGCACCCCCGACGCGGGCGGCATCGCGCGCACCGCGAAGAACAGCTCGACCGAGAACGCCGCGAGCGCCACCGCCGCCCATGGCGCCGCCACACCCGAGATCCGCCCCCTGAGCAGCCGCGCGACACCGAGCGACCCGACCGCGATGCCGACCGAGAACGCCGCGAGGAACAGCGTCGCGACCGCCGGACTGGCGTGGAGGTCGGTCTTGACGAGCGGAATGAACTGGCTGGTATAGACCGCGCCCAGCGCCCAGAACCACGAGATCGCCAGCGTCGCGCTGCGCACCCGCGGGTTGGCGAACGCCCCGCGCAGTGCCGCGACCGACGTCGTCCATGGGTTCCAGTCGATACGCGGTGCGTCGGCGGCCGGTGGCGCGGGCGGCATGTACTGCGCGGCGAGTCGCCCGAGCAGCGCGACCGCGACGACACCGCCCGCTGCAATCGGCAGCGGCAGCAGCCCGCCCGCGACCTGCCCGAGCAGGACCGCGACAAAGGTTCCCGCCTCGACCAGCCCGGTGCCGCCGAGCAGCTCCTGGGTACTGAGATACTGTGGCAGTACGGCGTACTTGACCGGTCCGAACACCGTCGAGTGGAGCCCCATCGCGAACACGACGCCGAGCAGCAGCGGGATCGAATCGGTCGACAGCGCTGCGGCCCCGACGAGCATGATGCCGACTTCGGCGGTCTTGACCCAGCGCGCGACGCGCGCCTTGTCGACCGCGTCGGCGAGGCTGCCCGCGACGCCTGAGAACAGCAGGAAGGGCAGCATCAGCAGCCCCGCCGCGAGCGTCACGAGTGTCGCCGCGCTCGCTGGATCGGCCGCAAGCAGCCGGTAGGTGACGAGGAACAGCATCGCCGTCTTGTAGAAATTGTCGTTGAATGCCCCGAGGAACTGCGTCGCGAACAGCGGCCCGAAGCGACGCGACGCGAGGAGCGCGATCATCGCGACGCGCCAGTGGTGCTCAAGCGGGTTTCCGGAAGCGATAGACGAAGCGGTCGGTCTTGCCCTTGATCGCCGGGTCGAACACCAGCTTGCCGTGATCGTCGGCGGGGTTGGCGAGGAGGTCGCTTTCGGCTTCGAGCTTGAACCCGGCGGCGGCGAAATCGGCCTTGACGACCTGCGGATCGATACGGTGGAGCGTGTCGGCGACCGCGCGCGGATCGCCGCCGGCCGCCGCCGCGTGATCGACAACGCCGACGATACCGCCGGGCTTCGTCGCGGCATAGACGGCACGCAAGAATGCCGCTGGGTCGAACTTGGGATACTTATACTTGTCACTCGACCAATAGGCATCGTGATAGACGAGGTGCATCAGCGTGAAATCGACGCTCGCGGGCGGCAGCGACAGGTTGCCGGGCATCATCTCGACGAGGTGGACGTTCGGCACGCGCGTGATCAGCGCCGCCCACTCGGTGCGTCCCTTGGCATCGAGAAAGACCGGCGGTTCGAGCGCGGTGACGACGCCCTTCGAGCCGATCGCATTGCCGATAATCTCGGCATAATAGCCGCTACCGGTCATCACATCGAGGACGCGGTCGCCGCGCTTCAGCCCGAGGAACTTGAGCACTTCGACCGGCTTGCGGCTGCCGTCGAGGGCGCGCGCGGTTGCCGGACGGTCGGTCATCGCGACGGCGGGGACGATCCCCGGCGGCGACCCGGCGGGCGGCTCCTTGTACCCCGCGACCGACGGCGCGGCGAGCAGCAGGGCAACGGCGGCGAGCAGCAGGCGCATGAACGGGCTCCCTTTGTTCTGGCAGTGATACGCCGTCGTCGCGCCGCGAGTCAACGCCGCCGCAGGATGACATACCATGCGCCGCCGCCGCCGTGGCGCGGGTGAGCAGGGCGCAGCGCGGCGATCCACGGGCGCAACTCGCCGCTCTCCAGCCAGCCGCGCAGGCTGGCGCGGATGACGCCGCGCGGGCGGTCGTCGTCGTCGTCGCTGGCGCGCATCCCCTTGCCGGTGATGACGAGCAGCACGCGCGCCCCCATGATCGCGGCATCCTCGATACGCCGTACCAGCAGCGCGTGCGCGCGGTCGCGGGTGTAGCCGTGGAGGTCGACGGTGAAATCGGGGCGCAGCCGGCCCTTCATCATCGCGCGGTCCCAGCCGCCGTCGAGCGTCGCGGCATCGACCGCGACGCGGTTGGCGATCTTCGCCCGCGTCGGCGGGGCGGGGACCGAAGGCGGCTTTTCGGCGATCCGGACGCCACGCGGCGGCGGCGCGGGCGCGGTACGACCGCTGAGCGGACGGACGCTGGCGGCGACATGCGACCACATCGCGTCGCCGTCGGGCAGGTCAGGGCCGCGCGGGCGCTTCACTTGGCACCAGACCGAGGCGCGCGGCGCTGACACGCGGCAGCAGCAGCGTCGCCGACCCCGTCGCCGAGGCGCCGCCCGCGATCCGCCGCGCGTCCGCCCCCGCGCCCCAGAACACGTCGAGGCGGTTCGGCCCCTTGATCGCCCCGCCGGTATCCTGCGCGACGACGACGCGCGCGAACGGCCCTTCGGCGCGCGATTCGAGCCACAGCGGCGCGCCCAGCGGCACGAAACGCGGATCGGCGGCGACGCTGATGCGCGGCGTCAGCGCCACGCCGAGCGCGCCGGGCGGCCCCAGCGCCTGGTCGCCGTCAAGCAAGCGGAAGAACACCTTGGACTTGTTCTCGCGCATCAGCGCGCGGCCACCGTCGGGCTGGCCACGCATCCACCCGATGATGCCGTCCATCGTCGCCTGACCGGGGCCGAGCGCGCCGCGGTCGCGCAGCAGCTTGCCGATGCCGGTGTAGTCGCGCCCGTTCTGGCCGTCGTAGCCGACGCGCATGACTTGGCCGTCGGGCAGCCGCAGCCGCCCCGACCCCTGGATTTCGAGAAAGAACGCCTCGTAGGCGTCCGCCGCCCACGCCAGTTCGAGCCCACGCCCGCTCAGCGCGCCGTCGTCGATGGCGGCACGGTCGAAGAACGGCACGAAGCTGCCCCCGGCGATTCGCCCCCGGATC
>JBBQVB010000046.1:0-17428 GCA_038211965.1 Sphingomonadales bacterium
GATCGGCGAGGGCGAACGCGACGAAGCGCCGATGCTGTTCATCGGCGAGAAGGTCGGGCGCGGCCGGAATGAAGGCGGCAGCGGCCCTAGGGTCGACCTCGCGCTCGATCCGCTCGAGGGCACGACGATCGCCGCCAAGGCCGGCCCCAACGCCCTTGCGGTGCTCGCCATCGCCGAGGAAGGTGGCCTGCTCAATGCCCCCGACGTCTACATGGACAAGCTGGCGGTCGGGCCGGGCTATCCCGACGGCGTCATCGACCTGACGAAATCGACGACGTGGAACGTCGAGTCGCTCGCCGCTGCAAAGGGGGTGAAGCCCGCCGAAATCATCGCCTGCGTACTCGACCGCCCGCGTCATGCGACGCTGATCGCCGAACTGCGCAGCCTCGGCTGCGGCATCATGCTGATCGGCGACGGCGATGTCGCGGGGGTCATCGCGACGACCGATCCCGACACCGGCATCGACCTGTATATCGGCAGCGGCGGCGCGCCCGAGGGCGTCCTGGCAGCCGCCGCGCTGCGCTGCGTCGGCGGGCAGTTTCAGGGACGGCTGGTGTTCCGGAACGACGACGAGCGCGGGCGAGCGCGGCGCTGGGGAATTACCGACCTCGACCGCATCTATCACCTCGAGGACCTGGCGCAGGGCGACGTGATCTTCGCCGCGACCGGCGTCACCGACGGCTCGCTGCTGAAGGGCGTCAAGCGCCGCCGCGACGGCACGATCACCACCGAAAGCGTCGTCATGCGGGCCTCGTCGGGGACGATCCGTCGCATCCTCGGAACGCGGCGCGGCGAACCGAGGTCGCGCCACTAGCGACGCGAGGGTTGTCCGCCATGGTGTAATCGTCCGACGACCGGATCAAACGCGCGACCCGCCGGGAATTGGCGTCACGCCGCCTCGGCCTTGCCACCATAGGGCACGTTGCGCCCACCGTAGCGGCGGACGCGGACGTTGGCCTGTTCGCCGTGGCCGGCGAAGCCTTCGAGCGCGCACAGCCGCGAGCAATATTCGCCGATCATCGCGCTGGCGGCGTCGGTCGTGACGCGCTGGTAGGTGCAGGTCTTGATGAACTTGCCGACCCACAGCCCGCCGGTGTAGCGCGCCGCCTTCTTCGTCGGCAGCGTGTGGTTGGTGCCGATGACCTTGTCGCCGTAGCTGACGTTGGTCCGCGCCCCCAGGAACAGCGCGCCGTAGTTGGTCATGTGCGCGAGAAAATAGTCGGGGTCGCGCGTCATCACCTGGACGTGCTCGCTGGCGATGTCGTCGGCGATGCGGACCATCTCGGCGTCGTCGGCCGCAACGATGACCTCGCCGAAGCTTTCCCACGCGCGACGCGCGATTTCGGCGGTCGGCAGGATGAGCAGCAGCCGCTCGACCTCGCGCATCGTCGCCTCGGCCAGTGCGCGCGACGTGGTCAGCAGGATCGCGGGCGAGTCGGGCCCGTGCTCGGCCTGCCCCAGCAGGTCGGTCGCGCACAGTTCGGCATCGGCGCCGATCTCGTCGGCAATGACCAAAGTCTCGGTCGGACCCGCAAACAGGTCGATGCCGACCTTGCCGAACAACTGGCGTTTGGCTTCGGCGACGAAGGCGTTGCCGGGACCGACGAGCATATCGACCGGCGCCATGCTCGCCGTCCCCAGCGCCATCGCGCCGACCGCCTGGATGCCGCCCAGGCACCAGATTTCGTCCGCCCCCGCCATGTGCTGCGCCGCGACGATGGCGGGCGCAGGCGACCCGTGGAACGGCGGCGCGCAGGTGACGACGCGCGGCACGCCCGCGACCTTGGCGGTGATCACGCTCATGTGCGCCGAGGCGAGCAGCGGGTATTTGCCGCCGGGCACGTAGCAACCCGCTGCATTGACCGGCAGATGCTTGTGGCCGAGCACGACGCCGGGCAATGTCTCGACCTCGACATCGACCATCGAGGCGCGCTGGATCGTCGCGAAGCCGCGCACCTGCGTCTGCGCGAACTCGATGTCCTTGAGGTCCTGCCCCGTCAGCTGGTCGATGCAGCCCTGAATTTCGGACGCGCTGAGCCGGTAGTCGTCGCGCTCCCAGCCGTCGAACTTGATGCTGAGTTCGCGCACCGCCGCGTCACCGCGCGCCGCGATGTCGGCGAGAATGGCTTCGACCGTGTCGCGGACCTTGCGGTCGCTGTCGGCCTTCGCCTCGCTGGTCGCGCCGCGCTTGAGCCATTCCGCCATCGTCGTTCTCCCCGATTCATTCCTGTTACGGCGATCAGGCCCGCCGGGTCGCCTGAAGGCGGGATCGGGTTGCGGATAGCGCTGCCGGGATGCCCCTTCAACCCACGATGCACGTCGGCCGCGACTGGGTTTGTTGACCGAGCACGAGCGCCAGGGCGCAGACGGCAAATCCAGCCCTGAGCATAAATGCCGCGTCGGCTCCGAAACGGCGGAACGCCCGCCGGTGCTGCGAAGATCAGGCCCACGGTCGCGCGACGAGAAGGGCTCTTGCCTGGAAATGAGCGTTGTGGCTGTGGTTCCGCAGATACCCGGCGAGGGACGACAATGGCCGATCAACGCGACCTGCCGCATTCCCCCGGACCTGCGGGTGGCTGGGGATCGCTCAAGGGCATCGCGCGCATCTTCGGCGAAAGCTGGTCGTCCCCGGCATCGCTCGCCACGCTCGGGCAACTGAATAAGCCCAAGGGTGTGATGTGCGTGTCCTGCGCCTGGCCGAAGCCCGCCAACTACTCGACGTTCGAGTTCTGCGAGAACGGCGCCAAGGCGACGCTGTGGGAAATGACCAGTGGGCGCTGCACGCCGGATTTTTGGGCGTCGGAGACCCATAGCGTCACCGCGCTGCGGTCATGGGCCGATCACGATCTCGAGGTGACCGGACGGCTGACGCATCCGCTGCGCTACGATGCGGCCACTGACCGCTATGTCCAGGTAAGCTGGGACGAAGCGTTCGCCGGCATCGGCGCGGCACTCAAGGCGATAGTGCCGAACGAGGCAGTGTTCTATGCGTCTGGCCATGCCGGCCTCGAGGCATCGTACCTCTACGCCCTGCTGGCGCGCGCCTTCGGCACGAACAATCTGCCGCAAAGCTCCAACATGTGCCACGAAACGACTTCAGTCGGCCTGACCAAGGTGATCGGGTCGCCGGTCGGCACGATCGTCTGGGACGATCTGGCGCAGGCCGATGCGTTTTTCTTCTTCGGGCAGAATCCCGGCACCAACAGCCCGCGCTTTCTTCACCCCTTGAAGGAAGCCAAGGAGCGCAAGGCGAAGATCGTTACCTTCAACCCGGTCATCGAGCAGGGTCTGGTGTCGTTCGTCGATCCGCAAAGCCCGGTTGCCATGCTGACCGGCAAGGAGACCAAGATCTCCGATCAATACCACCAGTTGCGCGCCGGCGGCGACATCGCGGTGCTGCTCGGCATGTGCAAATGCGTGGTCGAGGCGGACGATGCGGCCAGCGACGCGGGCCTGCCCGAAGTCATCGATCACGGCTTCGTCAAGCAGCACACCATCGGCTTCGACGCCTTCATCGCAAGCTGCCGCGATGCCGATTGGGCCGCCATCGAGCGCGAGAGCGGACTGACCGAAGCGGCGATCCGCGAGGCGGCGGCGGTCTACATCGCAGCCGAGCGCGTTATCGGCGTGTACGGCATGGGCCTGACGCAGCACGTCCACGGCGCGCTCAACGTGGCGATGCTGGTGAATCTGCTGTTGCTGCGCGGCAATATCGGCCGGCCCGGCGCCGGCTGCTGCCCGGTTCGCGGACACAGCAATGTGCAGGGCCAGCGCACCGTCGGCATCGCTGAAAAGGCGCACCTCGTACCGCTCGATACCATCGACGAACTGTTCGGCATCACCTCGCCGCGCGAGGACGGCATGAACATCGTCGAGGCGGCCGAGGCCCTGTTCGCCGGCAAGGTCCGGGCGTTTGTTTGCCTGGGCGGCAACCTGCTGCGTGCCGTGCCCGACCAGCAGCGGTTGGAGCGGGCGTGGGGCGGGCAGGACCTGACCGTCATGGTGTCGACCAAGCTCAACCGCAGCCACCTGTTTCCGGGCAAGAGCGCCTATATCCTGCCCTGCCTCGGCCGCTATGAAATCGACGAACAAGCCAGCGGATCACAGTCGGTGACCACCGAGGACAGTTTCTCGATGATCAACGGGTCGATCGGACGGCGCGCGCCGGTGTCCGACGCGGTCAAAAGCGAACTGGCGATCGTCACCGGCATCGCACAAGCGACTCTGCCCGCGAACGACAAGTTGAAGTGGCGCGAATGGACCGGCGACTACGGACTCGTTCGCGACCTGATCGAGGCGACGTACCCCGAGGACTTCCGCGACTACAACCAGCGCATGTTCGAAGCGGGCGGCTTCTATCGCGGCAACGGTGCGCATCGGCGGATCTGGAAGACCGACAGCGGCAAGGCGGTGTTTACCACGACCGCCGAGTTGAACGCGTCCGGGTTTGCAGACGCGCCGGGGCGCTATTGCCTGATCACGATCCGGTCTAATGACCAGTTCAACACGACGATCTACGGCTATTCGGACCGCTTCCACGGCATCGAGGGAACGCGCGACGTGCTGCTGATGAACCCGGACGACATTGCCGCAGCGGGCCTCGTCGAGGGCCAGATGGTCCGGATGATCACCGACACCGACGACGGCGTCGATCGCCAGCTCGGGGGGTTGAAGCTGACCGGATACCGCCTCCCACGCGGCACGGTCGCGTCGTACTATCCCGAGTGCAACGTGCTCGTGCCCATCGGCCTGCACGACGAGCTGTCCAAGACCCCGGCCTCCAAGTCGGTGCCGGTGCGGATCGTCGCGGACGCGGGATGACCGGCCAGGCCAGCGTCGAGTTCTACCGGACGGCGAATGACGGCACGTCGGCAACGATCGCGCGGAGTGTTCCGCTCGAACGACCGATCGCGATCGAGTTCAACGGCATCGGCTATGCGGTGATGATGGCGACGCCGTGCGACCTGGAGGATTTCGCGGTCGGCTTCGCGCTGAGCGAGCGGCTCGCGGCGCGTGCGGACGACATCGTCGCGGTCGATTGCCACCGCGTGGCGCAGGGCGAGATCGTGCGCGTGACGCTATCGGCCGAACGGTCGCCCGACCTGTTCGAGCGGGTGCGGCACCGCGCGTCGGACTCGGCGTGCGGACTGTGCGGCATCGAAAATCTCGAGCAGGCGCTGCGTCCGCTGCCGCGGGTGCCGGTCCAGCCGCCGATTCCTGCGGCGGCCATCTTTCGGGCCCTCGCGGCACTGCGCGATCATCAGCCGCTGAACCGCAGCACCGGCGCCGTGCACGCCGCGGCGCGCTGCTCCCGCGCTGGCGAGATCGTCGAGGTTCGCGAGGACGTCGGCCGTCACAACGCAACCGACAAATTGATCGGCGCGATGCGGCGCCAGGGCGCGGACTGGGACGGCGGCTTTGCCCTGCTCTCGTCGCGCTGCTCCTACGAGCTGGTCGAAAAGGCCGCGCTGGCAGGGTGCGCGATGCTTGTCACGATCTCCGCGGCGACCGACCTCGCAATTTCGGGCGCGCGTGACTGCGGATTGACACTGGTCGTCCTGGCGCGCGCCGACGCCATGCTGCACGTGGCCGAGGCGTGAGAGTGCTCGGCGCGATCCTCGCAGGGGGCCAGTCCCGCCGCTTCGGCAGCGACAAGGCGATGGCCGATCTCGGCGGCAGGCCGATGATCGTGCGCGTCGCCGCGGCAGTCGCGCCGTTCGTTGAAGCGATCGTGATCTGCGGGCATCCCGCGGTGCCGGCGGGGATGGTCGGTCTGGCCGACCTGCCGCATCCTGGGCTGGGGCCGCTGGGCGGGCTGGCCGGGGCGCTGCACCATGCCGCCAGCCACGGGTTCGAAGCGGTCCTGTCGGTCGGCTGCGACACGCCGGTGCTCGATGCGGAACTCATGTCACGGCTGCGGGACTCCGACACAGCGGCGTTCGTCGTGCAATCGCCGATCATCGGGCGATGGCCGGCGGCGTTGGCAGGGGCATTGCTGGTGCATCTGGACGCGGCGGGCAGCCGTTCGATGCGAGGCTGGGCCGAAGCGGTCGGCGCAATTGCGATCCACGCACTTGCGCCGATACCGAACGTCAACACCCCCGCCGATCTCGATAGGTTGTTGCTACGACCGCCGGGTTGAAGGCTCCCTCGGGCTCGCCCGACTTGCCTCCACTACTTCAGCAGGATCGCGGCCTTCGCGACGGTCATGTAGATCCCCCAGGCAATGGGCAGGCCGACCGCGGCCCAGGCAAGCAGCACGGTCGTTTCCAGACCCCCGGTCGCGCCAGCAGTGCGGACCGCTGGCAACGCCGCGTCACCGCCGGCCGTAGCGGCCGGCATGTGAAAACGGTTGGCAACCGGCCGCACCAACAGGTTGGCGATGAACCCCGCCACCAGCATGCCCGCCAGGATCAGGTAGATCGGCTGATACAGCTGGTCACGGGGCATACCGTCGGCGATCCGCGCGTCGCGCATATAGGCGACCAGCAAGGGTCCGAGCACGCCCGCGGTCGACCACGCGGTCAGCAGCCGGCCGTGGATCGCGCCGACGTACTTCGTGCCGAAAATATCGGCCAGATAGGCCGGCACGGTCGCGAAGCCGCCGCCGTACATCGAGGCGATGATGCAGAAGGTGAGGATGAACAGGCCGATCGTGCCGCCGGCCAGCGACGGTGCCGCGACGCCATAGAGCACGGCTCCCAAGGCAAGGATGACAACGTACAACGGCTTGCGCCCAAGCCGGTCGGAAAGCGACGACCAGAAGAAGCGGCCACCGATGTTGAACAGGCTGATCATGCCGACGAAACCCGCGCCCACCGCAGCGGCGGCTTTCTTCTGCTCGTCGTCGAATGCGGCGAAGAGCACGCCGGGAGCGCCGATCAGCCGGCCTCCGAAGATTTCCTGCAACATCGGCGACGCCACCCCGATGATACCGATAGACGCCGACACGTTGAGCAGCAGGACCAGCCAGATCAACCAGAATTGCGGCGTCCGGTGCGCATCCTTGAGATCGACATTGAAGCGGGTCATCAATGTCGTCGTGGTGGGCGGGGTCCAGCCGGCGGGTGCCCAGTTCTCGGGCGGGACCCGGTAGCCGAGTGCACCCGCCATCATGAAGACGAAATAGCCGGCCGCAAGGACGAGGAAGGTCTGCCAGACGCCGACGCCGTTCGCGCTGGCGAAGTGCTTCATCAGAACATCGGCGAGCGGACTGCCGATCATCGCGCCGCCACCGAAGCCCATGATCGCCATGCCGGTTGCCAAGCCGCGCCGGTCCGGGAACCACTTGATCAGCGTCGACACCGGCGAGATGTAGCCCAGGCCCAGCCCTATCCCGCCGATCAGCCCCGATCCGAGCCAGACCAGCCAAAGCTGATGGATCGAAATGCCGATCGCCGAGATGGCCAAACCCCCCCCCCCCCCCAAAGCCCCCCCCCAGCCCGCCCTGGCCCGCCCCGGGCGCTCCCGCCCGCCCAGCAGAACGCCGCGACGACGCCGGCCTTGCGCGGCCCGGCGCGCTCCAGCCAGCCGCCCCACAGCGCCGCCGCCGCGCCGAGCACGACGAAGAACAACGTGTACGTCCAGACGAGGTCGCTGACCCGCCAGTCGCAGGTCGTCGTGGTGATCGCCTGTGCCAGATTCATGCCCTCGCACTTCACCGGGTCCGATATTCCGATGGCGCGCGACAACGGCAGCCAGAACACGCTGAAGCCGTAAGCCATGCCGATGCACAGGTGGATGGCCAGCGCGCAGGGCGGCACCAGCCAGCGGTTGAAGCCCGCACCGGCGACAGTCGCGGCGCGGTCGAGGAACCCGGACGGCGTGTGAGATGCGGAAGCCATTGCTACCTGAGAACCCAAAATCGTGCTCGCAGGCAACTGCGTCGAATTCGCGCGGACATGGCCACGGTCCTTTTGCCGCGCCTGCGGGCGGCGATCGGCGAAGCCTGATCCGATTATGATCGCTCCCGACGTCTCCAGCTCCCGGGTAACGGATGACAGAGCGGGGGCCGGCGGGACCAACGCCCCTTCGGCGGCGTGAGCGGCCGCGCGGTGAGCGCAGCCGAGCGGCGTAGTTGGCTATTGCGCCTTGAACATGGCCGACGTTGGCCCCGCGACAATGGGCAGGATGATGCGCGACGGATGCAGGCGGTCGCGATACACCGACCAGCTTGCTCGCTGCGTCGCTCCCGACGGCAACGGCGCGAAATGTCCGGCGTCGGCACCGGCAATCGCGATCCGGATGCGGTGGTCGGCCTTGAAAAGGTAGGATGTCGGCAACAGCTCGAAGGCCAGTTCGGCCGGTGTGCCCGGTGTCAGCGGTGCCGCATCGGCGCGGCGAAAGCTATGATAGGGTCCCGCCTGCCACGTCGGCGCAGGGTCGGTGGAGATCTTGCGGTGCAGCGCGCGGAGCTCGCCCTCGGTGACATAGGCGACGCTGCCATCGGGTCCGACGTCCTCCAGATAGGCAAACACTGCGGCATCGGTCGCATCGGTTGCGATCGTTAGCCAGATCAGCGGGTGGCCGGTGACTTCGGTATCCTTTGCCAGTGGTGCGCCATCATACACGAGCAGTTTCCGGTCCTGTTCGGCCCGGTCCGGATAGGGGTTCAGCAAAGCGCGCCCCATCAGCGTGTTGAAGCGGGTGCGCGTGCCGGTCGTCGCCGACATGTCGACGACATAGGTATCGGCAGCGCCCTTTTCGCGCGGTGCCTCGGGGCTCAGGCGCTTCCCGTCGGCAAGGTAAAGCGTCGTCGCCGTGGACTTCGGCGGCCATGCCGGGGCGGCATTCCAGCGTTCGGCACCCATCGTGTAATAATGCACGGGCGCATCGACGGCGAGTGCAGTCTTGTCGCCGCCGACAGTGCCATCGAGGAACTTCATCAGTTCGGCGAGCAGGTCGAACCTGGTCACGCCGCCTGCGGTGAACGGACTGATATTATGCTGGGTATGGTCCCACGGACCGATGATCAGCTTGTCGCCGGGGGTGCCGCGCGTGTTGAAACGTTTGGCGGCGGCGTTGGCATAAGTGCCGTCGAACCAGCCGGCGACCGCATAGACCGGAGCATTTTGCGCCTTCAGGTCGGCAAGATACCCATGGCTGCTGGCAAGATCGACGCCGCGGTCGAGGAAGGCCGGGCCGAATTTCCTTTCCAGCCATGCAAACTGCCGCTTCTGCGCCGCTGCACGGACCGGCGACTGCGCATCGGCGGACGCCAGCGCGAAGTCGTCGCGGTAGGTCATCGTCTTCAATTCGCGGAAATCATAATTGTCACGGTGTTCGGCAACGGCGCGACTGCGGTCGGCGCGATGGCCGCTGACCTCGGCAACCCCGCCTGATGCCATTTTCTCGAGGCGGCTCGCGCCCGGGATTTCGTTCCGGTCGAGCGCGGCGGTTTCGGCGCCCCAATCATCGAGCCACCATGTCAACGGCACGCCGCCGGGGGCCAGGATGTCGGTGTACTGGTCGAATTCGCTCGAGACGTTGACGACCGCCTTGAGCGCCGGATGCCGGTTGATCATCGCGAACTCGGCGGTCGACCCGGTATAGCTGGCACCAGCGGTGGCGATCTTGCCGTTGCTCCATAGCTGGGCGGCGATCCAGCTCATGATCTCGCCGCCGTCTTGAATCTCGTCGGGCGCATAGTCCCATGGGCGGTTGCCGAAAGATGCGCCGCTGCCGCGCGCGTCGACATCGACCCAGACATAGCCGCGTTCGACCAGCTGCGTCTTGAAGCGTCCGAAAATGCCCTGATAGTCGAGCGGGGAAGCGAACAGGTTGAACGGAAAGCGGATGTCGGGGGTGCGCCAGTAACGCGTCTGCTGGAGCACCGCGGGCAGGCGGTTGCCGGCGGCATTGGCCGGGCGCAGCACATCGACCGCGATGCGCACGCCGTCTCGCATCGTCACATAGTGGCTTTCGCGGACGACCCCTTTGAACTTGGCCGGACGCGCATAGGGGGCGGGCGCGACGGTTGCAGCATCGGCGACCGGCGGGCGCGGATCGGTCGCCACCGGCGGCACCGTAGCGGCGCAGCCTGCCAGCAGGGCAGCAGCGGTGATGACGACGATGTTGCGCATGGCGCAGCCCTTCCGCGTTCGAGTTCGCACAGGCCGGCTATCAGTGCCGAAACGACTTGTCCATATAAAACGAATGATATTCGGTTTTAGTGCGAAGCTTGGTTGCCGGCGATTGCCCTGACCCAAAGCGCCGCTTGCTGGCGGACGAAGACATCGAAATTGCCGGCAGCGGCGGGCAGTTCACGGTCGATGGTGAGGAAAAACACGTCGTCGTAGAAGCGTTCGAGGCCACCGATGAGAAAGTGCGCCGTGACCACCGGCGATGCGAAGACCGGCGTGGCTCCGTCGGCGACCGCTTCACCGATCCGCGCCACGAGGCGATCGACGAACCGGGTTCGCCGCGCCTGCCACGCCTCGCGGACTAAGGGGTGCCGACGCGCGTTGAGAATGTGGAAAAACGCCTTTATTCTCGTACGTTGTTCAAGCGCAGCACGGTAGAATTCGCCGAGGATGCCGACGATTTCGCTGAACAGATCGTTCGAGTGGGGCACGGCAAGTGCCGCATCGAAGACGTCGACGACCACCGCTGTGGCGATCTGGTCCAGCGCATCGTCGCGGCTTTTGAAGTGGAAATAAAACGCGCCGACGGCGAGACCCGAGGGCGCGCAGATATCGGCGATGCGGATGGCGTCGAGCGAGCGTTCGTTGACGAGTGCGATGATCGTAGCGACGAGCTGTTCGCGCGTCCGATCGCCTTTCGACGGTTCGTGCTCCGCCGGCTTCGTTCGGGCTCGAGCCACCATCTCCGACCTCTATCACGAAAAACCGAGCGTGCAATTGTTTTGCGGTGTTCTGGGGCTTCGTCGGGTCACGATCCTTGGCCTAGCTGTCCGACGATTGCGATTTCAAGGCTGAATGATTTACCCGATTGCTGCGACGTCGGACCGGTGACGTCTGCCGGTAGTCACCGCCCAAGCTGGCCCGTCCACAATCGCTTGCACGACATCGACAGCTGTTGAACATGGGCACATGAGTTTTCCGATCAGCGCTGTCCGAGAGCGGTTTCCTGCGCTGGATCATCGTGCCTTTTTCGATGCACCCGGCGGGACGCAAGTCTGCGCGCCGGCAATCGAGCGCATGGTGGCGCATCTCAGCACCGGCACCGCCAACGCTGGCGGTAGCTTCGCGACCTCGTGCGCCGTCGATCGGCTGAGTGAGGCGGCACATGAAGCGATGGCAGACCTGCTTGGCGGCAATGCGCACGAAATCGCCTTCGGACTCAATATGACATCGCTCACTTTCGCGGTCTCGCGTGCCTTAGCGCGGGACTGGTCGGCTGGTGACAATCTGGTCGTCACCCGGCTCGATCACGACGCGAACATCGCCCCCTGGCTTGCGGTCGCGGCGGATCGCGGCATGGAGGTGCGCTGGCTCGACTTCGATCCGGACACCGGCCGCTTGCAGCTCGGTGCATTGCCGGACATTCTCGACGCGCGCACGCGGCTGGTTGCCGTCGGGGCGGCGAGCAATGCGCTCGGTACACTCAACGATGTGCCCATTGTCGCCGCGACCGTGCGGGCGCATTCGACGGCGCTGCTTTACGTCGATGCAGTCCAGTCGGTGCCGCACGTCGCGACCGACGTGACTTTGCTTGGGTGCGACCTGCTGGCCTGCTCCCCCTACAAATTCTTTGGCCCGCACCAGGGCGTGCTCTGGGGCCGTGCCGATCTGCTGGAGCGAATCGAAGCGTACAAGGTACGCCCCGCCGGCACTGACGGCGCGCATCGCTTCGAGACCGGCACGCCGTCGTTCGAGGGACAGGCCGGCATTCTCGGCACCATCGATTATCTCGAATGGCTCGGGCGCGAGATCGACCCGACTGCCAACAGTCGCCGCTCGCGCCTGCTCGCGGCGATGACGGCGTGCGTGGACTACGAACGTACGCTGGGTGAGCGGCTGCTTGCTGGCCTCGCACGTGTTCCTGGCCTGCGGCTGTACGGTCCGCCGACCATGGCGGAGCGCGTGCCGACCTTCGCCTTCACGCTTGCGGGTCATCATCCCGACGCCGTCGCGCGCCATCTCGCGACACGCGACATCTTCGCCTGGTCAGGACACTTCTACGCTGTCGAGGTGATCCGCCGTCTCGAGCTGGAGGGACAGGGTGGCCTGGTCCGCGTCGGCCTCTGTCACTACAGCACCGCCGACGAGGTGGACCGACTGATCGCTGCGCTCGAGGAACTCTAGGACGCGACGATACCGATCCGAAACGGTCGCGGGATTTCCCGCACGCATTGCACGAATTCCTGCTGTGACGACATGCGCGGCGCATCGCTCACCGACGTTGTCTATGGCCACCGCGTGTTCCGATATGGCTGGGGGACGCCGCTGCTCGACCGGCCGCGGCCTCGACGCTTCCCAGAATCCGCCGTTCGTCGTTCGCGATTTGGATCTCGCGCAGTTCGCTAGACGATTTGCACGACAGTCGTCGGGTTGCCGAAGCGCAAATCGCACTGCACGCTGGTCGCGAAAGTTGCGTTCAGGGTGATGGTGTTAGCGCCATCATCCCCGAGAAGTCCCAGGGTTCTTGCGATCTGGACGGTATTGTTGTCGGTTATGGACACCATACCGCCGTCATAGGCTGTAAAGTTGTGAACCTTGGCTTGCTGCCATTCAGCGCGGACGAGCGCCTGATAGGCTGGCTCTGATGGAAATTCGGGATCGCGGACCTGCTTGAGATTGGTCAGTGAAAACAGACCGGGATCGAGGTTCTGGAGCAACTCCAAGACCCCGAAGTCAGGATGGTTCTTGCCCATCAGCAACTCGCTTGGAAAACCATTGCCTCCCGCTCCGCCAACGAGCGGCGTGCCGGTCTTAGCCTCGATGACTGTCAGCAATGCCTGTTTGTCGTCTTCGGGGTTGGCCGCAACCCCGGGCATGCCGGGCATCTCGACAACCGCGCTGAAATCGCCGTCGCCCGACGTAGTCGCGGTAATTCTGCCGGACAGTTTCGGGTATCCCAGGACCATCTGTCCGGCGAGCGAAGACGTCGGCAAGTCGACCCCGATAAACGGTGTCGCCCACGTCACGTCGACAGGCACCAGCAGCCCAAAAATATTGTCGAAGCGAACGACGGGAAACATCAGCGCATATTCGGCCTGCTCACTGTAGCCGAGGTCCTCGAATCCCTCGAGATACATCCGAGGATAGTCACTGATCGACAAGAGTACCTGCGACGAAAGCACTTGGAAGCGATGCTCCGGGACCAGGTTCAGCGCCTTGTCGCACCAGTGCTGCAGCGTTACGGGATCTGCTTTAATGCCGAACAGGTGCAAGGTCACATCGGGAAACCGATACGGCGGCGCGACCTGCGGGCAGTCGAAAAACTCGACGAAGCTCATGGCATTGTCTCCGGCGGAGGCGTGAGAGATAGATCGGGGTGCGTTGGATCTCGCGGTAGAATTGCCGCATCCCCGTGTCGGAGGATGAAGTCCGGGCCGAAAAGGCGCGCCGGCGTGGTGAAGCCGGGGGTCCGCTCACCGCGCTGCCACAGGCGGATCGCGGCGCTGGCAACCGCCGTCGTCACGACATGTCCATCGCCGGTAGCAAGGCGTAGCGTGTTCGGTCGCCGCCAGCGATCGCGCGCCTCGGCGACGAGTACGAAACCCTTCGCCGCGGGCCCGTCGACCACAGAGAACGGTTGCGTATCCGCCAAAGCCGCCACGAGCGCCCGCTGCCACGCCGTCCCGGCAACCTGCAACCCCGCCACGCCGGCGCCGGCGCGCATCGCCAATCGCGCCGCCAGGCCACCCTCGGCATAGGTCTCGATCGTCTCGACCCCGGTCGTTCGCGCGGCAGTGAAGACATCGGGCCAGGTCACGGCCACCGCATCGGTCAGCCCGCCGCCGAAATCGAAGCTGTGGGCGAGATGGCCGGCGGGCAGTTCCTCGATCCGGCCCTGCCGCCGGACCCGCACGACACGGTCGTTGAGGGCTAGAATTGTCGCCATCGAGCCGCTGCCGACTTTGGGCGGTCGCGATACGCCGAGGCGCAGCGTTTGGGTCCCGGGGTACCGTATCGCCGTCAGCGCCAGCAGGCAGTCGCTTGCCGCGATCGAAAAGCCGACGCCGGGCAACAGCATGACACCGGCGCGGCGCGCGGCGGCATCGTGCGCCTCTGCCAGTTCGAACACCGGCCATTCCCCGGCGATATCGAAGTAATCGGTTCGGGTGCGCAGGCATGCACGGATCAACGGACGCGCCGTCGTCGCGAAGGGACCTGCGCAGTTGAGCAACGCGCCGATGTCGACAAGCGCGTGATCAGCGGCGTGATGCGGGCCGGTCTGAAACGCGCGCCACGGCAGCTTAAGCCGGTCGGCGAGCGGCTTGAGACGTGCCGCGTCGCGCCCTCCCAGCACGAGCCGGTCGCCGAGATCGGAGAGGGCTTCGGCAAGCGCGGTGCCGCAGAAACCGGTCGCACCGTACAGGAGTACCCGGCCGGTCATGTCCGCTCGAATACCCACGGGATCAACCCGGCAATGAAGTCTTTGTCGGGCGATGGTGCGAGGTGCCCGAACACGGCATCGAACTCATGCGCCGCTGCCCCCGCCAGTGCCAGCGCCACCGACCGCGCATAGGCGACCGACCCGTGAGCCTCCATCAGCGAGGCGATCTCGCGCGCCATGGCGGGCGTGCGGTCGGCGCGGTCGAGGGCGAGGAAGCGGTCGAGGGCGCGCCGGTCCGCGCCGGTTGCGCTACCGAGCAGATGGATCAGCAGCAGGGTGCGCTTCGCTTCATACAGATCGCCGCCCCATTCCTTGCCGTAGGCGTCGTCGGCGACGAGATTGAGCAGATCGTCCTGGATCTGGAACGCCGCGCCGAGGAAGAAGCCGAAGCGCACGACGCCGTCGGGGTGAACGATCGTGCGGCGGCCACCCGTCGCCACCGCGATGCCGAGCTGGATCGGCCAAATGAACGCCAGCCACGCGGTCTTTTTGAGGACCATCGTCAGATAGTCCGACGGCACGAGGTCGGTACGGTTGGTGGCGCGCCAGCCAAGTTCGAGCGCCTGTCCCTCGACGGTTTCGCGCGCCATCGTGCGCGTCGCGGCGAGGATCGCCGGTCCGTAGCCGCCGGGACGCGCCAGCACGTCGAGTAGCGGTTCGAGCGCGCGCAGCAACAACGCGTCGCCGGCGTTGAGCGCCAGCGGGATGCCGTGGGTAATGTGCAGTGCTGGATGTCCGCGCCGCACTTCGCTGCCGTCCTCGATATCGTCGTGGATCAGCAGCGCGTTATGGAATAGCTCGATGCTCGCGGCCGCCGGCAGGGCGTCAGCAGAAGCCGCGCCACAGGCACGCGCTGCGGCGATGCAGAGCGCCGGGCGCATCATCTTGCCGCCGCGCCGAGGGTAGTCGGCGACGAGGTCGTCGAGGTACGGGGCCGGTTGCTGCCGCGCGAGATACGCCTCGGCATAGCGGCGTGTCGCGAGGCCGTAGTCGCGCAACAGGGTCGGGACAATCGGCGGCGTATATCGCGCCACAGGGCGACTTCGCTTCGGCGCCTCGGGAGGCGGCCCCGGCGGCGGCATCGGGGACAGTCCAGCGTGAATCACGCGTGCACGTCCACGGTGATGACGCTCAGCGTCGCGCCGCTCTCGCCATCGACGATCAAGCCTTGATAGCGTCCGGGCGGCTGATCGACGGGGACGCCGACGATGATCCGCAAGCCGCCCGCCGGTGTCGCGCCGAAGCCGACACGCTCGATCGGCGGCAAGTCGGTGGACGCCCCGATCGGGTTCAGCGCGCACGCGACCGGATGGATGGGCCGGGCCTGCGGCGACAGCGGGGTTGCGGTGCCGCTCGCGTTCGTCGAACCCCGGATCTCGACCGCGATCGATACCGGTTCGGCAGGCGGTGCCGGAGGCATTGCTGCGGGGGGCTGATGACCCTGATGACCCTGGTGCCCCTGGCTCTGCAATGCAGCCTGCAGGTCAGGGTCGCGAACGGCGGCTGCAAGCAGATCGAACCACGTCGTGCTGAGCTCGCGCGACAGGCCCACCAGGCGCTTGCCGAGCTTGTTCAAGTCCTGCGTCGCCTCGCCGAGCTTGTAGCGATTCGCGCTATACGCGTCGGCGGCGGCGCGGCCCTGGCGCAGGTTTTCGTTGATCACGTCGTAACCCGCGCGCACGGCCTCGCCGACCAGTCCGCTGATCTCGGTTTGGATGTCGGAATGATTCGGAGACGGCGGCGGGGACACGCCTTGCCCCTGCGCCTGTGCCGGCTCGTCTAACGGCGGCGTGAAGGCATCGAGACTGCGTTTCGAGCCGGTCCGTCCTGTATCGGGACGGAACTTGCGGCGGGGGTAGTCGTCGTCGGTCAGCATGATTGACTCCTGTCGCCGCTAGGGGTGGTCGAAACCGATGATATCCTCGAGGCGCGGAGAACCCGACAGCGCGTGCGCCGCCAGGCGTCCGGAAATCACCGCGGCCTCGGTGCAGCCTGAGTTGATGCCGCACGCCGTCCAGTCGCCGGCGATGGTCAGGTTGTCGTAGGTCCCGTCGAGCGGCGAAATGCGGTATTGGGTGCTGCCGGGTAACGACAGGACGTAGCGGTCGGACGGATTGACGTTGGCCCGCCAATATTGTGTCGCGAAGCGCGCCGGCCCGGTCGCCGCGCTGTCGGGAGCGATCAGCATGTTCCAGCGGAACCCGGATGCGTCATAGGCCCTCGGCCAGAAAGCCTGTGCAGCGCGTGCGAGATATAGTTCGGCGGCCTCGCGGACGTCTTCGTCGCGGCGGTTCGGATAACCGGTATCGGCGTCGTCGGGCGCCAGCGGCGGGTCCTTGAGGACGCTGCAGAAATATACCGCGGTCGCCGGTCGGTCGGGCCATGCCTCCTCGGGGATAACGTGCTCCATGTCGCACCAGGTCTCGAACGGCTTGTCGAACGACGTGATGATATGCGCCGGACTGTTCCAGCCAAGCGCGTCGAGTGGCTGATCGAGCCAGATCTGGAACGCCTGCGTCGCCGTCGTGCCGATCTTCGCGACCATGTCGCGCCAGCGCGGATCGTGCGCGACGAGTTCGGACGCGACGTGCGGGATCGCACCGACGCTCGTCCCCAGCACGACGAAATCAAAGTCGGTCGTGACGCAGAGACGGCGGGTTCCGACGCAGGGCCTCTCCCAGTGCGATTCGAAATCGATGCTTGCGAGCCCCCTGCCGCCATCGAGCTGTTCGAAGCGGGGCGAGGCAGGCCAGCAGCGGCGTCCCGCAACCTCGATCAACGGGCTATATTCGCCCGTGCATACCGCCGCCTGGACTTCGAAGTCGAGCGTCGCCACATGGCTGCGCGCGGAGTCGAGACCGACGTTGGTCAGGCGGTGAAAAAACTCGAACCGGACGCCGCGGGC
>JBBQVB010000047.1:0-17295 GCA_038211965.1 Sphingomonadales bacterium
GCGATGGCCGCGCCCATGCCCCGCGTCACCAGCGCGCCACCGGGCCGCTCGTTGAGCAGGCCGAGGCCGATGCCCGCGACGTGGAGCAGCCCCGTCGCCAGCACGAAGCCGACCGAATAGCCGATCGGGTCCGCCGCCGACGGCAGTTCCTTGCCGTGCGCATAGCCATGGAAGACTGCGAACACTGCGACGAGGCCGCACGCCAGCCACACCGGCGCGCGCACCGCCCCCGCGATCATGCCGCCCAGCACCAGCACCGACAGCGCGATACCGAGCTCGACGGGCGGCAACGGCACGTTCGCCATGCCGAGCACCCCGCCGACCGCCATGACGGCGGGAAAGATCACCGGCAGCGCGACGATCAGCGGACGCCCGAGGAACGCGCCCCAGAGGCCGACGGAAACCATCGCCAGCAGATGGTCGATGCCGCCGAGCGGGTGGGTGAAGCCCGAGACGAAGCCGCCAGCAAGGCCGGTGCCCGAGTGGGCGAGGGCGGGTGCGGCGGTGAGGGTGACGACGAGGGCAAGAATCTTTCTGCCCCCTCCCCTCCCGGTGAGCATCTTCGCGAACCGAGAGAGGGGAGGGAGCAGCAAGCGGCCTTGCGCTAATTCGCCCCGCCGCGCGTATAACTCCGCAACCATTTCCGGAGCCCCTGCCCCATGCGTCGCCTCGCCCTCCTCGCCGCGCTGACCCTTGCCGCCCCGGCCCTCGCCCACGATTTCTGGGTCCAGCCGAGCGCTTTCGCCGTCGCCCCGAACGCCGCTGTGCCGTTCACGCTGCAGGTCGGTCACGGCAAGGACCGCGTGCGCTGGGGCGGTGCCGCGACGCGCATCCTGCGCTTCGCCGACATCGGCCCGAACGGAGAAACCGACCGCCGCGCCGCGCTCAAGCTCGGCGGCGCGAGCGACGACGGCACACTCGCCTTCGCCGGAGCCGGGGTTCACGTCGTCGTCCTCGCCACCGATCAGGGGGCGAAGAACGACCTGCCGTCGATCCGCTTCAACGACTACGTCAAGACCGAAGGCCTGACCCCCGCCGCCGCCCAGCGCGCGCGGCTCGGGCAGAGCGACAGCAACGGCCGCGAGGTCTACGGGCGACGCGCCAAGGCTCTGGTGCTGGTCGGCAGCCCGACCGGACCGCAACCGCAGGTCACGCGTGCCGTCGGCCTGACGCTCGAGATCGTCCCCCAACTCAACCCCTATGCGCTGGCACCGGCGGCGAAACTGCCTGTCCTCGTCCTATACGAAGGCAAGCCGCTGCCGGGTGCAACGGTCAAGCTCAACAACCTCGATTTCGACGCGCGCCCGATCGCCGTCCAGCAGACCGACGCCAGCGGCATCACCGCGTTCGCCGTGCCGCGCGTCGGCAAATGGCAGCTGAACGTCGTCTGGACCAAGGCGATCACGGGCAATCCCGACGCCGATTTCGACACGGTGTTTTCCAGCCTGACCTTCGGCTTCCCGCCGCCGCGCTAAGCCGCTAAGCCTGTATCGCATGGACCAGATCGTCATTCGCGGTGGCCGCGCACTTTCCGGCAGCATCCAGATATCGGGCGCCAAGAACGCCGCGCTGACGCTGATGCCGTGCGCGCTGCTCAGCGAGGAGCCGCTGACGCTGCGCAACCTGCCGCGCTTGGCCGATATCGACACCTTCGGGCATCTGCTCAACAACCACGGCGTCTCGACGACCATCGAAGGCTCGCACCCGTCGGAGTTCGGGCGCGTCATGACGCTGCGCGCCAACCGACTGACCTCGACGGTCGCGCCCTACGACATCGTCCGCAAGATGCGCGCCTCGATCCTCGTCCTCGGACCGCTACTGGCGCGCGCGGGCGAAGCGACGGTCAGCCTGCCCGGTGGCTGCGCCATCGGCAACCGGCCGATCGACCTCCACCTCAAGGCGCTCGAGCATCTGGGGGCCGAGATCGAACTCGCGGCGGGCTATGTCAAAGCGACCGCCAAGGGCGGGCTGCGCGGCGGGCGCTATGTCTTTCCCACCGTCAGCGTCGGCGCGACCGAGAACGCCGTCATGGCGGCAGTGCTGGCGCGCGGCGAGAGCGTCCTCGAGAACGTCGCGCGCGAGCCCGAGATCATCGACCTGTGCCGCTGCCTGATCGCGATGGGCGCGAAGATCGACGGCGTCGGCACCGAGAAGCTGACCATCCAGGGCGTCGCGAGGCTGCACGGTGCGACCTATGCCGTGATGCCCGACCGTATCGAGACCGGCAGCTACGCCTGCGCGGCGGCAATCACCGGCGGTGAGATCGAGCTGCTCGGAGCCGAGGAGGCGACGCTCGGCGCGACCTTCGACGCGCTCCGCGAGGCGGGCGTCGAGGCGACCCCGACCCCCAACGGCCTGATGGTCCGGCGCGCCAACGGCCTCCACGGTGTGACGGTCTCGACCGCGCCCTACCCCGGCTTCCCGACCGACATGCAGGCACAGTTCATGGCGATGCTGACCGTCGCCGACGGTGCGTCGCTGCTCACCGAGACGATTTTCGAGAACCGCTACATGCACGTCCCCGAACTGGCGCGGATGGGGGCCGACGTGACGGTACGCGGGCGCTCGGCGGTGGTGCGCGGCGTCAAGGGGCTGATCGGCGCGCAGGTCATGGCGACCGACCTCCGCGCCTCGATGAGCCTCGTGCTCGCGGGGCTGGCAGCCAAGGGCGAGACCGTCGTCGGCCGCGTCTATCACCTCGACCGCGGCTACGAGCGGCTCGAGGAAAAATTATCGGCGGTGGGTGCCGATATCGAGCGCGTCGGGGACGGTTGAGCGGGGAATGAAGGACGACCGCCTGCTGCTGCTCGCGCAGGACGAGGGCGAGGTGCCGCTGCTGTCGGCGCTGACCCAGTCGGCGATCCTGCGCGCCGGCGATATCGCGTACGACCGGCGCGCGCGGCGGCTCGTGCTGATGCTCAGCCGCTACCGCTGGGAAGCCCCCGGCACGCGCGTCCGCGCCGCGCTCCGGATCGAAAGCGTCACCGGCGTCCGGCGGCGCGGCTGGCCCGCGTGGAGCGATTCGGACCCGCACGACCCCGGCCAGACCATGCTCGAACTCCTCGCCTTCACTTTCGAGGACGGGTTCGTCACCCTCGATTTCGCGGGCGGCGCGGCGCTGCGCGTCGGGGTCGAATGCCCCGACCTGATCCTCGAGGACGTGTCGGCGCCGTGGCGCGCCGGGCGCACGCCCCGGCATGACTGAGCACTTCGATGTCCTGATCGTCGGGGCGGGTCACGGTGGGGCGCAGGCCGCCATCGCGCTGCGCCAGCGCAAGTTCGAAGGCAGTATCGCGCTGCTCGGCGACGAGCCCGACCCACCCTACGAGCGCCCGCCGCTGTCGAAGGACTATCTCGCTGGCGACAAGCCTTTCGAACGCCTGCTGATCCGCCCGCTCGCCTTCTGGGGCGAGCGCGACGTGACGCTGCGCCTCGGCTGCACGGTGGTGGCGGTCGAGGCCGCCGCGCATGCAGTGACGCTGAGCGACGGCAGGTCGATCGGCTACGGCAGCCTGATCTGGGCGACCGGCGGAGCCCCGCGCCGTCTGACCTGCGACGGCCACGACTTGCGCGGCGTTCACGCCGTCCGCACCCGCGCCGATGTCGACCGGATGATCGGCGAGCTTCCCGAGGTCTCCGACGTCGTCGTCATCGGCGGTGGTTACATCGGCCTCGAAGCCGCCGCCGTGCTGACCAAGCTCGGCAAGCGGGTCGTCGTGCTCGAAATGCAGGACCGCTTGCTGGCGCGCGTCGCGGGCGAGCCGCTGTCGCGCTTCTACGAGGCCGAGCATCGCGCGCACGGCGTCGACATCCGCCTGGGGGTCACCGTCGCCGACATCGTCGAGCGCGAGGGACGCGCGGCAGGCGTGCGCCTCGTCGATGGCAGCATCGTCGCGGGCGAGATGGTCGTCGTCGGCATCGGCATCGTCCCTGCCGTCGCGCCGATGCTCGCGGCGGGTGCTGACGGCGGCAACGGCGTGCGCGTCGACAGCCTGTGCCGCACGAGCCTGCCCGATATCTTCGCCATCGGCGACTGCGCGCTCCACGCCAACGCTTTCGCCGACGGCGCGGCGATCCGCCTCGAATCGGTGCAGAACGCCAACGATCAAGCAACGACGGTGGCCAAGCTGCTGACCGGGGTCGAGGAGCCCTACCACGCTGTGCCGTGGTTCTGGTCGAATCAGTACGACCTGCGCCTCCAGACCGTCGGCCTGTCGACAGGATACGACACCGCGCTGGTGCGCGGCGACCCGGCGTCGCGCAGCTTCTCGGTGATCCACCTCCGGGCCGGCCGGATCATCGCGCTCGATTGCGTCAACGCGACGCGCGATTACGTCCAGGGTCGCGCGCTCGTCGTCGCGGGCACCATCGCCGACGCCGCCGCGCTGACTGATAGCGCGCGACCGCTCAAGGAACTCGCGGCGGCGTAGCGGCCCCGGTCATCTCGTCGGCGATCAGCGCGGGCGGGACGATGCCCGACGCGATGACCTGCGCGAAGACGCCACCCATGTCGAACGGTCGCCCGGCCTGCTCGGCGGCATGCGACGCCACCGCGATCAGGTGGTCGAGCTGGACCTTGCCGACGATGTAGCTCGGCCCATAACCCGGCTGCCGCAGGTAGAGCAGCTGCTCGAAGCCGACGAGCTTGTTCGCGGCATTCGACCAGTGGCGCGGCGTCCACTCGGCATGCGCGCGTCCCGCCTCGGCAAGATCGATCTCGTTGGCCTGGACGCGCAGCGATGCGAGCCCGCGCGCGGCGCGATTGGCGAGCATGATCCAGACGATTTCGCGGGCGCGCGGCAGGTCGTCGTACAGCCCTGCCTGCATCAGCAGCTCCTCCATCGCCGTCGCGAAGCCTTCGGAACGGTCGGCGAAGATGTTGAACAGCGGCGCGGTCTGCCGGATCGGGCTGGTTCGCGGTTCGTAGCGCAGGCGCGCCAGCTCGATCCAGTGGGTCGAGTGCGACAACAGCGGTAGCGGGTCGAGCGCCGTGCCGTGGCCGAAGAAATCGCGCTCGGCCGGCGGGATGTAGCGGCTCGTCTGCGCAGCGATGGCCGCGCGGAAATAGGGGCGGTCGGGCACCAGCCCCGTCGCGACGAGGAATTCGTTGAATTTCGCCGTCCGCGCTTCGGCCATCGCGCGATAGGCGGCGGGGTCGTCGGTCGGCGTGAGCGGCGACAATTGGCGATTGTGCAGCTCCTCGAGGCGCAGCGACGCCAGCGCGCGGTCGAGCTCGCGCTGGAGCAGCAGCGTCTGCTGGTCCCAGCCGTAAGGCGACAGCTCGACGTTCGCGGCATACCAGTCGTAGTTCGCCTTGCCGATCCCGGAGGGGCCGGTCTTGCGCGGCGCCTCGGCGGCGATCCACGCGGCGAACGCATCGGTCGCGGCGCGGGCGTCGGCGACCGCGCGGCGCAGCGCCGGGCTCGCTCCGGCCAGCGACGCCGCGACGGGGCCGTCGAGCGTCCGCATCGTCAGCGTGCCGCCCGCGAGTTCGCCGAGGACGGCGCTCTGCCCCTTGAAGGCGCGGTCGCCGTAGCGCCACAGGTCGGCGGCGTTGCCGGCGGCAAGATTGGTCCGCGCCTGCACCAGCATCGCTGGCACACCGCCGAGGAGTTCGGTCAGCTTTCGGTCGTCGGCCCGCGACAGCGGCCATTTATACTTGAACAAGTCGATCGTCGGGCTTGCCGATGGCCCTTCGTGCGCGGGAACGTCGCTCTCCTCGCCGAAGATCGTCTGGTAGAAGCCCGGGTCGCGCGCCCACGGCTGCAGCACGCGAAGACGAAAATCGAGGCCGTTCATCTCCGCCTCGACGAGCCGGTAGTCCGCACGTGCGGCGGCGGGCCACTGCGCCGTGTCGAGGGCATGCAGCCGCGCACGATACGCCGGCAGCGCCGCCGCCTGCCGCGCCATCGCAGCCGCACCGTAGTCGGGGACGCCGCGCGCGATCTGCGGCTCGACGAAGCGCCGCCAGTCGGCGAACAGCGCCGTCAGGGTCGCGTAGCCGGGGGTGTCCGGGTTCGATGCAACCGCCTGCGACGCAGCGTTCGCGGGCAACGGCCCCGCCGCCAGCAACGCTCCGACGACCACCGCCCGCCGCCACTGCCGCATCGTCATCATCCTCGAAGCCCCTCGCATTGTCGCACGCTAGGCAGTGGCCGCGTGCCGTCAAGCGGCGCGACGGCGCGCGCCTCAGGGCAGGATCACCGTCCGGCCGACGACGGTGCGCGATGTCATCGTCTCGAATGCGTCGCGCCAGCGGTCGAGCGGAAATTCGGCGTGGACGCGCGGCCGCAGCCGACCCGCATCGGCGAGCGCCCAGACCGCCGCGAGATTCTCCGCGCCGCGCTCGGGGAAGCGACGGCCGTACTCGCCGGCGCGCACGCCGAGCACGGAGAAGCCCTTGATCAGCGCGATGTTGGTCGCCAGCGTCGCGATGCGGCCCGATGTGAAGCCGATGACCAGCAGGCGACCGTCGAAGGCGATGCAGCGCGTACTTTCGTCGAACACATCGCCGCCGACGGGGTCGAAGACGACATCCGCGCCGCCGCCGGTGATCGCCTTGACCCGCTCGCGAAAGCCCGGCGCGCTGTTGACCGTCGCTGCCGGGGCATAGTCGGCGGCAATTGTCGCGAGCTTGGCGTCGGATGCCGAGGCGGCGATGACGCGCGCCCCCAGTGCCTGGGCGAGATCGACGGTGGCAAGCCCGACCCCGCCGCCCGCGCCGTGGACGAGCACCCACTCGCCCGCTTCGAGCCGTGCGCGGCGGACCAGCGCGACATAGGCGGTGAGATAGGCCGAGCCGACCGCCGCGCCTTGCGAATAGGACAGGCCGCGCGGCTTGGCGCGGACAACGGGCGCGGCGCAGACGGCGTATTCCGCGAGGCCGCCGCCAAGTCCCATAGCGACGACGGCATCGCCGACCGCGACCGACGCGACGCCGTCACCGACCGCGACGACATCGCCCGCCATGTCACCGCCCGGCGTGAACGGCAGCGGCGGCTTCGCCTGGTAGTCGCCGCGCGTCATCAGCAGGTCGGGGAAGCCGATGCTCGCGGCGCGGACGCGAATCAGCACCTCGCCCGGTCGCGGCACGGGAAGCGGCACGTCGGCGACCGCGCAACCCGAGACGTCGGGTGCGAGCGCGGCGACCCGCAGCGCGCGCATCGTCGCGGGCAGCGGGAGGGTCATGCGCGCGCGCCGGTCACCGCACCCGCACTACATCGCCAGGGCGAGGTTGCCGTGGCAGTGCTTGAACTTGTTGCCCGACCCGCATGGGCAGGTCGCGTTGCGCGACACGGTGCGGTTCCAGTCGGCGCGTTCCTCGTCCGACACGTCGGTCAGCGCCGCTGTCGCCGAGCCTGCAAACGCCAGCGCGCCGGGCGGCAGCGCCCCCATCCGCGGCCCGAAGGCGTCGCTCATCCCGGTCAGCGGGTCGATGTGCGTCGTCACGAAGCTCGGCATCTGCGGCTCGGGCGGCGCGGCGTCGAAGCGCGCGTTCGCCAACATCCGCGTCACGTCCTCGCGAACCGTACCAAGCATCCGCTCGAACAGTGCGAACGCCTCGGACTTGTATTCGTTGAGCGGCGTCTTCTGCGCGTAAGCGCGCAGGTGGATGACCTGGCGCAGCGCGTCGAGAGTAGCGAGATGCTCCTTCCAGTGGTGGTCGAGCGCCTGGAGCAGGAAGTTCTTCTCGATCTGGATCCACGTCTCGGGCGGCAGCGGCGCGGCCTTCGCCGTCATCGCATCATCGGCGGCGGCGATCAGCCGCTCGACGAGGATTTCGGGGTCGATCTTCTCTTCGGCGATCCAGTCGGCGACGGGCACATCGACGCCGAGCGTCTCGGCTGCCTGCGTCGCAAGGCTCGCGGCGTCCCATTGCTCGGGATAGCTGCCCGGCGGGCACGCGGCGGCGACGACGGCGTTGACCGTCTCGTGGCGCATGTCGACCACGACATCGCCGACGGTCGCCGAGTCCATGATGTCCTGGCGCTGGTCGTAAACGACCTTGCGCTGGTCGTTCATCACGTCGTCGTACTGGAGGAGCTGTTTGCGAACGTCGTAGTTGCGCGCCTCGACCTTTTTCTGAGCGGTCTCGATGGCCTTCGAGATCCACGGGTGGACGATCGCCTCGCCCTCTTCGAGACCGTTGTTCATCATCCGCGACAGCATCGACTGCTGGCCGAAGATGCGCAGCAGATCGTCGTCGAGGCTGAGGTAGAAGCGGCTGAATCCCGGATCGCCCTGACGCCCCGAACGCCCGCGCAGCTGGTTGTCGATGCGGCGGCTCTCGTGGCGCTCGGTGCCGAGGACGAACAGCCCGCCGGCCTGACGCACCGCCTCGCGTTCGGCCTGAACCTCGGCCTTGATGCGCGCGATGGCCGCCTCGCGCTCGCTGCCCTCGACGCCCTCCAACTCGCGGACGACGCGCGCCTCGAAATTGCCCCCCAACTGGATGTCGGTGCCGCGCCCCGCCATGTTGGTCGCGATGGTGACGCCGCCGAGGCGCCCCGCCTGTTCGACGATATGCGCTTCCTGCTCGTGGTAGCGCGCGTTGAGCACGACGTGCTCGACCTTCTCGGCCTTGAGGAACTCGCTGAGCATCTCCGATTTTTCGATCGACACGGTGCCGACGAGGATCGGCTGGCCCTTGGCGGTCGCCTCGCGGATCGTCTTGACGATCGCCTTGAACTTTTCGTCGGCGTTCTTGTAGAACTCGTCGTCGACGTCCTCGCGCTTGACCGGCAGGTTGGTCGGGATTTCGACGACGTTCAATTTATAGATGTCGAAGAATTCGGCCGCCTCGGTCGCCGCCGTGCCCGTCATGCCGCCGAGCTTGGGGTACATGCGGAAGTAATTCTGGAAGGTGATCGAGGCGAGCGTCTGGTTCTCGGGGGCGATGTCGACGCCCTCCTTGGCCTCGACCGCCTGGTGCAGCCCATCGGCCCAGCGCCGCCCGTCCATCATTCGCCCGGTGAACTCGTCGATGATGATGACCTTGCCACCGCGCACGATGTAATCGGTATCGCGGCGGAAGATGACATTGGCGCGCAGCGCCTGGTTGAGATGGTGCACGACCTGCGTGTTCTCGAAGTCGTAGAGATTTTCGCCCTCGAGCATCCCCGCCGCCTCGAAGGCACGCTCGCACTTCTCGGTACCGTCTTCGGTGAGGATCACCGACTTCTGCTTCTCGTCGACTTCGTAGTCGGCAGCGACAAGGGTCTTCACCACCGCATCGACCGACATGTAGAGTTCGGACTTGTCGTCGGTGGGACCCGAGATGATCAGCGGCGTGCGCGCTTCGTCGACGAGCACCGAGTCGACCTCGTCGACGACGGCATAGTTGAACGGCCGCTGCACCATCTGCTCACGCGAGTATTTCATGTTGTCGCGCAGGTAATCGAAGCCGTATTCGTTGTTGGTGCCGTAGGTGATGTCGCACGCATAGGCGGCACGGCGGGTGTCGTCGTCAATGTTGGGTACGATGACGCCGACCGTCATCCCGAGGAACTTGTAGACGCGGCCCATCCACTCGGCGTCGCGGCTGGCGAGATAGTCGTTGACCGTGACGACGTGGACGCCCTTGCCGCTGAGCGCGTTCAAATACACCGCGAGTGTCGCGACGAGCGTCTTGCCCTCGCCGGTGCGCATCTCGGCGATCTCGCCACGATGCAGGACGATGCCGCCGACGAGCTGGACATCGTAATGGCGCTGGCCGAGGGCGCGCTTGGCGGCCTCACGAACGGTGGCGAAGGCCTCGGGAAGCAGGTCGTCGAGGCTCGCCCCCTCGGCGTGCAGGGCTTTGAGCTTGACCGTTTGCGCCGCCAGATCGGCGTCGCTCAGCGCTTCGATGCGCGTTTCGAGCGCGTTGACGCGGTCGACCAGCGGCGACAGCGATTTGACGTAGCGGTCGTTCGATGATCCGAACAGACGTTTGGCGATGCCGCCGAAGCCGAGCATGAATATCCTGACGCATGACGACGGCGGGCGCACCGCGCCACCGTCCTGTAACCGGCGCGATGTAGGTTCGGGGGTGCTCCAAGTCAATTCGTGCTAGCGTGCGCCGACCGCCCCGAAGAATCAGCTGGCGGCGGCGAAATTTAAGAGGTAGTTAAGCGTTCCTACCAAGAGTTTGCGTATCCCCGGCAACGGGGTTCACGATGGGGAGGGTCGCGCATGCTCGCCGAGTATAAGTTCTTTCGCCTTAACGCCGCCGGGCTGATCGACGCCGCGGAGCGCTGCCGTCTGGCGAGCGACGACGACGCGCTCGATTTCGCGCGCGGCTTCAGCGATGGCGCGATCGTCGAGGCCTGGCGCGGCGACCTGCGCATCGCCAAGCTGCCGCCGCAGCGTCCCGCAGCCTACCGGCCCACCCCAGCCTCGCCGAATGCGGCGACGAAATGGCGGCGGCACAGCGCGACATAGCGTTCTTCACCGCCGATTTCGGTCTGTGCGCCATCGCCGATCGCGCCGCCCTGCGCATCGACGCGCAGGTTCATCGTCGCCTTGCCACCGCAGTGGCACACCGACTTGATCTCGCTGAGCACGTCGGCGAGCGTCAGCAGCCACAGGCTGCCCTCGAACGGATGCCCCCGGAAGTCGCTGCGCAGGCCATAAGCAAGAACGGGAGTGCGCAGTTCGTCGGCGACGCGGGCGAGCTGGACGACCTGCGCGCGCGTCAGGAACTGCGCCTCGTCGACGAGCACGCAGGCGAGCGGCGACTCGGCACGGTCGGCGGAAACTTCGGCATGGAGGTCGGTCGCGGCGTCGAAGGTCGAGGCGGGCAGCGATAGCCCGATGCGCGAGGCGATCACCCCGACGCCGTGGCGGTCGTCAAGCGCGGCGGTGAACAGCCGCGTCCGCATGCCGCGCGCGCGATAGTTGAAGTCGGCCTGTAGAAGCAGCGTCGACTTCCCGGCATTCATCGACGCGTAGTAGAAATACAGCTTGGCCATGCGTGGGTGTGGGACGCGCCGACCCGCCCCGTCAATCGGCGGCAGCGGCAGTGTCTGCCATCGTCGCGTCGCGCGCGCCCATTTCGCGCGCCGGTCCGGTGGTCGTATCGTGCGCCGTCTGGTGTTCGAGCTCGGCGTTGAGCTCGGCCCCGAGCAGCAGCACATACGCCGACAGGTACAGCCACAGCAGCAGCACGACGACCGCGCCGAGCGCGCCGTAGGTCGCGTTGTAATTGCCGAGTTTCGCGGCGTAGACGCCGAAGCCCAGTGTCGTCGCCGCGAAGCCGAGCGTCGCAAACACCGATCCTGGCGTCAGCCACGACCATTTGGCGGCGGCGCGCGACGGCCCGTAGCGGTAAAGCGCGGCGACGCCGATGCTCGCGACGCTGCCCGCGACGATCCACGACAGAATCTTGATCGCCGTCGCGGCGAGCGGCGAGATACGCCCTGCGATGTCCTCGAGAAAACCCGTCGCCGACGCCGCGAGGAGGAGCAGTACGGCAATGCCGACCGTCGACAGCGTCACCGCGGCGGTAACGAGGTTGAGGCGCACGAAGCCGCGTGTCTCGCGCTCCTCGTAGGCAATGTTGAGCGCGGTCAGGATTGCGCCCGCACCCTTCATCGCGCCGTAGAGTGCGAGCGCCAGCGCGAGCAGCAGCCCGAAGCCCTTCTTGCCCGCCGCCGTCTCGACGACGCCCTTCAACTGCTCGTCGATGAGCTTGGCGGCGTCGCCGGGTACGAGTTGCGTCATCGCCTGCATGTGCCTGGCGACATCGTGCGGATCGACGACGAGCCCATAGGTCAGCACCAGCGCGCCGAGCAGCGGCACCAGCGCGAGAAAGCCGTAGAAGGCGACGCCGGCGGCGACGAGGCCGAGATTGTCCTTGCCCGCCTCGGCATAGGTGCGCTTGAGGATCTGCCACCAGCCGCGCACCGGGACCTCGCGCGGCGTCGCGGCGTCGCGACCGTGTCCCTGTTCGCTCTCCGCCATGTCGCACCCTGTCGTTGCCCGCGCCGCCTCAACGCCAACGGCGGTTTTCGGACCCGGTCGCCGCGCGAAAACTCGACACCTGCGACACCGCGCGGCATGAACGGCGGCATGACCGTCTCGCCGCTCGCCCGCCCGTTCCCCTACATCGCTGCCGTCGAGGGGGTACGTATCGGCACCGCGACCGCAGGATACAAGCCGTGGACGCGCGCCGACTGCACGCTCGTCGCGTTCGCCCCGGGCACGACCGTCGCGGGGGTGCTGACGCGCTCGCGCTGCCCGTCGCCCGAGGTGGACTGGTGCCGTGCGGCGCTGCCGGGCGGGCAGGCGCGCGGGCTGGTGGTCAATGCGGGCAACTCGAATGCCTTCACGGGCGCGGCGGGGGTCGCTGCCAGCCGGGCGCAGGTCGACATTGCAGCGGCGCTGCTCGGCTGCGCACCCGATCAGGTGTTCGCTGCATCGACCGGGGTGATTGGCGTGCCGCTGCCGCAGGACAAGGCGGTTGCCGGCGTGGCGGCGGCGCATGCGGCGCTCGGGCAAGCGACGCTGCGCGATTTCGCCGAGGCGATCGGCACCACCGATACCTTCGCCAAGGGGGCGGTCGCGCACGCCGTCGTCGGGGGTAAACGCATCACTGTCGCCGGCGTCGTCAAGGGTTCGGGGATGATCGCGCCCGACATGGCAACGATGCTGGGCTTCGTGTTCACCGACGCGGCAGTAGATGCGCCGCTGCTGCAGGCGCTGTTGCGCGCCGCGAGCGACGCCAGCTTCAACAGCATCACGGTGGACAGCGACACCTCGACTTCGGACACCGTGCTGGCGTTCGCGACCGGCGCGGCGGGCAACGCGGTGCTGATGGACGAGGCATCGCCGGGGGCCGACGCCTTCGCCGCAGCGCTCGCGCAGGTCTGCCGCGACTTGGCGCAGCTTGTCGTCCGCGACGGCGAGGGCGCGACGAAGTTCATCGCCGTGTCGGTCGAGGGTGCCGCCGACGATGGCGCGGCAAGGACGGTCGCGCTGAGCATCGCCAACTCGCCGCTGGTCAAGACCGCCATCGCGGGCGGCGACGCCAACTGGGGCCGCGTCGTGATGGCGGTCGGCAAGGCGGGCGAGGCGGCGGACCGCGACCTGTTAAGCATCCGCTTCGGCACGACGCAGGTCGCGGCGCGCGGCGCGGTCGTGCCCGGCTACGACGAGGCCCCGGTCGCGGCGCACCTCGCGGGCAACGAGATCGAGATCGGCGTCGATCTGGGGCTCGGCGATGGCCGCGCGACGGTTTGGACGTGCGATCTGACGCATGGTTACATTTCGATCAACGCCGACTATCGGAGCTAGGGGACCTTCATGACAATCGTCCTGCACCACTACCCGATGTCGCCGTTCGCCGAGATGGTCCGGCTCGCGCTCGGGCGGAAGGGGGTCGACTGGTCGTCGGTGATCATCCCGAACATCCTGCCCAAGCCAGATCTGGTCGCGCTGACCGGCGGCTATGCGCGCACCCCCGTGCTGCAGATCGACGCCGACATCTATTGCGACTCGAGCGCGGCGATCGACGCGCTCGAAGCCTTGCCCGGGCCGACGCTGTACCCCGGACCGCTCGGGCAGGCGGGGCGGATGATCGCGAGCTTCGCGGGCGGCTCGCTGTTCCTCGCCAGTGTCGGCGGATCAATGGGCGGGCTGCCGCCGGGCGCGGTGCCGCAGGCGTTCATCGACGACCGCAAGGCGCGCATGGGCCTCGACATGGCGAGCCTGATGACGCGCGCGCCGCACCTCGTCGCGCAGTTCGGCGCGGCGATGGCGTGGCTCGACCTGACGCTCGCCGACGGGCGCGCGTACGTCAGCGGCGACGAGGCCGGCCACGCCGATTTCGCGCTCTACATGAACGCGTGGTTCGCGCGGCTCGTCCAAGCGCCGCAGACCGGTGCGGTCCTCGACGCGCTACCCGCCGCCGCCCTGTGGATGGGGCGCGTGGCGGCGGTCACGGCAACCCGGCGACGATCGACGCGGCGACCGCGCTCGACATCGCGCGCGTCGCGACGCCCGACACCCGCGGGCACGTCGATCCGGCGTCGGGCTTCAGCGCCGATCAGCGCGTCACGGTGCGCAACGAGGGACCGAGCGACACACCCGTCGAAGGCCGCCTGCTGCGCCTCGACGCGCGCGAAATCGTCGTGCTGCGCGACACCGACGACCTCGGCGAGGTCGCGGTCCACTGGCCGCGCTTCGGCTATGCGGTGCAGCCCACCGCCACCTGAGCGCAGCATTTTGCAACTGATCGGTGATAGAGAGGTGTCGGAAATTCTTACAGTCGGGAAGCGGACTGCAGCATAAGTGCTTGATTTTACTTCGCGTCAGAACTGGCATGGCTCTTGCTGTGGGTACGAGCACATGCGGGCAATTTTCCGCGGTAGTGGCTTGGAGTTTTAAGCAGTGAAGACGATATTTCTCGCGGCAACCGCCGCAGTTGCGCTCCTTGGCGCCGGTTCGGCCAACGCGCTGACCTTCTTGATCGCCTATTCTTCGAGCGGTGCCGCGCCCCTGACGCTCAATGCAACCGTCACAACGGCCGACGTTTTGAACAGCGTTGGCGGCTACGACGTGTTGAGCATCACGGGCAACGTGTCGGGCGATGTGATCACGGGGCTGACGCCGAACCCGAACCAGCCCAATGCGGCGGGATCGCCCGATGGCCTGTTTAACTACGACAACGTGTTCTTCACGACCGCGCCCTATGTCAGCGGCCCCGGACTGTTGTTCACTTCAGCGGCGTTCGAGTATAATTTCTTCTCCGACGACGCGAACACCTACGAACTCTACCAGGCGGCCAACGGTGGCTACACCGCGAACTCTGTCGGCACGCTCGCGGTCACGCAGGTTCCCGAGCCCGCGACGTGGGGCCTGATGATTGCCGGTTTTGCGATGACCGGGCTTGCCGCGCGCCGCCGCAAGGCCGTCGTCGCCGCGTAATCCGGGCGAGTAAGACGCAAGGGCGGCGGCTGCGAGGCCGCCGCTCTTTTTCTATGATGCGCGGTTACGCCGCCACCGCCGCGCTCGACCCCAGCTCGCCCTCGAGCCATGCCTTGATCGCCGACTTGGGGCGGGCGCCGACGGCGGTCGCCGCAGGCTCGCCGCCCTTGAACAGGATCATCGTCGGGATGCCGCGCACGCCGTAGCGCGTCGGCGCGTCGGGGTTCTCGTCGATGTTGACCTTGACGATGTCGACGCCGTCCATCTCGGCATTCAGTTCTTCGAGCGCCGGGCCGATCTGGCGGCACGGGCCGCACCACTCCGCCCAGAAATCGACGAGCACCGGGCGCTCGCTGGCGATGACGTCGGCGTGGAACGAGGCGTCGGTGACGTGCTTGGCGGCCATGAGTGTCTCCTGTCGGATGGTCATCGCGAAGATAGGCGCGGACGTTACGGCGATCAACGCAGGCTGCCCCCAAGCGTTGCTTGCGCGCCCCCAAGCCGGGGGCGATGCATCGCCAGCAGCGCGGGCGGCAGGCCGATCAGCGTCGCGTCGTGGGTGTAGAGCAGCGCCGCCTCGACCGCGCGGCCGGGGAAGATTGCCCCGAGTGCCGCGACATACGCTGCCATCTGCTTGAGGTGATAGGGTTCGACCGCGTCGGCGCTGGCGGGGACACGGCTGCCGGTCTTGAAGTCGATCAGCCGGACGCGTGTCGCCTCGACGAGCAGCCGGTCGACCTTGCCCGCGACAACGACACCGTCGACCAACGCGGCGATCGGGGCTTCGGCGAGCGCATCAGGCCCGAACACAGCGGCGAAGCGCGGATCGTCGACGATGCCGAGCGCGGTTGCTGCCAAGACGCCCCGCACCGCGTCTTCGAGATCGGGAGCCTGCACACCCAGCCAGCGCGCCGCAGCTTCGGCGCGCGCGTCGGCCACGACATCGGGCAGCCGTTCGAACAGCGCGTGGAGCAGCTGCCCGCGCCGCGCGGCGGCCTGCATCGCCGGGCTGGGCGGCGGCGCGGCGATATCGTCGGCGGCGATCGTCGAGGGGCTGAGCGGACGCGGCGGGCGCGCCTCCTGCGGCGCCGGCGCGCGCACCCACGCGGGAAGCATGACGCTGGTACCGTCGCGGGCGGCACGCGGTGGATCGAGTGCCGCATCGCCGTCCATGCACGCGCGGTGGACGATTGCCGTCGCCCACACCGCATCGGGTTCGGACGTGCCGCCGAGCCCGTCGAGCGCCTTGGCGACGACAGCGTACCAGCTTTCCTCGGGCGTCTTCGCGGGGGTCTTGGCGGTCCCCCTGGCGAGCGCGCCGCCGACGAACAGCAGGTCCTCGGCACGCGTCAGCGCGACATACAGCAGCCGCCAATGCTCCTGCATCGCGAGCGCCGCCGCCGCTTCGGCTTCGGCACCGATCGCCCCGACCTTGCCGGGTTTGCCGCCGTGGAACACCGGCACGGGGGTGCCATCGAGCGCGACGACGACGTGATCGGCGCGGTCCTCGCGGCCGCGCGTCGCGTCGGCGAGGATGACTACCGGGGCCTGCAGGCCCTTGGCGCCGTGGACGGTCATGATGCGCACGGCGTCGAGCGGCGCGTCGGGGTCGCGCTTGATGTCGGTATCCTGTCCCTCCATCCAAGCGAGGAAGCCCTGCAGCGTCGGCGCGTTGGCGATCTCGAACGCCAGCGCCTGCGCGAGCACCGCCTGGACCGCCTCGCGCGCTTCCTCGCCGAGTCGCCGCAGCAGCAGCGCGCGCCCTCCCAGCGGGCCCGACAGGATCGTTTCGAGGAACTCGTACGGCGCGCTGAAGTCCGCGAGCCGCAACACCTCGCCCAGCCATTCGGCGACGAGCCCGCCCGCTCCCCGCACGCGCTGCCACAGGCTCCCCGGACGCGCATGCGCGAAATCGTAAAGCGCGTCGTGGTCGAGGCCGATGAACGGCGAAGTCAGCAGTTCGGCGCAGGTCAGGTCGTCGCCCGGCTGGAGCGCGAAGCGGACGAGTGCGAGACAATCCTGCACCGCCAGCGGCTCGGTCAGCCGCAGCCGGTCGGCGCCTGCCACCGGTACCCCGAAGGCGTGCAGGGCGGCGACGAGTGGCTGGACGAACTCGCCCCGGTTGCGGACGAGGACGAGGATGTCCTCGGGCGCGACGTTGCGCCCCCGCGCCGGCAGGTGCAGCGCGGTGGCGGGCGCGAGCCATGCGGCGATCTGGCGAGCGAGCTGGTGCGCCATGCGGACCTGCCCCGAGGGCAACCACGCGCGGTCGGGATCGGCGACGCTGTCGTCGTCGTAGTCGGTGGCGAGCGGCGGCCACAGGGTGACCATGCCGGGGCGCTTGTCGCGCGCGGCGCGCGGCGGCGGGATCGGCTCGGGCGCACCGAA
>JBBQVB010000048.1:0-16752 GCA_038211965.1 Sphingomonadales bacterium
GGTTCGTATCTGGAGACCATCCGATGACCGATGCCGCCATCAACGACACGCGCAAGGCCGAGCTGCTCTCGACCGAAGTGCGCCACATCGACATCACGAGCTTCGACGCGCGCCCGATCATCGACGGCATGGCGGGGATGAGCTTCACCAGTCGCGACCTCGCGCGCGCGACGGGCATCTACAACGACATGCTGAAGGACCGTGACTGCACGATCTTCCTCGTCATCGCGGGTTCGACGAGCGCCGGCGGCTGCATGGATCTTTATGCCGAACTGGTCCGCAACAACATGGTCGACGGCATCGTCGCGACGGGCGCGTCGATCGTCGACATGGATTTCTTCGAGGGCCTCGGCCACAAGCATTATCAGGCGCTCGAGGTCCCCGACGACGACACGCTGCGTTCGCTTCTGATCGACCGCATCTACGACACCTATATCGACGAGGAGCAGCTCCAGCACGTCGACCACACGATCTTCGAGATCGCCGAGACGCTCGAGCCCCGTGCCTATTCGAGCCGCGCCTTCATCCGCGAGATGGGCAAGTATCTCGTCCAGCACGGCAAGAAGGATAACAGCCTCGTCAAGCTGGCGTACGAGCACGACGTGCCGATCTTCTGCCCGGCGTTTGTGGACTCGTCGGCGGGCTTCGGCCTCGTCAAGCATCAGGTCGACGCGATGAAGGCGGGCAAGCCGTACATGGTGCTCGACGCCATCGCCGATTTCCGCGAGCTGACCGACATCAAGATCAAGGCGGGGACCACCGGGCTCCTGATGATCGGCGGCGGCGTGCCCAAGAACTTCATCCAGGACCCCGTCGTCTGCGCCGAAATCCTTGGGCATGACGATGTGCAGGTGCACAAATACGCCGTCCAGATCACTGTCGCCGACGTGCGCGACGGTGCCTGCTCGTCGTCGACGCTCCAGGAAGCCGCGAGCTGGGGCAAGGTCAACACCGGCATCGAGCAGATGGTGTTCGCCGAGGCCGGTTCGGTGATGCCGCTACTGGCGTCCGACGCGTACCACCGCGGTCACTGGAAGGGCCGCGCGGTTCGGGGCTGGGGCAAGCTGTTCGTGTAGGCTCCCCTGTAATCCTGCGTCGCTGAATAGAGTGTGCTGATCTGGTTCAGCGACGCCGACCTTGTTCGCGACCGCCCGATGCCCTTGCGAAACGACCGGATGACGTTCTAGTGCGCACGAAAGAGCATTACGTGCGTGACCGCCTGCGCTTCCGCGGCACGTCGCACTTATAGGGGAACCAACATGCACAGCCCGATCCTCGCGCCCGTCGTGGCGCTCGTCATCTGGTCGCTGATCATGCTGCTCTGGATGCTCGCGACGCGGATTCCGGCAATGGGCGCGGCGGGGATCGACCTCAAGACGGTGCGTGGTGGCAAGCCGGGGGCGCTCGACGGCGTGTTGCCCGACGCCGCGCAGTGGAAGGCGCATAATTACATCCACCTGATGGAGCAGCCGACGCTGTTCTATGCCGTCTGCGGTGTCCTGGCGCTGGCGGAAGCGGGCGGCGGCCTCAACCTGACGCTGGCGTGGGCGTACGTCGCACTACGGGTCATCCACAGCCTCGTACAGGCCACTGCCAACATCATCGCCCTCCGTTTCACGATGTTCGCGCTCAGTTCGGCGGCACTGGTCTGGCTGACCATCAATGCCGCACTCGCGGTCTTCTGACGACGGCTACGCCCTGCAAGAGTTCAAATATTTATCCACTATGAACCGTAATTCTGGTTAGTTTTAGCCGTTCTGGAACCTGCGACCTGCCGACGCATTAAGGCCTCACCAATCAACCAAGTGAGGCACAGATCATGCGTAACTTCATCCTCGCTGCAGGCATCGCTGCCGCAGCGCTCTCCCCGACCCTCGCCAGCGCGCAGCAGACCTGCGAGGAGCGCAGCACCAACCGCGTTGTCGGCACCGTCGCCGGTGCGGGTATCGGCGCGATCCTGGGCAGCGTTATCGCCGGCCACGGCGACAAGGGCCTCGGCGCGGTGATCGGCGCGGCAGGCGGCGGCGTCGCGGGCAACCAGTTGACGCGTTCAACCGGCGACTGTGCACACGCCTATGGTTATTACGACCGTGCCAATACCTGGCACGCGACCAATGTTCGTGCCGATGATGCCACTGGCTATTACGACCGCAACGGCAACTGGGTGAACGGCGTTCCCGCCGGTTACTACGACAGCAACAACCGTTACGTCGCTTCGACCCGCGAGGGCGAGCGCGCCGGTTATCGCGACGCGCACGGTCACTGGGTCCCGGCTTCGGCGAACGGCTATTATGATGCCGACAACTCGTACCGCGCCGGCACCGTCGCTGGCTATTACGACAACGGACGTTGGGTGCGCGGCGAGACGACGGGCCGCTACGATGCCAATGGTCGCTGGATCGCCGGGGCGGCGGCGGCGCGCCGCGATGCCAACGGCAACTGGGTCTATGACCCGCAGCCGGGTTATTACGACCGCGGCCGCTGGGTCCCGGGCGAGACGCGCGGCTACTACGATACCAACGGTACGTGGATCACCGTGTCGGGCAGCGGCACCGGCGGACAGGTCGTCGCCTATGACCAGCGCGACGGGCGCGATCAGGCGCGCGACACGCGCAGCCGTGAAGCGCGCATCGACGAGCGCATCCGCCGCCTGACCGAAGATGGCACGCTGACACGCGGCGAAAGCTATCGCGCCATGCAGGAGCTGAACGCGATCCGTGCGCGCGACCGCGCCGTCAGCGACCGCTATGGGCGTAAGTCGCCGCGCAACGAGGCGCAACTCCAGGCGCGTCTCGACCGTCTCAACGACGGCCTGCGGTCGGCACGCCAGGACGCGCGCTCGGGCAACTAGCCCGTCGGTAGAGAGACGAGCGCAAGGGCGGGGTCGCATCGGCGGCCCCGCCTTTCGCATTTCAGCAGTCCTCGTACTTCCAGTTCCGTCGCTTGCCCTCGGCGCACCACGCGACGGTCTCGCCGAGCCGCTTCAGCCGCGTCGCGGGTTGCTTGGCCTCGGTGACCCAGTCGATGTATTCGCGCCGCGCGCCGGGTGGGAACGCGTCGAACGCTGCAGCAGCAGCGGGAACCGCGTCGAGGGCGGTGCGGAGATCAGCCGGCGTCTCGGGCGGCGGCTTTGCGGCGCGTCTGGCGTACAGCGAGCCGCCCGCGTCGACCTGCGCCATTGCCGCCTTCACCATCGCGACGATCTCGGCGTCGGGCGGCAGGTCATCGAGGCAGGTCAGCTTGCCGAGCCGTCCCATGCCCTCGGGGCGTGGCTGCTGGGTGCCCTTGGCATCGCGCTGCCACGTACCGAACGCCGCGTGTGCTTTGAACGCAGCGATGTTGGCGACGATCTTGCCGCCGTGGAGAAACATCGGCATGCCCCACTTGATCGCCTCTTCGATGTCGGGCGCGGCGGCATGAGCGAGGCTGCGCAAGTGCGACAGGATCGGCTGCGCGAACGGCGCGGCCTTGGCGATATAGGCGTCGACGCGCGGATCCTGCGGCATATCGTCCTCCCCGCGCCGTTGTCGGCAGACGCGGGCGCCGAGTCAATCACGCCGCCAGCGCATCCTCGGCAATCGCGAACAGCCCGGTCGCGCCGCGTGTCGCGGGACCGAGAAGGGCGGGCGCTTGCGGCAATATCTGCTCGGCAAAGAAGCGCGCGGTGGCGATCTTGGCGCTCAGGAACGCCGGGTCGCCGGCGCCCGCAGTCAGCCGCGCCTGCGCCGCCATCGCCTGCTTCGCCAGCAGCCAGCCGCCGAGCGTGATGCCGAACATCCGCAAATACGGCGTCGCGCCCGCCGCGGCGTCATCGGCCGCGCTGCCACCGCTGTTGCCGGTCATCCAGACGCTGGCGGTTTCCAACGCGACAAGCGCATCATCGAGATACGGCCCGATGACGCCGAGATCGCCGCCCTTTGGCAGTTCGCGCGCCGTGTCGCGAATATCGGCAAACAGCCGCCGCCAGTGCGCGCCGCCGTCCTGAGGCAGCTTGCGCCCGACGAGATCCATCGCCTGAATGCCGTTGGTACCCTCGTAGATCGTCGCGATGCGCGCGTCGCGCAGATGCTGCGCCGCGCCGGTTTCCTCGACATAGCCCATGCCGCCGAAGACCTGGATCGCGAGGCTCGACAGCTCGACGCCGAGGTCGGTGGCATAGGCCTTCGTGATCGGCGTCAGCAGGTCAGCGAGCCCCCGGGCGTCGGCATCGCCCCCGGCATGCGCGCGGTCGACGGCGGCGGCGTTCAGGTAAGCCAGCGCGCGGATCGCCTCGGTCGACGCCTTGAGCGTCATCAGCATGCGCCGCACGTCGGGATACTCGATGATGCGCCCGCGCCCCTGCACCCGCTCCTTCGCGAACGCCAGCGCGCCCTGATACGCACGCTCGGCGATCGCGACGCCCTGCAGCCCGACATTGACGCGCGCGTGGTTCATCATCGTGAACATCGCGCGCATCCCCGCGCCCTCGCCGCCGACCAGCCAGCCGACGCAGCCGTCGTGCTCGCCGAACGCCATCGTGCAGGTCGGCGAGGCGTGGATGCCGAGCTTGTGCTCGATGCCGACGCAACGCAGGTCGTTACGGACGGTCCAGTCCCCCTGGCCGTCGGGCAGGAATTTGGGGCACAGGAACAGCGAGATACCCTTGGTCCCCGGCGGCGCGCCGGGCAGCCGCGCCAGCACTAGGTGGACGATGTTCGGCGCAACGTCGTGCTCGCCCCAGGTGATATAGATCTTGGTGCCCTTGACGCGGTACGTCCCGTCGCCGTGTAGGACCGCGGTCGACCGGAGCGCGCCGACATCGCTGCCCGCCTGCGGCTCGGTAAGGTTCATCGTCCCCGTCCATTCGCCGCTGACGAGCTTCGACAGGTATGTCGCCTGCAATTCGGGAGAGGCGTGCGCCTGCAGCGCTTCGATCGCCCCCTGGCTGAGCATCATGCACAGGCTGAACGCCATGTTGGCGCTGGTCAGCTGTTCCTGCACCGCGCTCGCCAGCACGAATGGCAGGCCCTGACCGCCGTGGTGGGGGTGCGCGCCGAGCGATGCCCAGCCGCCCTCGACGTATTGCGCATAGGCTGCGGCGAACCCGGCAGGGAGGTGAACGTCGTCGCCGTCGCGGGTCGCACCCTGCGTGTCGCCGATGCGGTTGAGCGGCGCGAAGACATTCTCGGCGAGCTTGCCGGCTTCGGTCAGGATCGCGTCGACCATGTCGGAGGTCGCCGCCTCGAACCCCGGTAGCGCGGCGAGCCCGGCGATATCCGCCACCGTGTCGAGAACGAAGCGCTGCTCGGCGAGCGGGGCCGTGTAGGTCATGGGCGGAGGCCTTTGGACGGGCGGAAGACGCTCGGGTATAGCGCCGGACGATGGACCGGCCAAACGGTGACACGACGACGCTGACGCTGCCCGCCGACGCGGACGGCATCGCGCGCGCCGTCGCGCTGTTGCAGGGAGGCGAGGTCGTCGCGCTGCCGACCGAGACGGTGTACGGGCTCGCGGGCCGTGCCGACGATGCACGAGCGGTTGCGCGGATCTACGCGGCCAAGGGCCGTCCGAGCTTCAACCCGCTGATCGTCCATGTTGCCGACGCCCGCGCGGCGGCAGCGCTGGTGCGGGTCGACACGCAAGCGGCGCGGTTGGTCGAGCGCTTCTGGCCGGGGCCGCTGACACTCGTGCTGCCGCTGCGGCGCGGCGCGGCGGTCGCGCCGCTCGTTACGGCCGGGCTGCCGACGCTGGCGGTGCGCTGCCCCGCGCATCCTGTCATGCAGGCCGTGTTGGCGGAGGTCGGCCCGCTCGCCGCACCGTCGGCGAATGCCAGCGGGCGGCTCAGCCCGACACGGGCGGAGCACGTCGCGCAGTCGCTCGGCAGGCGCATCCCCTTGATCCTCGACGGCGGACCATGCCAGGCGGGGGTCGAGAGCAGCATCGTCGCGGTCGACGGCGAGCGCGTTACGCTGCTGCGCCCCGGCGCGATCGACGCGGCTCGGCTCGGCATCAACGCGGTCGCGGGCGATGCGATCGTCGCGCCGGGTCAGCTCGCCAGCCACTACGCGCCGCGCCAGCCCGTCCGCCTCGGTGCGCGCTCCGCGAGCCGGGCGGAGTTCCACATCGGCTTCGGAGCGGTACGTGGCGATGCGTCGCTGTCGGCGGCGGGCGACGTGGATGAGGCGGCGGCGCGGCTGTTCGACCTTCTCCACGATGCGCAGGCGAGCGGGCGTGCCGGCATCGCGGTCGCGCCGGTCCCCGAGCGCGGGCTCGGCGTCGCCATCAACGACCGTCTCAGGCGGGCAGCGGCGGGGCGCTGAGACTGCGCCCTGCTCTCCCCACGAAGCGGAGAGCGGGGAGGAAGCAGAATACTAACGCCGCTTTCCCCGCGCCTCGCCGCGCTGCTGGATCGGGGTCTTGGGCAGCGTCGCGAGCGTCAAATACCCCACCCCATCGGGGTCGAGCAGGGTAAAGCGCCGGTCGGCGGCGGCGGCGAGTTCCTGCGGCGTGATGCGGCGGTTGAGGTCGGCATCGGCGGCGACCACCGGTTCGGGGGCGTTGATCAGCGCGTAGCGGCCCGCGCCGCGCGGGAGCTCGGGAAGCGCCTTGGGCGTGTGCGGGGCGGCGTCGGCGCTGCTGTCGTCCTGTGCACCGCGCCGCGATGTCGGATCGCCCTGGCCGTCATAGGCGAGCGTCGGTGCGCGGTAAGCGAAACCGCCGCTGCCGAAATCGACGCGGACTTCGGGGACGAGTTCCTGCTCGTAGCGCTCGATCTCCTTGCCGTCGACGACGCCGTCGCCGTTAGCATCGAGGACGGGGAAGAACAGCATCGCGTCGCGCCGGAACTCGCCGCGTGTCAGCCTGCCGTCATGGTCGGCGTCGGCGCGCGCGAACCACACCGCGACGGGATAGGGCTCACCCCGCGCTGCGCGAAACGGCTCGCCCGACGGCGCGATGAACAATTGCGTCGGGCGTGGGCCGGGAACGGGCGACGGTGGCGCTTCGGCGAAGGGCGCGGCGACCTGAAGCAAGGCGGCGATTGTCAGGATCATCATCGCGCCATGTCCTCAGGTGTAGCCCAGCTGCCGCCCGGCAAGGTCGAGCATGATCTCCTCCGAGCCGCCGCCAATGGCGTTGACCCGGACCTCGCGGTAGATACGCTCGACCTTCGAGCCCGTGATATACGACGCGCCGCCGAGCACCTGCGCGGCCTCGCGCGCGACGCTTTCGAGCATCCGCGTCGCCTGCACCTTGAGCATCGCATAGTCGGCCGGGCGTCCCTTGCCATGCTTCGACTGCCACGCGCAGAGGTCGACCCACGCCTGGGTCGCCTCGATCTGACGTTCGCAGTCGGCGAGCTTGATGCGGATCGACTGGTGCTGTGCGAGGCGCTTGCCGAAGGTCTCGCGCGTCGTCGCCCACGCCACCGCCTCCGCGAGCGCGACGCGCGCATGCGCGCAGCAGCCCATCGCCATGCCGAGCCGCTCGCCGTTGAAATTGCGCATGATGCCCGCGAAGCCGCCGTTCTCCGGCCCGATGAGGTTTTCGGGCGGCACCTCGTCGGCGTCGAAGTGGATCGCGGCGGTATCCGAACAGCGCCAGCCCATCTTGTCGAGGCGGGTCCGCGACACGCCGGGCCGGTCGGTCTCGATCAGCATCAGCGAGATCCCACCCAGGCCCGGCCCGCCGGTGCGCACCGCCACGGTCAGGTAGTCGGCCCGCATGCCGCTCCTGATGAACATCTTGCCGCCGTCGACGACGTATTTATTGCCGACCAGTGTCGCCTTGGTCCGTAGCTGCGCGACGTCGGAGCCGCCCGACGCCTCGGTGATCGCCAGTGCGATGATCTTTTCGCCGCTGAGGACTTGCGGCGCGATCCGCTGCTTCATCTCGTCGCTGCCGAGCGCGAGGATCGGCGGCAACCCGATGCCGTGCGTCATCAGCGATGCGGTCAGTCCCCCCGCCCCGACGCTGGCGAGCTCGTCGGACTGCGTCAGCGAGTGGAAGATATCGAAGCCGTCACTGTGCCCGCCGAATTGCTCGGGATAGCCCAGTCCGAGGATCCCGGCCGCGCTGGCTTTGCGGTGCAGATCGCGCGGCAGTTCACCCTCGGCCTCCCAGCGGTCGATATTGGGCGCGATTTCGGCCGCCACGAAGCGCCGCACCGACTGCGCCACAGCCTCGTGCGTTTCGTCGTAGAACGGCGACCGTGCCCGCCAATCGTCGAAGCTGCTCAAATCCCACCCCTCCCGTCGCTGCCCGACTCTAGGCCCGACGGGAGGCTCCGCGCCAGCCCCGTATCCCGCCCGCCTACATCTTGTAGGCGATGCGCACGTAGCCGAACTGGCCCGGCACGTCGTAGGTCGTGGGATCGTAGTTATTGATCGAGCAGCTGAAGCAGGCTGGCGGATCGGTATTGAAGAGGTTGTTGACCCCGACGGTGAAGGCGAGGCGACGATCCGCGAACGACGGTGCGAAGGTGATCTGCGCGTCGCCGTAGAAGCGATGCTTGAGGCGGTTGGGCAGGCTGGTGTTCGGGTTGATCTCGGTCACGCCGTCGATGTAGCGACCAGTGAACGAAGCCGCGATATCGCCAAGCGACCAGTCGATCGTACCGTTGCCCTTGAACTTGGGGAAGGTCTGGTCGGGGCTGCCACGCTCGGTACCGCGCCGGTTCAGTACGACGAAGCCGTTCGACGCCGACAGGACATACTTGGTCAGCCACGTCGTGTTGAGGTTGAGGCCGAAGGTCCCCAGCGGCGTCGTCGGTGTGCGATAGTTCAGCGTCAGGTCGACGCCCTTGGTGCGGATGCTGTCGAGGTTCTGCAGCGTGCCGTCGATCTCGTTGATGAAGCCGTTGGCGGTCCGGATCACCAGCGCACAGCTCGCAGCATTGCCGAGCAGCGCGCAGTTGCTCAGCGTCAGGTTAGCGTCGACCGCGCCGATCGCGTTCTTGACCCGGATGTCGTAATAATTCGCCTCGATGCTGAGATTGCTGGCGAAGCCGCTGTTTCGCGCCCAGTCGGGCGAGAAGACGGCACCGAACAGCAGGCTGCGCGACTTTTCGGGTCGTAGGTTGCGGTTGCCCTGCGTGATGACCGGCAACTGGCCGCCCTGATCCTCGGCGTAGCTGCCGTTCGCCGGAACGCCGTTGCGGATGCAATTGGCGCGGACGGTGGCGTTGGTCGGGAACAGGCCACCCGCCGCGCTGGTGCAGGGGTCGTTGGCCGGCAGGTCGAAGCGCGACCGGCCTCCGAACAGTTCACCGAGGCTCGGGGCGCGGAAGCCGGTGGCGTAGCTGCCGCGAAGCAACAGGTCGCGGACGGGCTTCCACAGGCCGGTGCCGCTGAAGGTCGTGCTGCCGCCGCTGATCGAATAGTCGGCGTGGCGCACCGAGCCGGTGACCTCAAGCGAATAGAAGAACGGCGTTTCCTTGACGAGCGGCACGCGGACTTCGGCATAGGCCTCGTCCGAATTATACTGGCCGCGCGCCGGCTGCGACGGAATATCGGCACCGAGTCCGGCAGCAATGATCGGATCGGGGACGAAATTGGCATCCTGGATACGATGCTCGTAGCCGATGGCGATGCCGACCGGACCGGCGGGCAGGTCGAACAGCTCTCCGCTAAGGTTCGCGGTGAAGTCGGCGATGTGCTGGCTGCTGCGATCCTGCTCGGTGAACGAGATATAGGCGAGCTGGTCGGGCGTGATCGTACCCGCGCCGCCGAACAGGTTGAGCGGAACGCACGGTGCCGTGCACAGCGCGACCGGCCCGACTGCGCGCGCGACGCGGTCGGCGCGGACGTTGCCGGTGAAGCTCTGCTTGGCATCGTTGTAGCCAAGCACGGCGCTGGCATCCCAGTAGAATTTGTGCGTGCCGACATCGAAGCTGCCGTCGAGCGTCGCCGTCGTCGACATCGTGTCGACGCGCTGGTTGAAGGTGCGCTGCCCGGCCTCGACGAGGCGGCGGGCGATGAACGAATAATTCTGCGGGGCCTCGCCCGGCTTGCCCGCCGACAGCGTCACCCCGAACGGGTTGTAGGGATTGGTCCGGTCGATCGACAGCGTGTCGAACAAGCTGCCGGCACCGTTGCCCGCATCGGGACCGATGAACAGCGGTTCGAACGCTGCCTGGTTCTGCGAGTTGCGGCGGTTCCACTCCGCCTTGATGCGGAAGTTGACGCTCGAACTCAGCTCCTGCTTGACGCTCAGCCACCCGCCGTAGCGCTCGGACGGCGTCAACAGATACTGGAACGGCGCGAAGTTGAAGCGGTCGGCACTGGTGAAGCGCCGCAGTTCCGCAAACGTCGGCGTTGTGTCGGGGGCAGTGGCGATCGTCTGGCTGCCGAAGCTGGTCAGGAAGCGTCCGTTGACCGCAGCGCTCGAACAACCGCCGACGGCGTCGGTGCAGCTCGTCTGCCCGGGGTTCGGAAACTGCGAGATGGTTCGGTCGCGCGACCGCACTGCCTCCTGCTTGACATAGCTCGCGCCGAACACGACGCGCGTCGTCGATCCCTTGAAGCCATAGCTGAGATTATAGTCTTGGGTGTGACCGTCGCCCTGGCGGAAGGTGCCGAACTGCGCCGACGCCTGCAGGCCCTCCTGCTCGGCCTTGGTAATGATGTTGACGACACCGGCGATGGCGTCCGAACCGTAAAGCGACGACGCGCCCGACTGCAGGACCTCGATCCGCTGGATCGAGCTGGCGGGAATGGTGTTGAGGTCGACCGTCGCGGGGATGCCGCTGCCGCTCGTCCCGCTGACGAAGCGCAGCCCGTCGACAAGGACGAGAGTGCGCTTGGCGCTCAGGTAGCGCAGGTCGATCTCCGCCGAGCCCCCCCCCAACCCGCCCCCGGCAGGCGGGTTGCCGCGGTTGCACGCGCAGGTGAGCAAGGGGAAGAGACCGCCCGCCGCGCTCGGCAGGCGCTGGAGGATGTCGGCGACCGATGACAGGCCGGTCTGTTGAAGTGCCGACTGATCGAGGACGACAACGGGCGAATCCTGATTCAGCGGATCGCGGCGGATGCGCGAGCCGGTCACGACGATCGTGTTGGCATCGTCGGCACTCGCGGCGGCGGTGACGGCACCCGTCGACGGCACCACGGCCGCGGCCGGACCGGTCTTGACCGCCTGAGCATCGGCCTGCGCCGCCAGCGCCAGCACCGGCAGCAGCGCCGTCGCCCGCAACATCGCTCGCATTGTGATCATTTGCCGTCCCCGAATAGCCGATGAGCGAACATCGACGCCAAAGTCCGGGGTGGCAATCGCTCGCGCGAGTGGCGTAACAATTTGCGGCAAGGGTGTCACTTTGCTGCAACGCGAAACGCCACCCGCCGGCCTGCCACCGTCGGCATCGCCGCCGCCTCTTGCCCCACGCGCCCGCGCCGCTACTGTGCGCCGCATCGAAGCGCCGCCGCCAGAGCAGCGCCAGTTCAGGGAATTTCATGGCCAGCGTCCCAGTCACCGCGTCCGGCGTTCCCGACACCGGTCCGCAATGGTTCGGCCACCCGCGCGCGCTGGCGCGTCTGTTCACCACAGAAGCGATGGAGCGCTTCGGCTATTACGGCATGCGGGCGTTGCTGACGCTGTATCTCGCCGACCATTTCCTGTTCAGCGATACGACGACGACGGGGCTGTACGGCGGTTTCACCGCGCTGGTCTATCTGACGCCGCTCGTCGGCGGGTTGCTGGCGGACCGCTATCTCGGGTCGAAGCGCGCGGTGAAGTTCGGTGCGATCGTCATGTCGCTCGGCTATCTGACTTTGTGCTTCGGCGGCGACGCGGCAAAGCCCTTCGCGACGGTCGATGGCGTCCGCCACGAAGTGCAGGTCGAGAAGGCCGCCGACGGCAAGAAGCAGCAATATCTCCTCGACGGCGGGCATCGCCTTGCGGTCAAGGGCCAGGACGACGGTACGGTCCAGCTCGTCGCGCCCGACGGCAAGGTCGCGCGCACGCTGCCCAAAGGTGGACTGGTCGCAGGCGCGGATCGCAGCGCGCTGCACACGATGATCCTGCTGCTGGGCCTGTCGGCGGTGACCGTCGGCAACGGTTTCTTCAAGCCAAACATCTCGACGATGGTCGGGTCGCTGTACGCCACCGGTGACCGGCGGCGCGATGCCGGGTTCACGATCTTCTACATGGGCATCAACCTCGGCTCGCTGTTCTCGCAGCTTCTGTGCCCGGTCCTCGCAGTCGGCATTCCCGGCGTCTGGGACGGCATCGGCTGGTGGGCGGGGTTCGGCCTTGCCGCGGCGGGCATGGCGGTGTCGTGGTCGCTGATCCAGTTCGCGGGGCCCAAGCTCGGCGGCGTCGGCGACCCGCCCGCGCAGCCCGGCGGCGACAAGGCGCTCGGCATCTTCATCGCCGCGCTGGTCGCGATCCCGCTGTTCTACTTGCTGTTCTACAATCTCATGAACTCGCCGCCCCCGGTGAAGGGTGCGGGCATCGTCGGGTACGTGCTCGGGCTACCCATTCTCGGCAAGGTGCTGTTCTTCACTTTCCTCGCGTCGATCATCGGCATCCCGATCTGGTCGTTCCGTGCCGGGACCAAGGCCGAGTTCGAGATGATGCTCGCGGCGATCGTGCTGATCGTCTTCAACGTCGTGTTCTGGACACTGTTCGAGCAGGCGGGGTCGTCGCTGACGCTGTTCGCCGATCGCAACACCGACCTGCACATCTTCGGCCTGCCGATCTCGGCGGGGCAGACGCAGTTCTTCAACGCCTTCTTCATCGTCGTCCTCGCGCCGATCATGGCCAAGCTGTGGATCACGCTGGCGCGGCGCGGGCGCGAGCCGTCGATCCCGGTCAAGTTCGGTTTCGCGCTGATCGGCGTCGGGCTCGGCTTCCTCTTCCTCGTTTGGGGCACGAGCTTCGTGGGCCCCGACTTCAAGGTCGGCATCTGGTGGCTGGCAGGGCTGTATTTCATCCACTCGGCGGCCGAGCTGTGCATCTCGCCGGTGGGCCTCAGCATGATCACCAAGCTGTCGATCGCGCGGATCGTCGGCATGATGATGGGCGTGTGGTTCCTGTCGATCAGTTGCGCGCAGTACGTCGCGGGCGTCGTCGCGCAGGTCGCCAGCGTCGAGACCGTCGGCGGGCAGGTCACCAATCTGAAGGTCAGTCTCGACACCTACGCGGGGGTGTTCACAACGATCGGCGAAGTCTCGGCGGCAATCGGCGTGCTGCTGCTCGCACTGTCGTGGCTGATCCGCCGCTGGATGCATGGGGTCGATTGATGCGTAATGCCGTTCTCTGCGCGCTGCTGTTCACCGCCGCGTGCGCCTCGACGTCCAAGCCCAAGACTGCGAGCGACAAGCCCGCGACGCCGCCCGAAATCGTGTCGGTGCCCGGCGACCCGTACCCATCGACGTACAAACCCTATCCGGGCGTCACGACGGTCATCCAGAACGCCAACATCTATGACGGCAAGGGCGGCAAGCTGATCGGCGGGGCGGTGCGGCTCGAGGGTGGCAAGGTCGCCGAGATCGGGCAGACCGTCGCGGTACCCGCCGGTGCCACCGTCATCGACGCGCGCGGCAAATGGGTGACGCCGGGGATCATCGACATCCACAGCCACATGGGCGACTACCCCTCGCCCGGCGTCGAGGCGAACAGCGACGGTAACGAGGCGACGGGGCCCAACCGCTCCGAGGTCTGGGCCGAGCATTCGATCTGGCCGCAGGATCCGCAGTTCACCCGCGCGCTGGCGGGCGGTGTAACCACCGCGCACATCCTCCCCGGTTCGGCGAACCTGTTCGGCGGGCGCGGCGTGACGGTCCGCAACGTGCTCGGCCGCACCGCGCAGGACATGAAATTCCCTGGCGCGAAGCCGAGCCTCAAGATGGCGTGCGGCGAGAACCCCAAGCGGGTCTATGGCAGCAAGGGCCAATCGCCCGCGACGCGCATGGGCAACATCGCCGTCGACCGCCAGGTCTGGTCGGACGCGACAATCTACAAGCGGCGCTGGGACGACTACACCAAGCGCGCCAAGGCGGGCACCGCCAAACCGACCGACGCGCCGCGCCGCGAACTGGCGAACGACACGCTGATGGGCGTCCTTAACGGCGACATCCTCGTGCAGAATCATTGCTACCGCGCCGACGAAATGGCCAACATCATCGCGCTGAGCCATGAATTCGGCTATCATGTCAGCGCCTTCCACCACGCTGTCGAGGCGTACAAGATCGCCGACCTGCTCAAGCGCGAGAATATCTGCGGTGCGATGTGGGCCGACTGGTGGGGCTTCAAGATGGAAGCCTATGACGGGATCAACGAGAATATCGCGCTCGTCGATGCGGCGGGGGCATGTGCCATCGTTCACTCCGACGACGCCGACGGCACGCAGCGCCTCAACCAGGAGGCCGCCAAGGCGATGGCGGCGGGACGGCACGCGGGACTGACGATCACCCCCGAACACGCCTGGACGTGGCTGTCGCTCAACCCCGCCAAGGGGCTGGGCATCGACAAGGAAACGGGCAGCCTCGAACCCGGCAAGCGCGCCGACGTGCTGCTTTGGAACGGCGAGCCCTTCTCGGTTTATTCGCGGCCCGAGAAGGTGTGGATCGACGGCGCGGTGATGTACGACTGGGCCGATGCGTCGAAACGCCCGGTGACCGATTTCGAGCTTGGGCAGCCGGGCCGGGGAGACACGAAGTGAGGGCGCTGATCGCACTGGCGGCGTTGCTTGCCGCTCCCGCCGTCGCCGAGACCATCGCGATCACCGGCGGCACCGTCGCGACCGCGACTGGCGAGCCGATCACCGGCGGGACCGTCGTCATTACCGGCGGCAGGATCACCGCAGTCGGCGCGAGTGCGGCGATCCCGGCAGGCGCGACGGTCATCGACGCGACCGGCAAATGGGTGACACCGGGCATCTTTGCGGCGATGTCGTTCACCGGCGCGTCGGAGGTCAACGCGGTCGACCAGACCAACGATACCGGCGCGTCGAAGTCGCCGTTCTCGGCGGCGCTCGACCTGGCGCCGGGCATCAACCCGGCGGCATCGAACATCGCGGTCGAGCGGCTCGGCGGCGTGACGCGCTCGGCGGTCGCGCCGAACCCGTCGCGGTCGATCTTCGGCGGTCAGGGGCTGCTGATCAGCCTCGCGTCGGGGCGCGACACGATCACCCGCCTGCGCGCCTTCCAGTTCGTCGAGATGGGCGAAGGCGGCGCGCGCGCCGCTGGCGGGTCGCGTCCCGCCGCCTTCCTGACCTTCCGCAACGCGCTCCACGAAGCCGAGCGCTATGCGCGCAGCCCGGCGGCGTTCAGCGACGGGCGCGCCAACGACGACTTCGTGACCCGCCTCGACGCCGCCGCGCTGGTTGCGGTCGTGCAGGGGAGCCAACGCCTCGTCGTCCACGTCGAGCGCGCGCAGGACATCCTCAACGTGCTGGCGCTGCGCAGCGAATTCCCGAAGCTCAAGCTCGTGCTGTTCGGCGCGCGCGAAGGCTGGCTGGTCGCCGACCGCATCGCCGCCGCAAGCGTGCCGGTGATCACCCAGCCGCTGCTCGACAATCCCAACACATTCGAATCGCTCGCGTCGACCAAGTCGAACGTCGGGCGACTCGTTGCGGCGGGCGTCGTCGTCGGGCTCGGCATCCTCGAACAGGATGCGAGCTTCCAGGCGCGCGACCTGCCGCATTACGCGGGCAACATGGTGGCGCAGGCGCGCGTTCCCGGCGGTGTCGGGCTGACGTGGGCGCAGGCGCTGCGCAGCGTCACCGCCGCGCCCGCCGCGATCTTCGGAATGACCGACACGGGAACGCTTGCGGCCGGACAGCGCGCCGATGTCGTAGTGTGGGACGGCGATCCGCTCGAACTGACCTCGGCCCCGACGGCGGTGATCATCGACGGCGTCCGCCAGCCGATGGTGTCGCGGCAGACCGAACTCCGCGACCGCTATCTCGGGTTGAAGACGGAGGCGATGCCGCTGCAATATCGGCGGTAGCGACGGGGAGGATCTACGCCATGACGATGCTGCTGATCGCACTTGCGGCCTTCGTCGGGACGCATTTCGCGCTATCGCACCCGCTGCGCGCGCCGCTCGTGCGTGCGCTCGGCGAGGGCGGCTTCGCGGGTGTCTATTCGCTCGTCGCGGCGGCGACGCTGGGGTGGGCGGTGTGGGCGTGGCGCGGCACCCCGGTCGATCCACTCTGGATCGCGCCGGTGTGGCTATGGTGGCTGGCGGTTCCGGTGATGATTTTCGCCGCGATCCTGTTCGTCGGGTCGCTCGCCGCGCCCTCCCCCGCGCTGATGGGCGCAGGCGCGTTGGCATCACGGCCCCCGCGCGGCGTCCAGACGATCACCCGCCACCCGATGATGTGGGCCTTCGCGATCTGGGCCGCCGTCCATGCTGCCGTATCGGGCGACGCGCGCACGGTCGCGCTTTGCGTCGCCATCGGTGGGCTGGCACTCGTCGGGGCGCGGCTGCAGGACGGCAAGAAACGGGGTCAGCTCGGCGAGCATTGGGCGGCGCACGAGGCGGCGACGAGCTTCGTGCCCTTCGCGCGCGGGCTGGGCAATCCAGGCGTCATTGCCATCGGCGGCGGCACCCTGCTGTTCGTCGTCGCGACTTGGCTACACCCGGTCGCCGGCGGCCCCGATATCTGGAGCATGATGCGATGAGTGCGGTGGGGACCGAAACCGTGTGGATTACCGGTGCCTCGTCGGGCATCGGCGAGGCACTGGCGCACGCGTGGAGCGCGCGCGGCGCAGCGGTCATCCTATCGGGGCGGCGCGTCGAGGCGCTCGAAGCTGTCGCCAAGGCATGCGGCGG
>JBBQVB010000049.1:0-16641 GCA_038211965.1 Sphingomonadales bacterium
TGGACCCGATCCGCGATCTCCATACAGGCCAGCAGCCGTGATGATGGCTGCATCAACAGGCCGGACACACGGAAGCACCTGAACCCGCGCAACCATGCCCCTCAAAAAAACCTCTTGCATCCAACGGGGCGTCCACACACGATCCGGTGACCATCAAGGTCCGCAAAGGTCGCCGCGATCGTGAGTGCATCGACCTTTTCCCGCGCCGCGTCGATCGGTTATGCAGAATGCATCGATCTTGCTTAAAGCTGGAAGTGGTACGCACGACATACGGCAACGGTTGCAGCGGACTTTCGCGCCGACGCCATTTCGGCGATGGTAGCGAATGCAGCGCGTGACCATCTCGATCGACGACGACCTCGCCCGCGCTTTCGACGGGCTGACGCGCGACCGCGGCTATGCCAGCCGCTCCGAAGCGGTGCGCGATCTCGTCCGTCAGGCGGTCGATGCGGCACGGCACGATGTCGGCAGGGCCGCGACGCCGTGCATCGCCAGCCTGTCCTACGTGTATGATTATCGTGTCCGGGCGCTCGCGGCGCGGTTGCTCGAACTGCGCCACGCACATCACGACCTCGTCGTCGCAACGACGAATGTCATCCTCGACCACGCCTCGTCGCTCGAAACGGTGGTGCTCAAGGGGGCGGCGGCGGCGGTGCGTGCGCTCGCCGATACGGTGCGGGCCGAGCGCGGCGTGCGCTTCGGCGCGGTCAACCTAGTCAGCGTCCAACCCAACGACGACCACGCGCACGCCGGTGACCACCGCCACCATAACCACGGCCACGCCTCGCCGCATCCGGGCTAGGCGAGCGCCGCCTTGCCCCCCGGTCCGCCCATGCTAAACGTCGCGGCCCCTGGCGTCCTCACGCCTGTTCGAAAGTAGCGCTTGCCCCTTCGACCCGCCTTGCTTGCCGGAGCGGCCCTGCTTGCCGGGATGGCGCTGTCCCCCGCCCGGCTCACGGCCCAGACCCTCTCGCCGCCACCCGTTGCCGGTCCCGTCAAGGGTGGCATGGCGGACGCGGTCAAGCCCGGCGATGTCATCGACTTCGCGGCGGACTCGATGAGCTACTCGGATGGCGACGAAATCGTCACCGCGACGGGCAAGGTCGAGATTGTCCGCGACGGCTACAACCTCAAGGCCGACACGGTCGTCTACAACCGCAAGTCGGGCCAGGTCGAAGCACGCGGCAACGTCGTCACCGTCGATCCCGAGGGCAACCAGGCGTTCGGCGACCGCGTCCAGTTGACCGAATCGCTCAAGGACGGCGCGATCGACAATATCCTCCTCGTCCTCAACGACGGCGGGCGGCTGGCGGCGAATTCGGCGGTGCGCGTCAGCGGCGTCAGCACGCTCGACCGCGCCGTCTATTCGCCGTGTTCGGTGACCGGTAGCGACGGCTGTCCGCGCACGCCGCTATGGCAGATCAAGGCGCTGAAGGTCGTTCACGATCCGGTGCGCCACCGCATCTCGTACCGCAACGCGACGCTAGACTTCTTCGGCGTGCCGGTACTGTATTTCCCCACCTTTTCGCACCCCGACGGCAGTGCGGGGCGCGCTTCGGGGCTGCTCCTTCCCGACATCGAGTATCGTCGCTCGCTGGGGCTCGGCGTCGGGATCCCGTATAACGTCAGCTTCGGTCCCGACCGCGACATCACGATCAAGCCGTGGATCTACACCGGCCAGAACCCGGCGCTGTCGCTGCAGGCGCGGCGGCTGTTCAAGGCCGGGCCGGTGCAGGCCGATGCCTTCTTCACCTATGCCAACCTGACCGACGTCGCGAGCGACGGCGTGACGCTCGTCGACCGCGGCGAGCGCTTTCGCGGCTATTTGTCGGTCAAGGGCCAGCTCCAGCATTCGCCGCGCTGGCGCTCGACCTTCTCGGCGCGGGTAACCACCGACGACACGTTCAATCGGCGCTACGGCCTCGACTACGACGACTCGCTGCGCTCGACCTATAATCTCGAACATTTCGGAACCGACTCCTATCTGTCGATCTCCGCATGGGCGTTCCAGGACCTGCGCGCCGGGACGCGTGGCGGGGAGACACCGTTCGTCCTGCCGCTCGTCGATTATCGCTGGACACCGCAGGACCTAGTGCTCGGCGGGCGCGTCAGCATCGCGGCGAACAGCCTCGGTCTGTACCGCACCGACGGCCAGCGCAGCGCCCGCGCGCTCGGATCGGCGCGCTGGGACCGCAGCTTCCTGACGAGTTTCGGCCAACGCATCACCGCGACCGCGCTGGTCCGCGGCGACGTTTACGACAGCGATAACACCGCCGCCGCAACGCGCCCCGAATATGCCGGCAGCGGGCGCGTCGAGGGCCGCGTGTTGGCGCTCGGCGCACTCGACGCGGAATGGCCCTTTGCCGGACCGCTGGCGGGGGGCACGCAGACGATCACGCCGCGGGCGCAGCTGGTTGTCGCGCCGCGTGTCCGCAATGCCGGGATACCCAACGAGGATTCGCGCGCCGTCGACCTCGAGGACGTCAGTATCTTCGATCTCAACCGCTTCCCCGGCTACGACCGCGTCGAGGGCGGGTCGCGGCTGACCTACGGCGTCGAGTACCGCTTCGAGCGCCCGCGCTTTTCGCTCGCCAGTGAAATCGCGCAGTCGGTACGTTTCGACGACCGTGGCGAGCTGTTTCCCGCCGGTACCGGGCTATCGGGCAAGTTCAGCGACATCGTCGGGCGCACGACGATCAACTACGGACGGCTGGTCAGCCTGACGCACCGGTTCCGCGTCGACAAGGCGAACCTGCTCGTCCACCGCAACGAGGTCGATATCGCGATCGGCTCGAACCGCAGCTTCGTGACGGTCGGCTATTCGCGCCTCAATCGCGACATCGACACCGAGGACCTTCAGGACCGTGAGGAACTGCGCGTCGGCGCGCGCGCGGCGTTCGCCAAATACTGGTCGGTGTTCGGCTCGGCGATCGTCGACCTGACCTCGCGCGGCGAAGCCCCGCAGGCCACCGGCGACGGTTTCCAGCCCGTCCGGACCCGCGTCGGCGTCCAGTACGAAGACGAATGCTTCCGTTTCGGCGTGTCGTGGCGCCGCGACTACATCGCCGACCGCGACTTCCGGCGCGGCAACAGCTATTCGATCAGCCTGGCGTTCAAGAACCTCGGCTGACGTAGTCTGCACGGCGAATTTCATCGCTGGTTAACGGGGCGCGGCCCAAGTGCTTTGCGTCCGCCGCCGCCACGCGCTATGGCGGCGCGGCGGATGCGGCGGGGGCGGCTGGAGAGACACGAGTGCGGACGACAGGAATTTGCGTGGCGATGCTGGCGGTGGGCCTCATCGCCGGAGCGGCGGCCGCGCAGGACGTTATCGGCGCCGGCGCCGACGGTCAGGAGATCAAGATCCTCGGCGACATCGATCCGGCGCTGCGCAAGGCGCAGGCGATCGTCAACAACGACATCATCACCGACACCGACGTCGAGCAGCGCCTCAATCTCGTCGTCGCGGCGAACGGCGGCAACCTCGACACCGACGAGAAGAACCGGCTGCGTCTCCAGGTCGTGCGCAACCTCATCGACGAAAAGCTTCAGATTCAGGAAGCGACGTCGAAGGACATCAAGGTCACCGACGCCGAGATCGACGCCGCGTACAACCGCGTCGCGAACAACTTCAAGCGCACCCCCGCGGGGTTCGCCGACTTCCTGCACCAGTCGGGGACCAGCCCGGCATCGATCAAGGCGCAGATCAAGGGCGAGTTGGCGTGGAGCCGCCTGCTGCGCCGCAAGGTCGAGCCGCTGGTCAACGTCGGCGACGAGGAGGTCAACGCCGTCATGGCGCGGATGACCGCGACCAAGGGCAGCGACGAACTCAACCTGCGCAAGATCTTCCTGTCCGCGACCGCCGAGACGCAGGAACAGGTCATGAAGGAAGCGGCGATCTACGTCGGCGAAATCCGCGCCGGGTCGTCGTTCACCGTCTATGCGCGGCAGGTGTCGCAGGACGCGTCGCGCAACGACGGCGGCGCGATCGGCTGGGTCGCGCCTGCGCAGCTCAGCGATGTCGTCGCGCCGGTCGTCACGGCGCTCAAGGTCGGTGAGGTCAGCGAGCCTTTCGCGGTCCCCGGCGGGGTTGAAATCTGGACCGTCGAGGGCAAGCGCCAGGCGCTGGCGGGCGACCCCGGCGAGGCGGTGCTCAGCCTCAAGCAGTTGTCGATCGCCTTCACCCCGGGGATGACCGACGCCACCGCGCAGGCGATGGTCAACAACTTCCAGTCCGCGACGCAGGCGATGGGTGGCTGCGCGCGGGCCGAGACCGTCGCCAAGCAACTCGGGGCCGAGATCGCGGCCAACGATTCGATGAAGCTCAAGGCGCTGCCGCCCGCGCTCCAGAAGATCATGGGCGAGCTCAAGATGGGTCAGGCAACGCCGCCGTTCGGTTCGGCGAAGGATGGCCTCCGCGTCCTCGTGCTCTGCGACCGCGACGACAGCGCGACGCAGGCGAAAATCCCGACCTTCGACGAAATCTACGCGCAGATGAACGATGAGCGCGTCAATCGTCAGGCGCAGAAGCTGCTGCGCAACCTGCGCCGCGACGCGATCATAGACTATCGCTAGCCCGGTGCAGCCGCTGGCGGTCGCCCTCGGCGATCCGGCCGGAATCGGCCCCGAAATCGTCGCGCGCGCCTGGGCAGCCCGCCGCGAGCGGCGCCTGCCGCCGTTCTTCGCGATCGGCGACCGGCGCAGCATTGCCGCCGTCTGGGACGGACCCGTCGAGACACTCAGTGCGCCCGGCGACGCGGCGGGAGCGTTCGAGCGCGCCCTGCCCCTCGTTCAGGTCGACGATCCCGGCGAAATCGTCCCCGGCGATCCCAATCTGGCGGGCGCACGCTGCGCCCTCGACAGCCTCGAAATCGCCGTCGGACTGGCGCGGACCGGCACCGCGTCGGGCCTGGTGACCGGGCCCGTCAGCAAGGCGCAGCTCTACGCCATCGGCTTCACCTACCCCGGCCAGACCGAATTCATCGCCGAACGCTGCGGCATTGCGCGCGGCAACGTCGTCATGATGCTCGCCGGACCCAGCCTGCGCACAGTGCCTGTGACGATCCACACCGCGCTTGCCGATGTGGCCCGCGCACTGACGTCGGAGCTGATCGTCAGCCGCGCCCGCGTCACCGCGCGCAGCCTGCAGCGCGATTTCGGCATCGCAAGCCCCCGGCTGGCGGTGGCGGGGCTCAACCCCCACGCCGGCGAGGGCGGCACGCTCGGTCGCGAGGAACTCGACCTGATCGGGCCTGCCATCGAGACGCTGCGTGCCGAGGGGCTCGACATCGTCGGGCCGCTCGCCGCCGACAGCATGTTCCACGCGCAGGCCCGCGCGCACTACGACGTCGCGATCTGCATGTACCACGATCAGGCGCTGATCCCGATCAAGACGCTCGATTTCCACGAGGGCGTCAACGTCACGCTCGGCCTGCCCATCGTCCGCGCTTCGCCCGATCACGGCACTGCGTTCGCGATCGCCGGGACCGACACCGCGAGCCCCGACGCGATGATCGCCGCGCTGTGCATGGCGGGCGAATGTGCGGCGCGGCGGGCCGCGGGGTGAGCGACGCGCTCGACGCGTTGCCACCACTGCGCGAGGTCATCGCGCGCCATGGGCTCGCGGCGAAGAAGACGCTGGGGCAGAACTTCATCCTCGACGGCAATGTCCTCGACCGCATCGCGCGCGTCGGCGGCAGCCTCGACGGCCAGACGGTTTACGAGGTCGGCCCCGGCCCCGGCGGGCTGACGCGCGCGCTACTCCGCGCCGGGGCGTCGGTGGTTGCGGTCGAGCGCGACGACCGCGCGCTGCCCGCGCTCGCCGAACTCGCCGAGGCCGCGCCCGGACGCCTGACGGTCATTGCGGGCGATGCGCTGCGCCAGGACGAGGCGTCGTTACTGCCGCCGGGCGCGCACATCGCCGCCAATCTGCCCTACAACATCGGCACGGCGTTGCTGGTGCGCTGGCTGACCTTCGAGCCGTGGCCGCCGTGGTGGGCCAACCTGACGCTGATGTTCCAGAAGGAAGTCGCGCAGCGCATCGTCGCTGCCCCCGATACCGACGCCTATGGTCGCCTGTCGGTGCTCGCGCAGTGGCGCACGACCCCGCGCATCGCCTTCGACCTTCACCCCAGTGCCTTCGTGCCGCCGCCCAAGGTGACCAGCGCGGTCGTGCATGTCGTCCCCGCTGCCGCGCCCGCAGGCGTGTCAGGCAAGGTTCTGGAGAGCCTCACGGCGTCCGCCTTCGGCCAGCGCCGCAAGATGCTCCGCGCCTCGCTCAAGGGTCTGCCGGGCGGGCTGGCGGCACTTGAAGCATGCGGCATCGACAGCGCACGACGCGCGGAGACGCTCAGCGTGGCGGAGTTCGTCGCAGTGGCGCGACAGCTAAGCGCGACGTAGCAGCGCGTCGGGAATTACCGGCAGCGCGCGGTCAGGCGCGGCTGATCGCTGGCTTGCGCGCGCGTGCCGCGGCACCCACCGCGCCGAAGCCGACCAGCAGCATCGCCCAGGTCGCAGGCTCGGGAACGCCCGGCGTGGGCGCGACGAACCCGCCCACGACGAGCACGCGGTCACCACCGCCGAACGTCGAGAACAGGAAATCGCCGGTGAGCGGATCGATCACCGCACCCTCGGCACCCGAGAGGCCGCTCAGGAAGTCCTGGCGCGTCCCGACGATCGGATTGCCCTGAGCGTCGATCGTGTAGGCGCTGATCGTGCCGAAGCTATAATCGGTCACCAGCACGCTGTCGGCGCCGAACCCGGCGTTCGCGCCGCCGACATAGACGATCCCCTCCGGGCCACGACCGATCTGTGCCGACAGGAACGCGCCGGTGAAAGTGTAAAGCCCGGCGGCGTCGATCGTATAACCGATCGAGTAGAATCCGCCGCCGTTATAGCTGGCGAACTTCAAACCACTCGCGTTGCTGAAACCCGCGGGCACGAAGGCAAGCGCGCCGACCGACGGGCTGATGCCGATGCCGTTCAGCGACGTGATGAGGTCGGGCGTCGTGCTACCCGGCAGATATTGCAGGATGGTATTATTGGAATAGCCGGTGGCAAGCAGCGTTCCGTTCGGCGCAAACGACAGGCCACCGTCGATAAACGGTGCCGTCGCGAAGGCGCTCGACGATCCGTCGAACCCAACGATGTGACCCGATCCGTCACGCAGGACATCGATCGACCGGATGACGCCGCCAGCGCCATTTGCGGCACCGCCGATCAGCAACGTGTTGTTGTCGAGAAAGGTGATCCCACCCAGCGAACCCGGTATCCCGGACGGGCCGCCGAGATCGTTGCAGGTATAGGAGCCTGCAAACGAAACCCCGAACGTCACGTTGCAGGGTGCGGCCTCGACCCCGGCGGCGAGCATCGCCGTCCCGAGCAAAGCGGCGTTTAAAATGCGCAAACCAATCACAGGTGCCCCCCGTCAGGTTGGAGTCGCTGTCTAAGGTGAACGGCGGATGAAATCAACCGAAACTGCGACCTTCCGGCGTGCCGGTCAAATATTTCGTCGCCTCTCGATCCAGCGTGATCTTGCGAGCGTGAACGCCCAAGCGCGAAACGCCGCGTCTAGTTCTTCGCTACCCCGGGTTTCGCCACTTCGGCGCTCGCCACCGGGGCGACGGGCGGGGCTGCCAGCGCGAGTTCGAGGCGCTTGGCGGCTGGGCAGTCGCCCTTGCACAGCGTCCTGATGCGCACGAGATTGAGGTTCGCACGCGCCGTCGCACCGCGCGCCACCAGCGCCTTGCCCTGGCCTTCGAGTGCGCCGAGGTCGTTGGGATCGAGCGCCAGCGCTTCGCGATAGAACTTGACCGCCTTGCCGGGCAGGCCCTGCAGTTCATAGGCGTGCGCCATGCCGATGAACGCCGCCTTGTTGCGCGGGTCGGCGGCAACAGCGGCCTCGAACGCGTCGATGGCAGCCGGACCTTGGGCCTTCGCTAACGCCGCCTCGCCTGCCGCCTGTTGGCGCAGCGACGCGGGCTTCAGCGCGTCGTCGCCGCCGAGCCCCGGACCGACCGCGCCGACCGCGACGCTCGTCACCGTCCCAGCAAGCAGCAATGCAATCGGTATCGCCCAGCTTTTCCGCATGTCGTCATCCTCACGCGCGTTGGCCGACGAGCTTAGCAGAGTCGCGTCGCCGCCCCTATGAAAAATCCGTCGCACCCATCGTCCCCCGGTGTCAGCACGACTCCATTTACGGTCACGGAGCCGCTCGGGTTGCGTAACGGCGCGGCGGTCCAGCCGTCGCGCCCCGACAGATACGTTGCCAGTCGAGCTTCTCCCTCGACCGGCAGCAGCGAGCAGACGACATAGACCAGTCGCCCGCCGGGCCGGACGAGCGTCGCGGCGAGGTCGAGCAGCCGCGCCTGTTCGTGCGCCAGCCGCGCCAGCCGCTCGGGCGTCAGCCGCCAGCGCGCTTCAGGATTGCGCCGCCACGTTCCCGTCCCCGAGCACGGCGCATCGACCAGCACGAGGTCGGCAGTGCCCGCGAAATCGGCGAGCGCTGCCGCCTCGCGGCCCGGATCGAGCAGCAAGGTCTCGATGATCGTCGCCCCCGCACGCTCGGCACGCGGCGGCAGCTGCCGCAGCCGCGCGCGGTCGGTGTCGCAGGCGATCAGCCGCCCCGCATTGCCCATCGCCGCCGCGAGTGCGAGCGTCTTGCCCCCCGCCCCGGCGCACAGGTCGATGACGGTCTCGCCAGCCACGGCGGCACAGGCGAGCGCGGCGAACTGGCTGCCCGCGTCCTGCACCTCGACGCGCCCCTCGCGGTAGGCGGGCAGCGCATCGACATTGAGGTCGCCGCGCGCGCGCAACGCATCGGGGGCGAGCGTGACCGCATCGACTTCGCCAACCTCGGCCGTCACCGCATCGCGCGTCGCCTTGAGCGTGTTGACGCGCAGGTCGAGCGGCGCGCGGTCGAGGAGTGCGGCGAGCTGGCGCGGCGTGTCGTCGCCGAAGCGCGCGGCGAGCTGTTCGACCAGCCACGCGGGCGCGGGCGACACCGCCGCCTCGGGCTCGCCGTCAACAAGCGCGGCGGGCCCGTGCCCGTCGCCCGCGAACGCTTCGAGCAGCGCTGCATCGTGCGCCCGCGCATAGCCGAGCAGAGCGCTGCGCCCATCTTCGGGCCGCTCGCCGACGGCGCGGATGACTGCGTAGATCAACGCCCGCACCGCGCGCCGGTCGCCCGACCCGGCGTAGCGCCGCGTCTGGAAATAGCGCTGGATCAGCGTATCCGCCGCCGCCCCCCCGTCGCGCGCCGCCGCGACGATCAGGTCGAGGCACTCGATCGCCGCCTGGACACGCGCGGAGGGTGTCACGTGCCCCTCATCCCGCTGGGTAGTTCGGCGCTTCGCGCGTGATCGTCACATCATGGACATGGCTCTCGCGCAGGCCCGCGTTGGTGATCCGGATGAACTCGGCGCGCTCGCGGAAATCGGCGAGCGTCGCGGCGCCCGAATAGCCCATCGCCGCCTTCACGCCACCGACGAGCTGATGCAGCACGTCCTTGGCCGGGCCCTTGAACGGCACCTGCCCCTCGATCCCTTCGGGGACGAGCTTCAACTGATCCTTGATGTCCTGCTGGAAATAGCGGTCCGCCGAGCCACGCGCCATCGCGCCGACCGATCCCATGCCGCGGTAGCTCTTGTAGGTTCTTCCCTGATACAGGAACGTCTCGCCGGGCGCTTCGCTGGTGCCGGCGAGCAGCGACCCGACCATCACCGCGCTCGCCCCTGCCGCAAGCGCCTTGGCGACGTCGCCGCTGGTGCGCAGGCCCCCGTCGGCGATCACCGGCACGTCGCCCGCCGCCTTCGCGGTATCGAAGATCGCGGTCAGCTGCGGCACGCCGACACCCGCGACGATACGCGTCGTGCAGATCGAGCCGGGTCCGATGCCGACCTTGATGCCGTCGGCCCCCGCGTCGATCAGCGCGCGCGCCGCGTCGCCGGTGGCGACATTGCCCGCGATGACCTGGACGTGGTTCGACAGCCGCTTGATCCGCGCCACGGCGGCCGCGACGCGCGTCGAGTGGCCGTGCGCGGTGTCGACGACGATCAGGTCGCACTCGGCATCGAGGAGCGCCTCGGTGCGCTCGAAGCCTGCGTCACCGACGGTCGTCGCAGCGGCGACGCGCAAGCGCCCGGCGGCGTCCTTGGTGGCGTCGGGGAAGGTCACCGCGCGCTCGATGTCCTTGACGGTGATCAGCCCGATGCAATGCCCGGCATCGTCGACGACCAGCAATTTCTCGATGCGCCGCGCGTGGAGCAGGCGGCGCGCCTCCTCCTGGCTGACCCCGGCGCGGACCGTCGCGAGGTCGTTCGCGGTCATCAGCTCACGGATCGGCTGCGCGGGGTTGTCGGCGAAGCGCACGTCGCGGTGCGTGACGATGCCCGCCAGCTTGCCCGACGCCTCGACGACGGGGATCGACGAAATCTTGTAGCGCCGCATCAGGTCGAGCGCGTCGCCGAGCGTGCGGTCGACAAGCATCGTCACCGGGTTGACCACCATGCCGCTCTCGAAGCGCTTGACCTGGCGCACCGCGGTCGCCTGCTCGACGAGGGTGAGGTTGCGGTGGAGGACGCCGATGCCGCCGGCCTGCGCCATGACGATCGCCATGTCGGCCTCGGTAACGGTGTCCATCGCCGCCGACAGGAAGGGAATGTTGAGCCCGATCTCGCGCGTCACCCGGGTCCGCGTATCGGCTTCGGTCGGCAACACGGCGGATTCGGCAGGGACCAGCAGCACGTCGTCGAAGGTCAGGCCGAGCCGGATGTCCATGCGCGCTCCTCGGGGGCGGGGTGGCGCTCTATAGGGGGGTTGGGGGGGGAAGGCTAGGCGGGGGGTCGCGGGGCTCTATACTGCGGTCGGATCAAGCTGGGAGGCGGCGTGAGAGTCGGGGCGAGAGCGATTGCGGCGTTGGTACTGGGTAGCGGCGCTTACGGAGCGACGGTCGCCACACCCCCGACGGGCACGATGCCGCCGGATCTCGCAGCGGCATTCGGCGCACGGCCATTAGCCTGGAACGTCAGCCTGTCGCCCGACGGCAGCAAGATCACCTACCTGACCCCGTCGCGTACCGGCGGCGGCACGGCGGTCATCGTCGCCGATCTCAAGACTGGCAAGATGCAGGCAGTGAGCATCAACACCAAGACGCTGCATCCCCAATCGTGCCGCTTCAAGACCGAAACGCGTCTGATCTGCGTTCTCGGCGGAGTTGGCGACATCATCGGCATCAAGCTGAATTTCCGGAACCTGCTGGCTATCGACACCGACGGCGGGCGCCCGAAGGTGTTGGCGGCAAACAGCGGCATATTCGACTGGATGCCCGACGATCCGGGCCATATCTCTTTCGGTGGCGGCATTCGCACCGATGTGCTGACCGGGGTGCGCGGCCCCGAGGACGCGTCACTGCGACGCCCCGGCGACGTCCACACCGATAGCGGCGGCCACGTCCGCCTGCGCGCCTCGAGCGGTACGCCGACGTTCGCCGGCCATCTCGGCAGCTACTACTGGTATGCCCGGCCACGCGATGGGCGTGGTGACTGGATCAAGGTCGCAACGGTCGATCTCGATGCCCACAGCCGCGTTTCGGTCGAGGGTTTCGACGAGAGCGGCGACAATGTCCTCGCGCTGATGCCGCGCGACGGTCGGCTGGCGCTGATGCGCATCCCGATCAAGGCCGATGCACAGCCGCAACTCGTGTTCGCCCACCCCGAAGTCGATGTCGACGATGTGCTGCGGATCGGCAAATACGACCGACCGGTCGCTGCGGTGTTCACCACCGAGACCATATCGTACGAGTATTTCGATCCTGAACTGAAGCGCCTGAGCAAGGCCCTGACCAAGGCGATACCGGGAAATCCGACGGTCAACATTCTCGGCGAAAGCTGGGACGGCGCGAAGAAGCTCGTCGAGGCTTCGAGCGACACCGATGCCGGGCATTATTACCTATACGACCGCGATAAGCACACGCTGGGTACCGTGGCGACGGTGCGGCCCGCGCTCGATGGCGTCCCCCTCGCCCGCGTCGAAGCGGTTACCTATGCGGCGCGTGACGGCACGAAGATACCGGGCTTCGTCACCTGGCCACCGGGCAAGGACCGGCGCGGCCTGCCGGCCATTATCATGCCGCATGGCGGTCCGTCGGCGCGCGACGCGCGCGGTTTCGACTGGCTGGCGCAGTTCTTCGCCGCGTCGGGCTATGTCGTCCTCCAGCCGAATTTTCGCGGATCGTCGGGCTACGGCGATTCCTGGTTTGCAAAGAACGGATTTCAGTCGTGGCCGACGGCGATCGGCGACATCAACGACGGCGCGCACTGGGTTGTCGCGCAGGACTATGCCGACCCGCGTCGCCTCGGCATCGTCGGGTGGAGCTACGGCGGCTACGCGGCGCTGCAGGCGAATATCGTCGAGCCCGGGCTGTATCGCGCGGCGATTGCCGTCGCGCCGGTCACCGACCTTGGACTGCTCAAGGAGGATGCGCGCTATCTGAATATCGCGCCGCTGATCGAGGCGATGGTAGGTAGTGGCCCCCACGTCGCCGCAGGTTCGCCGACGCGCCGTGCGGCTGAGATCAAGGTGCCGGTCCTGATCTTCAGCGGCGACAAGGACGCCAACGTCGATATTGGCCAATCGCGGGCGATGGACGCCGCGCTGCGCAGTGCCGGACGACCGCACGAATTGATCGTCTATCCCGGTCTCGATCACCAGCTCGACGACAGTAGCGCGCGTGCCGACCTGCTCCGGCGGAGTGCCGCCTTCATGGCGCAGGCGATGGGCGGTGAGGCCACGACGACGGCCCTCGCTCAACCGTTGCCGGGCACGCGCGACCGGTGAGCCGCTCCTTGCAAATCTACCCCAGCATCGCGCGCACGAACCCCGCCAGCCCCAGCTGCCGCCGCCGCGCCAGCCGCTCGGCCTTCAAGATCGCGCGGATTTCGCCGAGGCAGAGGTCGGGGTCGTCGTTGATCAGGATATAGTCGTACTCGCCCCAATGGCTGATCTCGGTCGCGGCGCGGCGCATGCGGTGCGCGATGACCGGCGCGGTGTCGGTGCCGCGCGCGCGCAGCCGCCGCTCCAGCTCGGCCATGCTCGGCGGCAGGATGAAGATGCGGACGAGGTCGCTGCCCGCGTCGGTCTGCTGGAGCTGTTGCGTGCCCTGCCAGTCGATGTCGAACAGCACGTCCTGCCCGGCGTGCAGCGCCGCCTCGACGGGCGCCCGCGGCGTGCCGTAGCGGTGCCCGAACACCGTCGCCCATTCGAGCAGGTCGCCGCCCTCGAGCAGCGCGTCGAAGCGCGCATCGTCGATGAAATGATAGTCGCGCCCGTCGATCTCGCCGTCGCGGGGGGCGCGCGTCGTCACCGATACCGACATGACGATCTCGGCGTCCTCGACGATCAGACGACGCGACATTGTCGTCTTGCCCGCGCCGCTGGGCGACGACAGCACGAACATCAGGCCGCGGCGCGGCGGGGTGGCGGCGGCGGGGGGTACGAACTTGGTCATGCTGGCCGCTTACAGCGCGGCACGCCACATCGTCGACCCCGACAGGTTGGTGCGCTGCGTGCGTCCGGCGATGCTATGATCGAACCAGACACGCTCGCACGACAGCGGATCGGCGAAGCGCCAGCTGCCGTCGGCGTGATGGGTTAGCGGACCTGCGCCTTCCATCACCAGCGCATCGCCGCGCGCCACCACCGACAGCCCCCCGACCCACGGGTCGTTCGAGAGGTAGATCCCCGCCAGCCCCGCGATGGCGGGATTGGAGCAAGGCTGCGGCAGCGCGGCGTCGCGGCCGTAGAGCGTGTCGCCGTACCACAGCCGGTCGCGCCGCCCGGTCGCTGCGGCGAACTCGAAGATGTGCGTTTCATAGCCGGCGTGGTCGGTAACGAAGCTGCTCTCGCCCGCCGCCTTGATGCGCCCGCGCGTACCGCCGGCGAGCAGCGCGAGGCCTGTCGGGGTCACCTCGAAGACCACCGCATCGCCCGCCGGGCCGACATAGCGCCCCGCGAAGTCGGCGGCGTGGACAATGGGCGGCGCGGTGACGAGCGGCGGCGGTGCGGGCAGCGCTGCCCCAGCCGCGAGCGCGCGTAGCAGGCGGACCCCATGGCTTGCGACGGCGCGCGGGCGATAGCCGGTCTGGCCGATGTTGACGCTGGCGAACACGCCTGCCCCCGAAGCCCGGTCGACATAGACCGCCGAGCTGAACATGATCATCCCGCCGGTGTGGTGGAAGGTCGGTGCGCCATCGACATCGACCGTCGCGAGGCCGTTGGCATAGCGCGCGCCCTTGCCGAAATCGGCGGTCTCGATGACCGGCGTGGCGAAGCGCTGCGCCAGCGCGTCGGGGAACAACGGTGCGCCCTGCCCTTTCGCCAGACGACCGAGAAAGGCGATGTAGCGCAGCATGTCGGCACTCGTCGCGGCGACCGAACCCGCGGCGCGGTCGATGTCGAGCCACGCCCCCTCCGCCAGCGGCGCGGCCGGAAACCACGCCGCATCGCCGCGAAACGGCACGTAACCGCGTGCATAACGCGCGCGGTCGGCCGAGCGGATCGTCGGCTCGGCCCCCGTCATCCCCAGTGGCTTCAGCACCAGCGCGCGCAACGCCCGGTCATAGCGCAGCCCCGACACCCGCTCGACGACGAACGCGAGCATGTCGTAGCCTGCGTTGCTGTACGAGAAATGCGCCCCCGGCGGCGTCGCCGACCACAGCAGCCCGCCCGGCACGTCGGGGAAGATCGGCGCATTGTCGGGCAGTCCGGCGCTGTGCGCGAGGATCTGCGCGACGGTGATGCTGCGGTCGGCGAGCCAGAGTTCGGGGACGATGCTCACCATCGGTGCATCGAGGTCGAGCTTGCTCTGCCCTGACAATGCGAACAGCGCCATCGCCACCAGCGACTTCGAGATCGAGCCGATCTGGAACAGCTGTTCGGGCCGCACCGGCCGCCGTGCCTCGAGTTCGGACAGCCCCAGCGCCAGCGTCGCGGTTTGCCCGTCGGCGGCGCGCACCGCGACTGTCATGCCGGGATAGCCCTGCGCCGCGAGGTCGGCGGCGGCGAAGTCGGCGAGGGCATCGAGAACGCTCCGGAACGCCGGAGTCGCTCCCGGCGCGACGATCGTCGCGGCGGATACGCGTCCGAGCGCCGGCACCGCGATCGCGCCTGCCGCGAGCCCCATGCCACCCAGCCACATCCGTCGATTGAGCAGCATGTCGTTTCCCCCGTCCCCCGGTCCTGGCCGAAGATCAATGATTCGCCCCGACGTTAGCGGCGCAGGGCGCGGCGCGGCAATGGACTCCGGGCAATGCTCGAGGGAGACGCGGCGCTGCCGGCGTGCCACCCTGCCCGGCATGTCGCTGCCCTTCGACTCGCCCGGTTTCCGCGATCTCGTCGTCGTTCTCGGCGCGGCTGGACTGGTCATTCCGGCGTTCGCGGCGCTGCGCATCTCGCCCGTCGTCGGTTTCATCCTCGTCGGCGTCGCGGTCGGGCCGCACGGGCTGGCGCGCGTGCCGGTGCTGTCGGGGGCGATGATCTCCGACGCGGGCGCGCTCGCCTCGGCGGCCGAAATCGGCATTGCGATGCTGCTCTTCGCGCTTGGCCTCGAACTGTCGGTCGAGCGGCTGCGGACGATGCGGCGGCTGGTCTTCGGCCTCGGACCGGCCAGCCTCGCGCTCGGCACCGCAGCCGTCGCGGCGCTGCTCGTACCGTTCCACATGGGCATCGTCGCAACGCTCAGCGTCGCTGTCGCGCTCGCCTTGTCCTCGACGGCGGTAGGTTTGCAGATGCTCGGCTCGGCGGGCCGGATGGGCAGTCAGGCGGGACGCTCGGCGTTCGCCATCCTGTTGTTTCAGGACATTGCCATCGCGCCGGTCCTGCTCCTCCTCGGCGCAGGCGGCGCGGCAGGCGGGGTGTTCAGCGGCCTCGCGCTGGGGCTGCTGAGTATCGGCGGCATCGTGCTCGCGGGCCGCCTCCTGCTGCGCCCGCTGTTCCTGCAAGCCGCGCGGACACGCCGTCCCGAGCTGTTCCTCGCCGCCTCGCTCGTCGTGCTGATCGCCAGCGCGGCGGCGACGGCGTACGCGGGCCTGTCGCCCGCCGTCGGGGCGCTGGTCGCGGGGATCATGCTGGCCGAGACCGAGTACCGCCGCCAGATCGAGGCGGCGATCGCGCCATTCCAGGGGTTGCTGCTCGGCGTCTTCCTGATCTGGGTCGGGATGCGCCTCGACCTCGACGCGGTGGTGGCGCAGCCGCTGCTGATCCTCGGCGCGGTCGCGGCGGTGTGCGCGGCGAAGGCGCTCGTCGTCGGGGTGTTCCTGCGCCTGACGGGGCGCGCCACGGGCGTCGCGGCGCACGTCGCGGCGCTCCTCGCGGCGCCTTCGGAGACCAGCCTTATCGTGCTCGGCGCAGCGACGGCGGGCGGTGTGATGACGGGAGCGGTGGCGAACCTCGCGCTGCTAGTGACGGGGCTGGGCCTCGCGGTCGCACCGCTGCTCGGACTGGCGGGCCAATGGGTCGAACGCCGCCTCGGCTCGGGCCGCGCGAGCGTCCCCGACATGGTCGCCGCCGCGCTCGCCCCTGCCGCCGCCGGGCGAACCGTCATCATCGGCTTCGGGCGCGTCGGGCGGATGGTCGCGAGCCTCCTCGACG
>JBBQVB010000050.1:0-16521 GCA_038211965.1 Sphingomonadales bacterium
GCTGCAGCCGCCCCTGCAATGGCTGCAGGCGCAGGCGTGCGTCGTCTATTCGCTGCTACCGTGAGGCCGCTCGGCGGTTGACTCGGCAGCCGTGCGCGGCGACGTTCGGGGCTCCACCGGGGAGGCGGCGATGGCGCACAAGTTCGAGATCTGGAAAGACAAGAAGGGCGAGTTCCGCGTCCGCTTCAAGTATAATTCGGAAACGATGTTTTCGACCGAAGGCTATTCGAGCAAGGCCTCGGCGCAGAACGCCATCGACTCGATCAAGAAAAACGGCCCCGGTGCCGAGGTCGAGGACAACAGCTAGGCGGCATCGAGCGCCGTCGCCAGCGCCACGTCGCGCGCGGTGATGCCCGCCGCGTCGTGCGTCGTCAGGCGGACGTCGACCTTGTTGTAGACGTTCGACCATTCGGGGTGATGGTCGGCCTTCTCGGCGAGCAGCGCGGCGCGCGTCATCCACGCAAAGGCGCGGGTGAAATCGGCGAAGCGGTACGCCCGCTCGATGCCGTCGCCGACGCGCGTCCAGCCCGGCAGGCCGGTCAGCGCGGCATCGATCTCGGCGTCAGTCAGTTTGGTGGGGGCGGGCATGTCACGGTCTCCAGCTTGGCAGCGGTGGCGCGCCCGCCTATCCGCCCCCGATGACCCGAAATCAAACCCTGCCGCCCAGCCTCGCCGACATCGATGCGCTCGCGCAAGCCGCCGTCGAGCGCCTGCCGACGCTGTTCCGCGACCATCTCGCCAACACGCTGCTGCGCGTCGAGGACTTTCCCGACGACGACGTCACCACCGAGATGGGCCTCGAAACGCCGTTCGATATCCTCGGCCTCTACCAGGGTCGCCACGTCGGCATGAAGGGCGACGAGCCCACCGCCGCGCTGCCCGACATCATCTTCCTCTACCGCCGCCCCCTCCTCGACGAATGGGCCGAGACCGGCGAGAGCCTCGAACACCTCGTCACCCACGTCCTCGTCCACGAAGTCGGCCACCACTTCGGGCTGAGCGACGCGGATATGGCGCGGATCGAGGCGGCGGCGGGGTAATTTTTCAGCTTATCGCCAGTCTAGAAAAGGACAGACGGAAATCGGATTTCTGTCTATTCTTGCTGTGGGGAAGTAAATCGCTTACCGGAGTGCATGCTCGCGGCGCTCAGTCCCATCGTGACGACGATGTTCGCCGACCTGCAGAAGCAGGTTGCGACAAGCGGGGCAGCAGGCTCGGTCTATTCCGTATCCCGCGGCGGCAGTGACTATTTGCACGCGAAGATTGCCGTCGCGGGAAGGCGACATGATGTAGTACTGGGACGCGCCGACGATCCGCCGCACCGGCGGCAACGCGGTCAAGCGCACCAAGGACCTTGCGCAGGCCAAGGCCTTGATCGACGCGCTCGAACGCCACAACCCGTTCGCGCTCGAAGACGCTTTCGCCGATGCGCGCGAGCAGGGCCGCGCCGGCTGGTCGGACACCATTGATCGTTCTCTCAGCGAAATCACGCGTTCCGCCGGGGGTTGAGCCGCCCCCCGCAGCCCGCTAAAGGCCTCTCTTACGGGCGGCCGTAAGGGCCGCCCGTTTGCGTTGGCGAAAGGCGCAAACCGCATGACGATCCCCGCGATGATGCCCGTCTATGGCCGCTGCGAGGTCGCGCCGGTACGCGGGGAGGGGTGCTACCTCTATGACGCCGGCGGGCGCGAGTGGCTCGACTTTGCCAGCGGTATCGCGGTCAACGCGCTCGGGCACTCGCACCCGCATCTGATCGGCGCGATCCAGAAGCAGGCGGCGACGCTGATGCACATCAGTAACCTCTACGGCGCGCCAGATCAGCAGCGCACCGCCGAGCGGCTGGTGGCGCGGACGATTTTCGACACGGTGTTCTTCACCAATTCGGGCGCCGAGGCGCTCGAATGCGCGATCAAGACCTGCCGCCGCCATCACTTCGTCGCAGGCAGTCCGCAGAAGCACCGCATCCTGACCTTTTCGAACGCCTTCCACGGGCGGACGCTGGCGACGATCTCGGTGACCGACCAGCACAAGCTGCGCGACGGCTTCGAGCCGCTGCCCGACTGGGCAACGGTGCTGCCGTTCGGCGATCTCGATGCGGCGCGCGCGGCGGTCGACGACAGCATCGGCGGCATCCTCGTCGAGCCGATCCAGGGCGAGGGCGGCATCCGCCCCGGCACCCCCGAATTCCTCCAGGGCCTGCGTGACCTCGCCGACGAACACGGTCTGCTGCTGATTTTCGACGAGGTGCAATGCGGCGTCGGGCGCACCGGCGCGCTATTCGCCTATGAGTATTACGGCATCCGCCCCGACATCATGGCGCTTGCCAAGGGCATCGGTGGCGGTTTCCCAGTCGGCGCGTGCCTCGCCACCGAGCACGCCGCGAGCGGCATGGTCGTCGGCACCCACGGCTCGACCTATGGCGGCAATCCGCTGGCGATGGCGGCGGTCAACGCCAGTCTCGACGTTATCGACACGCCCGAGTTTCTCGCCCACGTCCGCGCGATGGGCGACCGGCTCCGGCAGGCGCTGGAGCAGATGATCCCCAACCACGATCATCTTTTCGACCACGTTCGCGGCGTCGGGCTGATGCTCGGCCTCAAGATGAAATCCGACAGCCGCGCCTTCGTCGGCCATGCGCGCAGCCACGGCATCCTCACCGTCGCGGCGGGCGACAATGTCGTGCGCCTGCTGCCACCGCTGATCGTCGAGGAGCGCCATATCCGCGAGTGCGTCGACAAGCTCAGCGCCGCAGCGCGGGCCTACACGCCCGCCCAGGCGGCATGATGCCGACCGGTGTGATGCCGACCGGCATGAGGCCCACCGGCGTGTTGCCAACGGGCATGAGGCACTTCCTCGATCTCGCGACGCCCGGCCGCGCAGCGCTGCGGACGATCCTCGACGAGGCGCACCGCCGCAAGGCCGCGCGTGCCGGGCTGCCGAAGGGCGCCCCCGACGCCGATGCGCCGCTGAGCGGGCACGCGCTCGCGATGATCTTCGAGAAGCCGTCGACGCGGACGCGTTTCAGTTTCGACATCGGCATCCGCCAGCTCGGCGGCAGCAGCATCGTGACGAGCAGCGGCGACATGCAGCTCGGGCGCGGCGAGAGCGTCGCCGATACCGCGCGCGTGCTGTCGCGGATGGTCGACGCGGTGATGATCCGCACCGCCGGCCACGGCGTCGTCGAGGAATTGGCGGCGGCGGCGACGATCCCCGTCGTCAACGGTCTGACCGACCTCGGCCACCCATGCCAGGCGATGGCCGACATGATGACCGCTGAGGAGCGGCTGGGCCAGCCCGTCGAAGGCACGTGCTGGGCGTGGCTCGGCGACGGCAACAACATGGCGCACTCGCTGATCGAAGCCGCCAGCGTCATGGACTTCGACCTCAAGCTCGGCGTCCCGCACGGCTACGACCCCGACCAGGGCGTCGTGGCGTGTGCCAGCGCGCGCGGCGGCTCGGTCGACATCGTCCGCTCGGCGAAGGCGGCGGTCGAGGGCGCGGTGGTCGTCGCCACCGACGTCTGGATGTCGATGGGCCAGGCCGCCGACAAGGCGAAAGCGGGCGCGATGGCGCCGTTCCGCGTTACCGAGGCGCTGATGGCGCAGGCCGCGCCTAACGCGGTGTTCCTCCACTGCCTGCCTGCGCATCGCGGCGACGAGGTCGACGCGGCGGTCATCGACGGCGCGCAGTCGGCGGTGTGGGACGAGGCCGAGAATCGGCTGCACGTCCAGAAGGCGATTTTGCTGTGGTGCCTGGGGAAGATCTGACTCTGCCCCTGTCTTACTTCTCTTACTGCCCCCCTCCCTCTGCACGGAAGGGCCGGGGGTGGGTGCGCGGCCCTTCGCCGCGCCCCTTCCTTGCTTTGGCCGGACGGGAGAAGAAAGAAGCTCGCGAAGGCGCTCGCACCCACCCCCGCCCCCTCCCTGAAGAGGGAGGGGAGGAGAAGGTGCTTTCCACCCGCCTCTCCCTGTCGAAACTGGGAGCCAAATGACGCCTACCGAAACCCTCGCCCCCGCCGCCGATCGCAGCCTCGGCTTCACTGTCGCGCAGCGTAACGTGCGCGGCCGCGTCGTGCGCCTCGACGCGGCGCTCAACGCCATTCTCGGGCCGCACGACTATCCCGCGCCCGTCGCCGCGTTGCTGGCGGAGGCGCTGGTGCTGACCGCGCTGCTCGGCGGCGCCTTGCAGGCGGGCGCGACGCAAGTGACGTTGCAGGCGCAGGCGAGCGGCGGCGCGATCGACCTGCTCGTCTGCGACTATGCGCAGGGGCAGGTGCGCGGCTACGTGCGCTTCGATCGCGACGCGGAGATCGCGGCGGGCCTCGACCTCCCCGGCCTGTTCGGCACCGGCCACCTCGCGATCACCCTCGACCCGACCGACGCAAGCGAACGCTACCAGGGCATCGTGCCGCTCGAAGGCGCGTCGTTGAGCGACGCCGTCACCGGCTATTTCGAAGGTTCCGAGCAGCTGCCGACGCTGGTCCGCGTCGCCGTCGGCGGCAGTGCCGCGACCGGCTGGATCGCCGGCGGGCTGCTCGTCCAGCACCTCGCCAAGCCCGAACTCGGCGGCGAGCGCCTGTCGGTCGCGCACGACGAGGGCCGCGCCCACCCCGACTGGGAACACGTCGTCGCGCTCGCGGGCACCGTGTCCGATGCCGAGCTTACCGACCCCGCACTGAGCGCCGAAACGCTGCTGTGGCGGCTGTTCCACGAGGAACAGGTCCGCGTTGTCGAAGGTCCGGCCCCCGCGCGCGGCTGCCGCTGCTCGCCCGCGCACATCGCGACCGTGCTGGGCAAGTTTCCGGAGGCCGAGCGGGCGGCGATGCGCGGGGAGGACGGGAAGGTGCGAGTGGACTGCGAGTTTTGTGCGCGGACGTGGGAGATCGCGATCTGACTTTCTTCCCCCTCCCCTCCCGGTAAGCCTTCGCGAACCAAGAGAGGGAGGGAGCAGAAGTCAGGCCGCCACCCGCTCCCCCGCCCTCACCCCCACCGGATTTGTGAACGCCATCCGCCCATCATCGACCTTGCCGTAGCGGATCGTCATCACATCCTTCGCATAGCTCTGGTCGACCCGCCACGGCTTCTCCACCCCCTGCTTCGGAAACCGCGCCACGCCGCGCGCGACGTAGCCGCTGCTGAAATCGAGGAACGGGGCGGGGTCGACCAGCGCTCCGCCGCGCACCGGCGTGCATTGGCGCATGCCCTTCGCGTCCATCGCGTTCAACAACCGGCAGGCGTACTCGCTCGTCAGGTCGGCCTTGAGCGTCCACGACGCGTTGGTGTAGCCGAACACCGAGACGAGGTTGGGCACGTCGGAGAACATCATCCCCTTGTAGCTCAAGGCCTCGTTGAGCGGCACGGGCGTGCCGTCGACACTGAACGTCGCGCCGCCTGCGAGCTGCATGTCGAGACCCGTCGCGGTGATGACGATGTCCGCCGCAAGTTCGGCTCCCGAGGCCAGGCGGATGCCGCCCGCTGTGAAGGTGTCGATGGTATCGGTGACGACATCGGCGCGGCCTGACTTGATCGCCGCGAACAGGTCTGCATCGGGGACGAGGCAGAGGCGCTGATCCCACGGGTTGTAGCGCGGCGTGAAATGCGTCGCGGTGTCGTAGTCGGGGCCGAGCTGCTCCTGCACCATGGCGATCAGCCGCTGCTTGACCTTGGCGGGCTGCTTGCGCGCGTAGTTGAAGAACCAGCCGCCCATCGCGACGTTCTTGAAGCGCACGAGGCTGTAGGCGAGCTTGGCGGGCAGGTGGCGCCGCAGCCAGTCGGCGACCGCGTCGGCGGCGGGGCGCGACACGACATAGGTCGGCGAGCGCTGGAGCATCGTCACACTCGCCGCCGTGCGCGCAAGTTCGGGGACCAGCGTCACCGCCGTCGCGCCGCTGCCGATGACGACGACGCGCTTGCCCGCATAGTCGAGGCCCTCGGGCCAGAATTGCGGGTGGACGATCTGCCCCGCGAAGTCGGCGGTACCGGGCCACTCGGGGGTGTAGCCGGCGGCGTAGTTGTAATAGCCGCTGCACAGCATGACGAAATTGGCGGTGACTTCGCGGCGCTCGCCGTCCTGCTCGCTGACGACCGTCCAGCGCGCCTCCGCCGTCGACCAGTCGGCGGATTTGACGTGGTGGTTGAAGCGGATGTGACGCTCGATATCGGCCTCGCGCGCGGTATCGCGGACATAGCCGAGGATCGACGGCCCGTCGGCGATCGCCTTCGCCTCGCGCCACGGGCGGAAGTTGTAGCCAAGCGTGTACATGTCGCTGTCCGAGCGGATACCGGGATAGCGGAACAGGTCCCACGTCCCGCCGATCGCGCCGCGACCCTCGAGGATGACGTAGGATTTGCCCGGGCAGCGCTGTTGCAGGTGATAGGCGGCGCCGATGCCCGACAGGCCGGCGCCGACGATCAGGACGTCAAAATGGTCGGTCATGGGGAGGCGCCTTGACGTTAACGTCAGGCAGCGTAGCGCGGGTTTGGAGCGCGCGAAAGGGCCCTACGCAGGCTCCGCCCCCGGCACCGGCACCTCCGCCAATTCCCATTTGCTCACCACCGCCGTCGCGATCGCATTGCCGATTACGTTGGTCGCGCTGCGCCCCATGTCGAGGAAATGGTCGATGGCGAGGATCAGCAGCAGCCCCGCCTCCGGGATATTGAAGAACGGTAGCGTCGCGGCAATCACCACCAGCGACGCGCGCGGCACGCCCGCGATGCCCTTCGAGGTGACCATCAGCAGGAGCAGCATGCCGATCTGCTGACCGAGGCTGAGCTCGATGCCGTACGCCTGTGCGATGAACAGCGACGCGAAGCTGCAATACATCATCGACCCGTCGAGATTGAACGAATAGCCGAGCGGCAGCACGAAGCTCGCGATGCGCGGCGGCACCCCGAAGCGTTCGAGGGCTTCCAACAGCTTGGGATAGCTCGCCTCCGACGACGCGGTGGCGAAGGTGATCAGGAACGGCTCGCGGATCTCGGTCAGCAGGCGGCGGATGGCGGCGAAGCCGATGACGCTGCCGCCAGCGACGATCAGCAGCGTCCACAATATGCCGAGCGACAAATAGAAGCCGCCCATGAAGCGCGCGAAGGTGCCGATGATCGCCAGCCCCTCGACGGCGATCGACGACGCCACCGCCGCGAACACCGCGAACGGCGCGACGTTCATGACGTAGCCGGTGATCTTGAGCATCAGGTGGACGAGCGCGTCGAGGCCGCGCGTGATCGGTCGCCCCTGCTCGCCGATGGCGATCAGCCCAAGCCCGGCGAACATCGAGAAGACGACGATCTGCAGCACCTCGTTGTCGCTCATCGCCTCGAAGATCGAGCGCGGCACGACGTGGGTGACGAAGGTCTTGAGGTCGAAGCCGGTCTTCGCAACCCCCGATGCCGCGTCGGCGGCGGGCAGCGCGAGGCCGACGCCGCTGCCGGGGTGGAGCAAGGTCACCATCAGCAGCCCGAGGCTGAGCGACACGAGGCTGGCGACGACGAACCAGCCGATGGTGCGCCCGAACATCCGCCCGATCGCGGCCCCCGAGCCCATGTGCGCGATGCCGGTGGTCAGCGTCGCCAGCACCAGCGGCGCAATGATCATCTTGATCAGGCGGAGGAAGACATCGGTTATGATGCTCAGATAGCCCGCGATGGCCTTGGCGGCTTCCGGGCTGCCCGCATAGGCGTGGATCGCCCAGCCCGCGATGACGCCGAGCACGAGCGCTATTAGGATGTATCGGGTGAGGCGGTTGGGCATCTGCTCACGCTATGCGGTCATGCCGGCGGACGCCAGCATCCATCATCGGGCGCGCGGATAAGGGGCCGTCGGCGACGATCGGATCAGGCGATCAACCCCTCGACCGTATCGTGGAACCGCTTCACCCCCTGCTCCAATCCCCCCAGCAGGACATGGTCCACCGCACCCGATTCGAGCCCGCGCTGGCCGAGCGCGGCGGCACGGAAGTCTTCGCTGCCGAACACCCCTTGGTCGAGCAATTTCCAGCTGCGCGCCCAGTGGTCGGCCGCCTTGGGGGTCTGCGGCGGTTCGGCGATCAGCATGAAATCCTCGACGAGCGTGCGGTTCACGCTCTGCGGCATCAGCGTCATGATGTTGATATAGTCGGGCGACGCGACGATCACCGTTCCCGGCACGAGCTGGTACGCGAAGGTCACGCTACGGCGCAGCGCGCCCCAGTCGCTCCAGTCGACGCCCTCGAGCTTCTCGGCGCGCCCGACCGCCGAGCGCGCGTGCGGGCCGATCAGGTCGCCGGTGGTCACGCCGTCCTGGAAGAACTTGCCGATGGTGTCGGCGTGGAGGCGCGTGACGTGATAGCTTTCGAGGAAAGCATCCATGATCAGCTTCCAGTTCGACGCGACGTCGTGTGTCGCGCGCGCGTAGAGATGCTGGTCGGCCATCCCGAGCGCGTCGAAGTCGTCGGCCAGCGCGCCGGTCGCGAAGCTGAAATCATAGGTGCGCGTGCGGTCGAGGCCGACCCAGATCAGTCCGCCCGCTTCGCGGCTCGGCAGTTCGACGAGGCCGCGCGCGCCCTTGTCGAGATCGGGAAAGGTCTCGGGGCGCGGCAGGCCGGTCAGGCTGCCGTCGAGCTTGTACGTCCACGCGTGATACGGGCAGACGAGGCGTGGGGCTTCGGTCGGCTCACTGGCCTCGACAAGCCGCGTGCCACGGTGACGGCAGACATTGAGGAAAGCGCGCAGCTTGCCCCGCGCATCGCGCGTCAGCAGGATCGGCACGCCGAACCCGTCGTGGGTAACGCTCATGCCCGGGCGCGGCAGCAGCGCCGATGGCGCGACGGGGACGGGCATCGCCTCGAACAACCGTTCGCGCTCGCGGGCATAGCGTGCGGAGTCGGTGTAGGCAGCGGCGGGAATCGTCGAGATCACCGCGGGCGGCCGCTCCGCCAGTGCCCCGGCGGGAATCGCCTCGGCCAGTGCTTGCTGCCCCGGCGTCGGGCGGCGGAAGGGGGTGAGCGCGTTCATGGCACCCAGCTTACGCCGTTTCGGTGTACCGGCAACTGGCCACGATTGACGACGCTTCGCGAATTATCTAGATGCGTGATGTTTGATGCGGAGATGCGCGTGCGCACGACAATCGACCTGGACGACGATGTCATGCTCGCCAGTCGCGACATTGCCGCCCGAAGCCGGACGACGATCGGCGCGGTCGTTTCGAGTTTGCTGCGCAAGGCGCTCAAGGAGACCGCGTCCGACTCCGACGACGGGTTCGTGGGCCTTCCGAAACGTGGTCTGGCACGACCAATTACCGTCGAGTTCGTCAATCGGCTGCGTGAAGAACTCGACACTTGACGTATCTACTCGATGTCAGCGTTCTGGTCGCGCTATTCGACCAGGAACACGTCAATTGCAGTCTTGCACGCGATTGGTTCAAGCGGCTCGACGGCGGCGATTGGGCAACGTGTCCGATCACCGAAAACGGCGTGCTGCGGATCATGGGCTGCCGCAGCTATCCGGGATCGCCGGGCAGTCCCGCCGCCGTTGCGGTCTTCCTCGCCGCCCTGGTCGCGCGCGGCGGCCATGTCTTCTGGCCCGACTCGATCAGTCTCCGCGATGCCGGCGCCGTCCTGCCCGACCGGCTGCTGTCTTCGGCGCAGTTGACCGATACCTACCTGCTTGCCCTCGCGGGCCGCAACGGCGGCAAGCTGGCCACCCTCGACCGCCGGATCGCCGTCGCGGCCGTTCCGGATGGTGCCCGCCACCTTCACCTCATTGAATGATCGGACCTTACCGCAGATGACCGCCGCCGTCCCCGCCTGGCGCGCCGCGCTGCCCGCTGCGATCCGGCCCTATGCCGAGCCTGCGCCGCTCGCCGCGCTGGCGCTCGGGGTGTCGTCGGGGTTTCCGTTCACGATGATCGCGGCGACGTTGACGACGCGGCTGGCGCAGTCGGGGATCGACAAGAAATCGGTCACGGCGTTCGCCCTCGCCTTCCTGCTCTACAATCTCAAGTTCCTCTGGGCGCCGCTGGTCGACCGTGCGCCCGTCCCGTGGCTCAGCCGTGCGGTCGGGCAGCGGCGCGCCTGGCTGCTCGCGGTCGGCAGCCTGGTCATCGTCGCGGTGATCTGCCTCGGCCTCGTCGATCCCAAAACTTCTCTTGGGCTGACCGTCGCCGCCACGCTGTTCGTGGCATTCGCCGGCGCGACCTTCGACATCGTCATCGACGGCTACCGCATCGAACTGCTCGACAAGCATCAGCTCGGGGTCGGCTCGGGCATGTCGCAGTACGGTTGGCGCATCGGCTCGACGCTCGCCGCGGGGCTGGCGCTGTTCCTCGCGTCGCGGATCGGCTGGAACCTCGCCTATGTCACCTGCGCGGTGTTCGCGCTGCCCGCGATGCTGGCGGGGATCGTCATGGGTGAGCCTGCGCGCGCGCCCGAGCCGACCGACCCGCACGCGCCGCGCGGCCTCGCGGCGCTGCGCCTCGCGGTGTTCGGCCCGCTTGCCGACTTTTTCACGCGGCAGGGCGCGTGGATCGTCCTCGCCTTCATCCTCGTCCACAAGATCGGCGACACGCTCGCCAATCTCACCGTCCGGCTGCTCTTCAACGACCTCAAATTTTCGAATGACGAGATCGCGCTGTTCGATGTCGGCACCGGCGCGGTCGCCTTTCTCGTCGGGATCTTCGTCGGCGGCATCCTCTACAGCCGGTTCGGCATGAAGCGCGCGGTGCTGGTCAGCCTGATCCTGATGGGTGTCTCGAACCTCAGCTTTGCGGCGCTCGCGGCGACCGGGCACTCGGTGGCGCTGCTCGGTTTCACGATGGGTTTCGAGAATTTCTGCAGCGGAATCGGCGGCGTCGCGGTCGTCGCCTACCTGTCGGCGCTGTGCAATCTGCGCTTCACCGCGACGCAGTTCGCGCTGCTGTCGGCGGCCGCCTCGGTGCTCGGGCGCTTCATCCAGGGTACGACGACGGGCGCGATGATCGAGCACCTCGGCTTCGTCGACTTTTACCTGCTGACCACCGCGGCCGCACTGCCGGGCATCCTGATCTACCTCTACATGCTCCGTGCCGGCCTTGCCGACGTGTCCGATGACGACGGGCTTGAAACCAAAGCGACACTGTAACAAATCTCGTCTAGGCGCTGTCACAATTGCTGCGGGGCGGTTGGAGCGGGTCATGGGTTTATCGATGCGCCGGGCAACGGCGGTGCCCGCCGACTGGCTGGCGGCGACGCCGTATATTCATCGCTCGGGGCAGCTCGACGTGCGGCTGGCGACGTCGGAGGAGGAAATCGCCGCCGCGCAGGCGCTGCGCTACGAGATTTTCTACGACGAGATGGGGGCTGCCCCGGCGCGCCATATGCTGGCGTCGAAGCGTGACATCGACGATTACGACGCGGTTTGCGATCACCTGCTCGTCATCGACCATGGGCAGAACGGCAAACCGCACGTCGTCGGCACCTACCGCCTGCTGCGCCAGGTCGTCGCGCAGATGAACCGCGGTTTCTATTCGGCGGGCGAATACGACCTCGCGCCACTGATCGAGACGTCGAAGACCAGTGGGCAGTTGCTCGAACTGGGGCGCAGCTGCGTCGCGCCCGATTATCGCAACAACACCACAATCACCCTCTTGTGGCGCGGCATCGCGAGCTACCTCCAGACCCACAGCATCGGCCATATGTTCGGTTGCGCGTCGCTGCACGGCTGCGATCCAGCGGTCCATGCCGCCGAGCTAAGCTATCTCTACCAGCATCACCTCGCGCCGCCGGAGCTGCGCGCCCGCGCGCTCCCCGAGCATTATGTGCCGATGGATGTGCTGACCGCCGACCGCTTCGATGCGCGTGCCGCGTCGAAGGCACTGCCGCCGCTGGTCAAGGGCTACCTCCGCGTCGGCGCGAAGATCGGCGACGGCGCGTTTTGCGACGCCCAGTTCAACACCACCGACGTGTTCGTCGTGATGCCCGTCGAACGCATCACCGCGCGCTATGCGGGGCGCTTCGTGGTTGGGGCGAACGACACGCAGTAGGCGGTCGGGCGACGGGAGTCAGTCGCCCACGACCTGCACGACATCGCGTTGCGACTTCACCGGCAATCGCTCGATCTCCGGGGTACGGCGCGCTGTCAGCTCTCAGCCTGCGTCCTGACCGTTCGCCTGCAGCACACCGCCCGCGAGGTAGAGCGAGCCCGCCACCAGCACGACCGGTGGGCGCGCACGGTCGCTGCTCTTCGCGATTTCGGCGATGGCGGCCTCGACACTCGCAGCGATAACGCCCGGCACGCCCGCAGTCTCCTTGGCCAGCCGCGCGAGGTCCGCGGGGGCATGGTGGGCGTGGCCCGGTATCGGTACCGCATAGACCGCCGTGGCGCGGCCCGCGAAGGGCTTGAAGAAGCCACCCGCGTCCTTGGCCGCCAGCAGCCCCGAGACGAGGTAGAACGGCCGCTCGCTCAGCGGGTGACTGCGAAAGGCGTCGGCAATCGCGCGCGCCGCTGCCGGATTATGCCCGCCGTCGAGCCAGATTTCGCTCCCCGGTGGCAGCTTGACAACGAGTGGTCCCGGCTCGAGGCGTTGCAGCCGCGCCGGCCACTCCGCCCACCCCATGCCCGCCCGCAGCGCCGCGTCGGGCACCGGCAGCGCGTTCTGGTGGCGCAGCATGGCGACCGCGAGCGCCGCGTTGTCGAGCTGGTGCGCGCCCGCGAGACGCGGCAGCGGCAGGCTGAGCTTGCCGTAGAGGTCGCGGTAGTGGAGCGCCCCCTCGTACAGCGCCGCGTCCCAGTCGGGCCCGCGCTCGACGAGCTTCGCCCCCGCCAGCCCCGCGACCTCGGCGATCCGCGCGGCGACGGTGCGCGGGTATTTCGACGTGACCAATGGCCGCCCGCGCTTGGCGATGGCGGCCTTTTCGCCCGCGATGTCGAGGATCGAATTGCCCAGCCACTGCTGATGGTCGAGGCCGAGCTGCGCGATGCCGGCGACGACGGGCATGACGACGTTGGTCGCGTCGAGCCGACCCCCCATGCCGACCTCGACGATGCACGCGTCGGCAGGCGTCCGTGCGAAAGCAAGGAACGCCACCGCCGTCGTCAGCTCGAAAAAGGTGATGCGCCCGCCGCCGTTGACCGCGAGCACGTCGGACATCTGCCGGGTCAGAGCGGCGTCGTCGATGACCTGTCCGGCAACCCGGATACGCTCGTTGAAACGGATCAGATGCGGCGAGGTATAGCTGTGGACGCGCCGCCCCGACGCTTCGAGACAGGCGCGCAGGAACGCCGCCGTCGAGCCCTTGCCGTTGGTTCCGGCGACGTGGAACACCGGCGGCAGCTTCTGGTGCGGGTTGCCGAGCCGCTGGAGCAGGCGTTGGAGCCGGTCGAGCCCGAGGTCCATCGTCTGCTCGTGCAGCGCGAAGGCGGCGGCAAGCAGCGCGTCGAGGACGGGGTCGGTCGCACGAGCCGCTTCCATGTCAGGCGGCCAGGCTCCGTCGCGCCAGCAGGCCGAGCACGCGCCCCAGCGTCTCGGCGAGATCCTTCCGCGCGACGACCATGTCGAGCATGCCGTGCTCGAGCAGATACTCGGCGCGCTGGAAACCTTCCGGCAGCTTCTCGCGGATCGTCTGCTCGATGACGCGGGCACCGGCGAAGCCGATCAGGGCCTTGGGCTCGGCGATCTGGATATCGCCGAGCATCGCGTACGAGGCGGTGACGCCGCCCGTCGTCGGGTCGGTCATCACGACGATGTAAGGCAGCCCCGCCTCGCGCAGTTCGGCGATGGCGACCGTCGTGCGCGGCATCTGCATCAGGCTGAGGATGCCCTCCTGCATCCGCGCGCCGCCGGCGGCGGTGAACACGACGAACGGCGCACGGTCGGCGACCGCCGCGCGCGCGCCGCTGAGGAATGCTTCGCCGACCCCTTGTCCCATCGAGCCGCCCATGAAGGCGAAATCCTGGACCGCGACGACCGCCGCGACGCCGCCGATGTGGCCGCGCGCGACCATCATCGCCTCGCCCTCGCCCGTCGCTATGCGCGCGGCCTTGAGGCGATCTGTGTATTTCTTCTGGTCGCGGAACTTGAGCGGGTCCTCGGGCACGGCGGGAACCGCGATGGTCTCGCTGACGCCGCCGTCGAAGATCTGTGCGAAACGCAGCGCCGGGCCGATGCGTTCGTGGTGATCGCAGGTCGGGCAGACGCGCAAATTCTCGTCGAATTCCTTGGTATAGAGCATCGCGCCGCAGTTGCGGCACTTGTGCCAGAGATTGTCGGGGGTATCGCGGCGCGCCATGAAGCCGGTGAGGCGCGAGCGCGTGCGGGTCAGCCAGCTCATGCGGCAATCTCCAGGCGGGCTGAACGGACCGCGTCGGCGAGGCTGCGCACGAAGCCCTCGACCTGTTCGGGCAGGTCGTTGGCGCGCGTCGCGTGCGCCGCGCCGATCAGCTCGACGATCGCCGAGCCGACGACGACGGCGTCGGCAACGCGCGCGACCGCTGCGGCTGCAGCTGGGGTGCGGATGCCGAAGCCGACCGCGACGGGCATCGGCGTCACTGCGCGGATCCGCGCGACCGCCGCGCCGATATCGGCAGCAGCGGCACTGTTCGCGCCCGTTACCCCGGCGACTGCGACGTAATAGAGGAACCCCGACGCCCCCGCGACCACTGCCGGAAGTCGGCGCGCGTCGGTGGTCGGCGTCGCGAGGCGGACGAAGTGGAGGCCGTGGGCGACGAGGTGCGGCGTCAGCTCGGCGTCCTCCTCCGGCGGCAGATCGACGACGATGCAGCCGTCGAGGCCCGCCTTCGCAGCATCCGCGGCGAAGCGCGCCGGGCCATAGGCGAGGATGGGGTTAAAATAGCCCATCAGCACCAACGGCGTATCGACGTCTGTCGCCCGAAACTCGACGACCATCGCGAGCAACCCGCGCAGCGTCGCGCCCGCATCGAGCGCGCGGATATTCCCCGCCTGGATCGCCGGGCCGTCGGCCATCGGATCGGTGAACGGCATCCCCAGCTCGACGATGTCCGCCCCGCCGCGCACCAATGCCGTGAGGACGCGCGACGACATGTCGGGGCCGGGGTCGCCGGCGGTGACGAAGGTGACGAGCGCTGCACGGGATTCGCGCGCGCACAATGCAAAACGGGCGGCGAGGCGGTCGGTCACCGCTCCGCCCCTCCAGCGGCGCTCACAGCCCCACCCCCAATGCACTTGCTACGGTGAAGATGTCCTTGTCCCCCCGTCCGCACAGGTTGGCGACGACGATCTCGTCGCTGCGCATCGTCGGCGCGAACCGCGTCACCGCCGCGATCGCATGCGCGGGTTCGAGCGCGGGAATGATGCCCTCGGTCCGGCATAGCAGCTGGAAGGCGTCGAGCGCCTCGGCATCGGTCGCCGACTGGTATTCGACCCGACCGATCGAGTGCAGCCACGCATGCTCTGGCCCGATGCCTGGATAGTCGAGGCCCGCCGAAATCGAGTGTGCCTCGGCGATCTGCCCGTCGGCGTCCTGGAGCAACCGGGTCTTGTTGCCGTGCAGCACGCCATCGACGCCGCCGAGCAGCGATGCAGCGTGCTTGTCGGTCGCGACGCCGTGCCCCGCCGCCTCGACGCCGATCATCCGCACGTCGTCGTCGAGGAAAGGGTGGAACAGCCCGATGGCGTTCGACCCACCGCCGATCGCCGCGCACAGCACGTCGGGCAGGCGACCCTCGGCCTCGAGGATCTGCGCGCGCGCCTCCTTGCCGATCACCGACTGGAAGTCGCGCACCAGCTCGGGATAGGGGTGCGGCCCAGCGGCGGTGCCGATGATGTAGAAGGTGTCGTCGACGTTGGTGACCCAGTCTCGGAGGGCTTCGTTCATCGCGTCCTTGAGGGTCTTCGAGCCGCTTTCGACGGCGCGTACCTCGGCGCCGAGCAGCTTCATCCGGAAGACGTTGGGCGACTGCCGCTCGACGTCGCGCGCACCCATGTAGATGACGCACGGCAGGCCGAAGCGCGCGGCGACGGTCGCGGTCGCGACGCCGTGCTGCCCCGCGCCGGTCTCGGCGATGATCCGCGTCTTGCCCATCCGCTTGGCGAGCAGGATCTGGCCGATGCAGTTGTTGATCTTGTGCGCGCCGGTGTGGTTGAGCTCGTCGCGCTTGAAGTAGATCTTGGCGCCGCCCAGATGCCTGGTCAGGGCCTCGGCGAAGTACATCGGGCTCGGGCGGCCGACATAGTGGGTCATCAGCCAGTCGAACTCGGCGGCGAACGCGGGGTCGGCCTGCGCCGCGCGATAGGCGACTTCGAGATCGAGGATCAGCGGCATCAGCGTCTCGGCGACGTAGCGCCCGCCATACGCACCGAAATGCCCGCGCGCGTCGGGACCGCTCCGCAGGCTCATCTGGGGTTGTAGTGCCGCACTTGCCATCACGCCGTCCTGACCGCCTCGATGAATGCTCTGATCTTCTGGACCGACTTGACGCCGGGCGCGTCCTCGACCCCCGACGACACGTCGACGAGGCCGGGGCGCGCCGTGCGCACCGCGTCCGCCACGTTCGCGGGATCGAGTCCGCCCGACAGGCCCCATGCCATGCCCGG
>JBBQVB010000051.1:0-16394 GCA_038211965.1 Sphingomonadales bacterium
GGGCCTGCCGGTCCCCTTGGGCTTTGCCAGTTTCGACCCGCGTGTGCTTGCACGTGCAGGAGGATTGCTCGACGCGAGTGCCGACGTGTTCAAGTTGAGTGAAAAACTCAGACGAAACCTCGTTGCGCCACAGGTCACCGACAAGAAGGATGACGGTGCAGAAGAACGAAGCGTCACGCCGGCTACGAGATAGCGCGCACCCGTTGCGTCACCGAACGGGAGGCATGATCCAGCAAAGTTGCGGTTTGCGAACCGGGGAAGCCGCCGTTTCGCGTCGGGACGTCGTCAAGCCAATGCGTCGAAAGCGGACTGTGGCGGACATCATCAAGTCGGAGAAATTTTCGGATGACCGTCGGAAGTGGACGGAAGATATCCCAAATTCCGTTGGAAACGGTCGGACCGCTTCCGGCCCCGTTTAAGCCACGCCAAGCAAAGTGGTCGACGACGCACGACGCGCGAACCTGCACCGGAAACTCGATAGCAGCGAACGCGCGGCGCCGAAAAAAAGATTCCCCGGACTAAAACCCGGACTAAAATCAGTTTTAGTCCGGGGTCGTTCAAGGGGCCCCGTCTAAGTGTCTGCGTTTACAAAAGAAAATGGTGCGCCCGGAACGATTCGAACGTCCGACCCTCAGATTCGTAGTCTGATGCTCTATCCAGCTGAGCTACGGGCGCGTTGGGATGGTGCGGATAGACGGTCGGGGGCCGGGATGCAAGGGGCGTAGGGCTGTCGGTGCGTGGCTCACCTTGCCGGACAGCGGGACGGGCGATAGGGGACGAACGATGAGGCGTCTCGCGTTCCTGGTGCTGCTGTCGCTCGGCGCGTGTGCCGGAGCGGGCGGCGGCGCGTGGCCCAGCCTTGCGATGCGGGCGGGCGAAAATGCGCCGCTGGTCCCGCGGCCGTTGGCGACCGGCCCGGCTTCCCCCGCCGCCGTGTCCGGCCCGGCAGCGGCGACGGCGAGCCCCGTTCGCGCGAACGACGACTCCGGCGCACAGCTCGCCGCAATCGAGCGTGATATCAAGGCATTTGCCGCGCGCCTCGACACCCAGTTGGCGGCGACGGCGCGCGCCGCAACCGCCGCTGCTGGCACTGCGGCCGCGAGCACGGAAGGCGCGGCGGGGCAGCTCGAACTCAGCCGACTCGATCGGCTCGGCGGTCAGGGAGCGGACCTGCGCGACCGGCTCAATGCGCTGGCGGGCGAGTTGGCGCGACGCGGCGGCGCGGCACCGACAATGGGCGCTGTCGGCGTGGCGATCGAGCGCCTCGAGGGTCTGCGCGCCGCACAGGCCAAGGGTTTTGCCGAGGCGCGCGCGAAACTGCCGCGCTGAGGCGGCACGAAGCTAGTCGACCGAGGCGCCGAACACCGCGCGACGCACGGCGCGCACCACCATGTCGGCGGCGAGCGTTCCAAGGACAGTCAGCTCGACGGGACTGATCGGGGCAGCGCCCTCGGGCGCGGTCGACAGGGCAAACAGGCAATCGCCGTCGAACATGCTGTGGATCGGGCGGATGCAGCGCGCCAGCCCGTCGTGCGCCATCGCGGCGAGGCGCGTCGCCTGCGCGCGCGTCAGCGGTGCGTCGGTGGCAATGGCACCGATGCAGGTGCTCTCGCGCCCTGGCGCCCCTGCCCCGACGAGGCCGCGCGCGCGGGCGAGCTTGGGCATCGGTACCGCGCCCGCGGGCGGCTCGCCCGCGTAGACTTCGCCGAAGCTGTTGACCGCGATCAGCGCGCCGACGCGGTGGCCCGACGGTGCGGTGACGCTGGCGCTACCGATACCCCCGGCGCGGCTGCCCGCCGTTGCGCCCGTCCCGGCTCCGACCGCGCCCGACACGTCGTTGCCGAGCGCATCGAGGGCAGCGCGCGCCAAGGCGCGGTAGGGGGGTTCGTCCCAGTCCTTGGCGCCGCCGTTGGTCAGGTCGAACAGGATCGCGGCGGGGACCACCGGTACCCTGAGCGGCCCCGCCTCGAGGCCGATGCCGCGCCGTGCCAGTTCGACTGCAACCGCATCGGCCGCCGCGAGTCCGAACACCGAGCCGCCGCTGAGCACCAGCGCGTGCACCCGCTCGACCAGCGTATCGGGGGCGAGCGCGTCGGTCTCGCGCGTTCCCGGCGCGCCGCCGCGCACATCGACGCCCATGACGACGGGCGCATCGGGCAGGACCACCGTGACCCCGGTGCGCGCCGCCGTGTCGTGCGCGTGGCCGATGTTCAGGCCAGGGACATCGGTGAAGCGGTCCATATGGTGCGATGATGCGGCACGGCGGCGCGGGTGGCCACCCCGTAACTTTCGCCGCTGTCACCGGTTGAGGCGGCAGCGTAGAGTTGCGCCAAGGGAGACCATCGCATGGCGCAGGCGCATATCAACCGGATCGGTACGGCGGTGCCGGGCAACGACGTCCACCATGCCTTCGTGCAATTCGCGGAAAAAGTACTCGGCGGGCGGCGCGATCAGGCGATCTTCAAGCGCATGAACTCGCGCTCGGGGATCGACCACCGGTACTCCTACTTCAAGCCGGTCGAGAACCCCGATGGCTTCGGGTCGGACACCGAGGGTTTTTATGTGCGCGGCGCCTATCCGTCGACGGCGGTGCGGATGGCACGCTTCGAGCTGAATGCACCCAAGCTGGCGATGGCGGCGATCGACGCGCTCGGCCTCGACGGCGAACGCGCGCGGATCACACACCTCGTGGTGGCGTCGTGCACCGGCTTCATCGCGCCGGGGCTCGATCAGTTGATCGTCAAGCTGGCGGGGCTCGATCCCGGCGTCGAACGGACCGTCGTCGGCTTCATGGGCTGCTATGCGGCGGTCAACGCGGTGCGCCTGGCGCATCACTTCGTGCGCTCCGACGCAGCCAGCCGCGTGCTGGTGGTCAATCTCGAACTGTGCACGCTGCATTTCCAGGATACCGACGATCTCGAGCGGCTGCTGTCGCTGCTGCTGTTCGGCGACGGCTGCGCGGCGACGCTGGTGACGGCGGACGAGACCGGCCTCGCGCTCAACGACTTCCGCGCGACCACGATCGACGACTCGGCAGAGGCGATCACGTGGCGGATCGGCGATCAGGGCTTCGACATGCATCTGTCGGGCGAGGTGCCGGGAAAGATTGCCCGCGCGCTCAAGCATGAAAACGAGCGCAACGACGATGCCGGGCTGCTGCGCGGCTCACGGCCTGCCGATTACGACCTGTGGGCAGTGCACGCGGGCGGGCGGACGATCCTCGATGCTGTCGAGACGGGATTCGAGCTGGCGGCGGACAAGCTCGACTGGTCGCGCGGGGTGCTGCGCGATTTCGGCAACATGAGTTCGGCCACGCTGATGTTCGTCCTCGACCGGATCATGCGGGGGACGCAGGACGCAGCGGACGGCTTCGCGGTGGCGTTCGGGCCGGGGCTGGCAGCGGAGAGCTTCCGCTTCCGTCGGCTGGCGGCGTGAGCCGCCGCGCAAGCGTGCTGGCGTGAGTCTGGAGGCGCGCGCCTCGACGCCCGAGTGGATGGACGGCGACGACGTGCCCGGTGATGTCTTTGCTGCCGTGATGCACGACCTCGCAGCGGTCAACACTGTCACCTTGGCGCGGCTCCCGACGCTGGCGTGGCTGCGGCACGCGGCGGGGAAGGGGGCTGCAGTCAGCGTCCTCGATGTCGGTTTCGGCGACGGCGACATGCTGCGCGCGATCGCCCGCGCCTTTCCGAACGCGCGGCTGACGGGCATCGACATCAACCCGCGCAGCGCGCCGGCTGCCGAGGCGGTGACGCCGGCGGCGGCGGGCATCGCATATCGCACCGGCGACGCCTTCGCGTTGACCGACCGCTATGACTTCATCGTCAGTTCGCTGACTGCGCACCATATGGACGACGACGGGGTCGTGACCTTCCTGCGCTGGATGGAAGCCTCCGCCGTCAAGGGCTGGTTCGTCAACGACCTGCACCGGCACTGGCTGGCGTGGCGCGGGTTCCAGTTGCTCGGCTGGATCGCACGCTGGCATCCCTTCGTGCGCCACGACGGCGCGGTGTCGGTAACGCGCAGCTTCCGGCGCGACGACTGGCAGCGGCTGTTGGCGGCGGCGGGGATCGACCCGGCTGCGGTAAGTCTGCGCTGGCATTTCCCGTTCCGCTGGTGCGTCGGGCGGGTGCGGTGAGCGATCTCGTCATCATCGGTGGCGGGTTGGCGGGCGCAGCGGCGGCAACATTGCTGGCGCAGGCTGGCCGGCGTCCGCTGCTGCTCGAACGCACGACCGGCGCGCACGACAAGGTCTGTGGCGACTTCCTGTCGACCGAGGCGCAGGCGCATCTCGCCGCGCTGGGGTTCGACGTGGCCCGGCTCGGTGGTGCGGCGATCGACAGGCTCCGGCTGATCGCGGGGACGCGCGTCGTCGAGACGCGGCTACCGTTCCGCGCCCTCGGACTGACGCGGCGGATGCTCGACGAATCGCTGCTCGACCATGCCGCGAAAGCGGGTGCGGCGGTCGAGCGCGGCGTCACGGTGCGGCGGATCGATGGAGGCGCGCTCGATACGTCGGCGGGGCGATTGGGGGCCGACACTCTGCTGCTCGCCAGCGGCAAGCATGACGTGCGCGGGGCAAAGCGCGACACGCGCGGCACGATCGACGGTCTGGTTGGCTTCAAGCAATATTTCCGGGTTTCGGCCACGACGCAGGCGGCGTTGCGAGGACACATCGAGGTCGTGCTGTTCGACGGTGGCTATGCCGGGTTGCAACTCGTCGAGGGCGGTGTCGCCAACCTCTGCTTGCTCGTCGACAAGGCGCGACTGGCGCGTGACGGCGGCCAATGGTCGGGGTTGTTCGCGGGCCTGCTCGACGAACCCCATCTTGCGTGGCGACTGGAAGATGCGACCGAAGTCCTCGGCCGCCCCCTCACCATCTCGGGCGTCCCCTACGGCTTCGTCCATCGCGCTGGCGGCGAAGCTTTCCGCCTTGGTGATCAGGCGGGGGTGATCCCGTCGTTCTCGGGCGACGGCATGTCGATTGCCCTGCACTCGGCGCGCGTCGCGGCGCAGGCGGTTGCGGAGGGCGCGGGCGCGGACGCCTACCACGCCCGACTGCGCCGCGACATTGCCGCCCAGATCGCGCGTGCGACGTGGCTTCAGCGGCTCGGCACGTCACGTCCCGGGCGCGCGGCGCTGCTAGCGGGGCTGACGCTGGTACCTGCCGCGATGGCGCGCGCAGCGGCCTGGACGCGGGTCAGCGATGCGGCGCTGGTGCGGGTTGGGGTGGGATAGTCTGTTACCCCTCGCCCTTGGAGAGCCTCTGGCGAAAGTCGCGTGGGGAGGGGAAGCTGGAAGTCCAAAGTTTGCCCCCCGCCCCGTCCCCCGGCGAAAGCCCCGCCGATGCCCAGCCCCCCTCTCATCATCGCCGTCGACGGCCCCGCTGCGTCTGGCTAGGGCACCATCGCGCGCGCGCTCGCCCGCACCTATGGCCTGCCGCATCTCGACACCGGCAAGCTCTACCGCGCCGTCGGCCTCGCGGTGCGGCGGGCGGGCGGCGACCCTGCCGACGCGGCGATCGCCCTCGCGCATGCCCGCGACCTCGACGCGGCGCTGCTCGACGTGCCAGACCTGATGAGCAGCGACAACGCGCAGGCAGCCTCCATCGTCTCGGCGCACCCCGGGGTCCGCGCCGCGCTGCTCGACCGTCAGCGCGCTTTCGCGGCGCAGCCCGGCGGGGCGGTGCTCGACGGGCGCGATATCGGCACGGTGATCGCGCCGGACGCGCACGCCAAGCTGTTCGTCACCGCGTCGCCCGAGGTGCGCGCGCGCCGCCGCCATGCCGAGCTCGTCGCGGCGGGCGACGCGCGCGACCTGATGCAGGTGCTCGCCGACATCGCGGCGCGCGACGCTCGCGATTCGAATCGCGCCGACGCGCCGCTGCACCGCGCTGCCGATGCCGCCTTGCTCGATACCAGCGAACTGGCTATAGACGCCGCCGTTCAACGGGCGATCGCCCTCGTGCGCGAGGCGACGGGCCGGACCGGCTAGACAGGACGCGCAGGCGGGCGAGGCCCCGGGACCTGTGCGATTTTGCTTTTCCGCTGAACGGCATAAGGGCGCGCTCGCATGGTGCGGCGCGAACGGCGTGGAACGGGGGGCATGGTGCCGCTCGATCGAATTGGGACGTAAAGATTTATGGCAACTGCGGCGCAACCGACCCGCGACGATTTCGCGGCGATGCTCGAAAGCTCGCTGGGGAAAAATCAATCCTTCGAAGGGCGGGTGGTCAAGGGCCGCGTCACCGCGATCGAGAATGATCTCGCGGTGATCGACGTCGGGCTCAAGTCCGAAGGCCGCGTGCCGCTGCGCGAGTTCGCCGCCCCTGGCATGAAGGCCGAGCTGAGCGTCGGCGACGAAGTCGAGGTCTATGTCGACCGCGTTGAGAATTCGCTGGGCGAGGCGATGCTGTCGCGCGACCGCGCCCGCCGCGAAGCCGCGTGGGACACGCTCGAAACGCAGTACGCCGCCAATGAGCGCGTCGAGGGTGTCATCTTCGGGCGGGTCAAGGGCGGCTTCACGGTCGACCTGTCGGGCGCCGTCGCCTTCCTGCCGGGTTCGCAGGTCGACATCCGCCCGGTGCGCGACGTCACCCCGCTGATGAACCTGCCGCAGCCGTTCGTGATCCTCAAGATGGACCGCAAGCGCGGCAATATCGTCGTGTCGCGCCGGTCAATCCTCGAAGAGAGCCGCGCCGAGCAGCGCACCGGCCTGATCCAGAGCCTCGCCGAGGGCCAGATCGTCGATGGGACCGTCAAGAACATCACCGACTACGGTGCGTTCGTCGACCTGGGCGGCATCGACGGCCTGCTCCACGTCACCGATATGAGCTACAAGCGCGTCGGGCATCCGTCCGAAGTGCTCAACATCGGCGACGTGCTGCGCGTCCAGATCGTCCGCATCAACCGCGAGACGCAGCGCATCAGCCTCGGCATGAAGCAGCTCGAAGCCGATCCGTGGACGACCGCCGCGACGCGCTACGCCGTCGACAGTCGCCACACCGGCCGCGTCACCAACATCACCGAATACGGCGCCTTCGTTGAGCTCGAGGCAGGCATCGAAGGCCTCGTCCACGTCAGCGAAATGTCGTGGGTCAAGAAGAACGTCCACCCCGGCAAGATCGTCTCGACCAGCCAGGAGGTCGAGGTCATCGTCCTCGAGGTCGACGAAGACAAGCGCCGCATCAGCCTCGGCCTCAAGCAGGCGCAGCGCAATCCGTGGGAGGTCTTTGCCGAGACCTATCCGGTCGGCGCGGTCGTCGAGGGCGAAGTCAAGAACACCACCGAGTTCGGGCTGTTCGTCGGCCTCGACGGCGATGTCGACGGCATGGTCCACATGTCGGATATCGCGTGGGGCCTGACCGGCGAGCAGGCGCTCGCGGCGCACCACAAGGGCGAGCGCGTCCGCGCCGTCGTCCTCGAGATCGATGTCGAGAAGGAGCGCATCAGCCTCGGCATCAAGCAGCTCGACGAGACCAAGGTCAACGCGCCCCAGCAGGGCGGCGGCGCGGCGGCGGTGTCCGGCGGCGACTATCGCAAGAACCAGATCGTCACCGCGACGGTCATCGAGGCGCGCGACGGCGGCATCGAGGTTCAGGTCGGCGAGGACGGACCACTGGCGTTCATCAAGCGCGGCGACCTCAGCCGCGACCGCGACGAGCAGCGCGCCGAGCGTTTCCAGGTCGGCCAGAAGGTCGATGCAATGGTTATCGGCTTCGAGAAGAACAAGAAGCCGACGCTCAGCATCAAGGCGATGCAGATCACCGAAGAGAAGCAGGCCGTCGCGCAATACGGGTCGTCCGACTCGGGCGCGTCGCTCGGCGACATTCTCGGCGCCGCACTCAACCGCGCCAAGGCCGACAGCGACGCCGACAAGGACTGATAGTCGCGCGACTTTGGCGATTTACGGACAATCGACACCCCGGCCGCGAGGCCGGGGGTTTTTTTTATTGCAGCTTGTACGTTATACGCGTCTCGATGCTTGACCAATCATTACGTAAACGTAAGATTGCGGTTCCGAGATGCGGGGGCGGCGACATGGCCGCGGCGCGCTGCTGGGGGGCGGATCGATGATCAGGTCGGAATTGGTGCAGGCGGTCGGGGTGGCCAACCCGCACCTGACCGCGCGCGACGTCGACGGTATCGTCACAACGATCTTTGAAGAAATCGTCGCAGCGCTCGCCGCCGGACGGCGCGTCGAGCTGCGTGGCTTCGGCGCGTTCTCGACGCGCGCGCGCGACGCGCGCACCGGGCGCAACCCGCGCACCGGTACCGCCGTCGCGGTCGACGCCAAGCGCGTGCCCTATTTCAAGCCCGGTAAGGACTTACGCGAACGCCTCAACATGGCGTAAGCGAAGCGCTGGCGCTTTGCCCGCGTGGCGGAACCGGTAGACGCATGGGACTTAAAATCCCCCGGCCGCAAGGCCATGCCGGTTCGACTCCGGCCGCGGGCACCAATACGGGTCGTCAGGACGTGGGCCGGGCAGCGACGCGTCCGCTGCGTTCGAGCTTGCCCCAACCCACCGATGGCCCACGCAGCGCCTGCACGATCGCCTTGATGACGACGTAGTACATGACCTGCCGGTAGGCGATGCGCTGCGGAATGAGCAGCGCGAGCAACCGCCAGTTCTCGCGGCGTTCGAGTGCGAAGGCGATCGTCCCCGCGAGCAGGTCGATCGCCGTGAACACCAGCCAATAGGTCAGCATTTTGGTGATGTCGCCGCTGCTCTGCGCCCAACCATGCGCCGCGACGCGCAGCCATGTCTCGATCAGGCTGACGATCAGCGCGAGATCGATGATCGGCGAGATTGCGGCAAGCAGGATCTGGAAGACGATGGCCTGCGGCAGTCCGAGTAAGGCCAATCCCCGGGGTCGTCCGCGGACCATGACGACGCGGTGTTTCCACAGGCATTGCAACGTTCCGAAGGCCCAGCGGTAGCGCTGCTTGGCGAGAGCGCGGAAGCCCTCGGGCGCTTCGGTCCACGCCACCGCATACTGGTCGTAATGCACCTTCCAACCCGCGCGCTGGATGGCGATGGTCAGGTCCTGGTCCTCTGCCAGCGTGTCGGCGGGATAGCCGCCGGGCTCGCGCAGCGTCGTGGCACGCCACGCGCCGACCGCGCCGGGGACCACCGTCATCGCGCTGAGATGCGCCAGCGCCCGGCGTTCGAGGTTCTGCGCGGTGATGTATTCGAGCGCCTGCCAGCGGGTCACGAGGTTGACGCGGTTACCGACCTTGGCGTTGCCCGCGACCGCGCCGATGGCAGGGTCGACGAACCAGCGCGCCAGCCGCGCGATCGTCGCGGGCTCGAACTGCGTGTCGGCGTCGAGCGCGATGACGATGGGCGCGGTCGCCAGCGCGAGGCCGTGGTTGAGCGCACGCGCCTTGCCGCCGTTGGGCAACGTCAGGAGCCGGACGCGCGGCTCGTCGGCGAACGCCTGCGACACCACCTCGCCGGTACCGTCCTTCGAGCCGTCGTCGATGACGATGACCTCGACAGTGACATCGCGGCTGGCGAGAACGTGGCGAACGGCGCGCTCGATGACCCGCGCCTCGTTGAACGCGGGAATGAGCACGCTGACCTGCGCTGTCGGGTCGGTGGCGGGAAACACCGTCCGCCCCTCGCGACGTGCCTGCAGCAGCGCCAGCGCCGACAGCGCAATGGCGCGCAGGATGCCCAGCGTGATCGCGACGACGAACAGCCATTTGACGAACACCGTCGCGCCACCGAGCAGCGTGAACAGCGCGAGATCGGCTTCGACGGCGCGGCGCTCGGCGGGGTTCAGCGTCGGCATCACCGCGGCGTGGCTGAGGTCGGCGAGCGTCGAGATCGGGACGAAGCTGTATCCCTGGGCGCGCAGCCGGTCGATGATCTGCGGCAGCGCCTCGACGGTCTGCGAACGGTCGCCGCCCGAATCGTGGAGCAGGACGATGTTCTGGCTGACCTCGGGGGTTGCGCGCGCCACCGCCGCGAGCGTGTTGTCGACGATCGCCTGCGCGCCGGGCTCCTTCCAGTCGCCGGGATCGACGTGCAGCCCGACCGACAGGTAGCCCTGCTTCTGCGCCTCGGCGACGGGGATGATTTCGTCCGCCGTGGTCGGCTCGGCGTCGCCGCAATAGGGCGCGCGGAACAGCCGCAAGGCATGGCCGGTATAGGCCTGGAACAGCCGTTGCGTGGTGTTAAGTTCGAGGCGCGTCTCGCGCGGCGACACGGTCGCGAGATTGGGGTGGGTATAGGTGTGGCTGCCGACCTCGTGCCCCTCGTCGACCTCGCGCTGGATCAGGCGCCGTTCGACCAGCGCGTTCTCGCCGATGATGAAGAACGTCGCGGGGACCTGCCTCGCCTTGAGGATATCGAGGATGCGGGGCGTCCAGACCGGATCGGGGCCATCGTCGAAGGTCAGCGCAATCTGCTTGTCGCGCGCGCCGGTGCGTTCGATCTGGAACGGCGACGGCAGATGCAGGAAATGCTCGTCGGCGACGGTATTACCCTTACCGACGACGATCGTGCGCAACCCCGCGACGGGCGTCGCGCCGATGCGCAGGATTTCGCCGCTGCCTTCGATGTCGACGTCGGTGCCGGCCGGAACCGCCTCGATCCCCTTGGCCGACGGGAGGTCGCGGTGGTTGCGCCCGAACAGTGTCCACAGCGACGGGTCCTCGCTGCCCAGCCGCCACAGCGCCACCGAGCGCACGCCCATGCGCGCCAGCGCGGCCAGCTGGTTGTGCGCGGTCGCGGCGTCGGCAAGCCAGACCTCGTGCGGGACCCCGGCCTCGTCGTAGGTGTAGCGGCTGTTGCCACTCGCGGGGTCGAAGCGCGGCGTCGTCGACGACTCCTTGGCGTGCAGCCAGGCATCCTCCACCGACAGCGCGTTGGTCGGCCCGCCCACCTGCCAGTCGTAAGCGTAGTTGGCGATCGCGACGACCATGTCGGTCGCCGGGATCTGCTTCGAGGCACGGACGACGGCATCCTCGAACCAGCGCTGCGAGGTGATCGGGCCCGCGGGACCGCCCTGCTCGTGCTCGTCGTAAGCCATGACGACGACGCGGTCGACGACGGCGGCGTAGGCGCGCAGGTCCCACGAGTCGTCGTCGACGGGCACGGCGATCGCCACCAGCCAGTGACGCGGGGCGAAGCGCGCGGTCGCCTCAGCGAGGAACTTGCGATAATTGACATGACCGCTCGGCGGCAGGTCCTCGAAATCGAAAAACGCGCCGTCGGCCTTGTTGGCGACGAGCATCGCCTCGACGTGGTCGAGAGTCAGCTTGCGCTGCGCGGGATCGGCGAGCAGCGCCGCCATGCCCTTGCCGTCCCAATTGCCCTGAATGGCGTTCTGGACCATCGGCAACAGCAGCGGGCGATGCGTCGCGGCGCTGAGGATCGCCTTGCCCTTGGCGTCGGGGAACAGCGTCACCTTGTGGTCGGCGCCGGTGATCGAGATCCAGCCTGGCACCAGCCAGTCGAGATCGTTGACGTGGCGGCGCAGCGACGCCGTCGAGGCATCGTCCCACGGCGCGTGAAAGGCGATGGCGAGCGGCGTGTTGTCGGCGTTCGAGCGTCCCCACAACTGCCCCGCCGAGTGCACCGCACGGTTGAAGGCGCGTTCCGACCGCCGCACGAAGGTGCCGGGCCGCGCGGTGCCATGCATCGGCGCGCGCTCGACCTTGAACGGCAGCTCGGGCGGGCTGGGCACCGCGACGATCGACGCGACGAACACCCCCGCCGCCAGGATAATCAGCGCGACGAACGCCAGCACCGCAAGCAGGAACCGCCGCCGCCGCCGCCCTGAACTGTCGTAGAAGATCGCGTTGTCGCTCAAGGCTTTGTGACCAGCTTACCGGGGTTCGCGACGGCCCGCCGCGCGTGCACGCGGGTCGCCGCCGCCGCTCTAGCAAAATCCGCCGAGGAACGCATCAATCACCGCTTTAGAACCGTATCGGCACAAAATGCTTGACTTTCCGAAGCGATTGCGCTAGGTTGATGCGGCAGGTCGAGGAGAAGGCAGATGAGCATCGAACATGGGATCGCGTCGCGACGCATCGGCCGCACGGCGTTTGCCGGCGCGTCGTTGCAAAGCGAGTCGGCTCAGTGCGCGTCACCCCAGCTCCGACCCGTCCCGACCTCGACGCCGAGCGGCACCGACAGCGCCACCGACGGCCCCGTCGCGCCCGCCATGACGGTGCGGATGACCTCCGATGCCGCCGCGACCTCGGCCTCGGCGACCTCGAACACCAGTTCGTCGTGGACCTGGAGGAGCATGCGCGTGCGGGTCAGTCCGGCGGCGGCGAGCGCCGGGTTCATCCGCGCCATCGCGCGCTTGACGATGTCGGCGGCGGTGCCCTGGACGCGCGCGTTGACCGCCTGACGCTCGGCGTTCTGGCGCTCGTTCATCTGCTTCGAATAGATCATCGGGACGTGGATCTTGCGGCCGTGCAGCGTGCTGACGAAGCCCTGCTCCTTCGCCGCCGCGATGGTCTCGGCCATGTAGTTGCGGATGCCGGGAAAGCGGCTGAAATACAGGTCGATGTAGCGCGCCGCCTCGCTGCGTTCGATGCCGAGGCGCTGGGCGAGGCCGAACGCGCTGATGCCGTAGATGATCGAGAAGTTGATCGTCTTGGCGCGCGCCCGGGTGTCGCGCGTCACCTCGCCGAACACCTCCTGCGCGGTCAGCGCGTGGACATCGCCGCCATCGCTATAGACGGCCTTCAGCTCGGGCACGTCGGCGATATGCGCGACGAGGCGCAGCTCGATCTGGTTGTAGTCGGCGGCGAGGATGACGTTGCCCGGCGCGGCGACAAAGGCGTGGCGGATCTTGCGCCCGAGTTCGGTGCGGATCGGGATGTTCTGGAGGTTGGGGTCGGTCGAGCTGAGCCGCCCCGTCGAGGTCGCCGCCAGCCCGAAGCAGGTGTGGACGCGCCCGGTGTCGGGATGGATCTGCTGCTGCAGCGCGTCGGTGTAGGTCGACTTGAGCTTCGACAGCTGGCGCCAGTCGAGCACCGCGCGGGCGATCTCGACGCCCGACCCCGCCAGTCGCTCGAGTTCGGTGACGTCGGTCGCATATGCCCCGGTCTTGCCGCTCTTCTTGCCCGAAGCGTGGCCGAGCTTGTCGAACAGCACTTCGCCCAGTTGCTTGGGGCTGCCGATGGTGAATTTGTGCCCCGCCATGTCGTGGATGCGGGTTTCGAGGCCCGCGATCTCGACCTCGAAGGTCGCCGACATGTCGGCCAGCGCGGCGCGGTCGACGAGGATGCCGTCGCGCTCCATCCCGGCGACGACGGCGACGAGCGGGTGATCGACGCTGCGGTAGATGCGCGTCGCCTGCTCGCGCCACAGCCGGTCCTTGAAGCGCCCGTACAGCCGCAGCGTCACGTCGGCGTCCTCGGCGGCATAGTCGGTCGCCTTGCGCAGCGGCACGAAGTCGAAGGTCACCCGCGCCTTGTGCGTGCCCGTCACCGCCTTGTAGCTGATCGGCGTGTGGCCGAGGTGGCGCTGCGACAGGTCGTCCATGCCGTGGCCGTTCCACCGCCCGCCGTCGAGCGCATAGCTCATCAGCATCGTGTCGTCGTAGGGCGCGATCGGTACGCCACCGTGGCGCGCGAAGACGATCAGGTCGTATTTGAGGTTCTGCCCGACCTTGAGCACCGCTGGGTTCGCGAACAACGGGTTGAGCCGCGCGATCACGTCCCTGGCGCTGAGCTGGTCGACGGGCTCGGCGAGCAGCCCCTCGCCCGACTTGTGATCGACTGGCACGTAGCATGCGACGCCGGGTGCGAGCGCGAGGCTGAGCCCCACAAGGCAGGCGCGTGTCGGGTCGAGATTGTTCGTCTCGCTATCGACCGCGACGAGGCCGTGGACCGTCGCCTGTTCGATCCACCAGTCGAGGCGGTCGAGCGTCGTGACGCATTCATAGGCACTGTGGTCGAAAGGCACCGCGGGCGCGTCCTTGACGGGCATCGCGTGCGCCGCCTCGGTCTCGCGCCCCAGCTTGGCGAGCAGCGCGCGGAAACCGTGGTGCGCGAGGAACGCCGCGAGCGACTCCTTCGGCGGTTCCTTGAGCGTCAGCGCATCGAGCGGATCGTGCAGCGGCAGGTCGTCCTTGAGGCGCACCAGCTCGCGCGACAGCCGGGCGTTGTCGGCGTGCTCGATCAGCATGTCGCGCAACTTGGGCCGCTTGATCTCGTCGAGGCGCGACAATAGCGCGTCGACCGTCCCGAAGGTCTGGATGAGCTCCGCCGCACCTTTCGGCCCGATGCCGCGCACGCCGGGCACGTTGTCGACCGAGTCGCCCATCAGCGCGAGGACCTCGCCGACCTGGGCGGGCGGCACGCCGAACTTTTCGATGACCTCGGCTTCGTTGATCCGGCAGTTCTTCATCGTGTCGTAGAGGTCGAGGCCGGGCTGGACGAGCTGCATCAGATCCTTGTCCGACGACACGATCGACACGGCATAGCCCTCTCGAAGGGCCTCCAGCGCGTACGACGCGATGATGTCGTCGGCCTCGACGCCGTCCTGCTCGATGCACGGCACCCCGAAGGCGCGCACCGCGTCGCGGATCAGCGGGAACTGCGGCACGAGATCGGCGGGCGGCGGCGGGCGCTGCGCCTTGTAGAGCGGGTACATCGCGTTGCGAAACGTCACCGCGCCGGCATCGAAGATCACCGCGAGATGCGTCGGCGCCTCGGCCTTGTTGAGTTCCTCGATGAGTTTCCACAGCATCGCGGTGAAACCGTACACCGCGCCGACGGGCGTGCCGTGCGGATCGGTCAGCGGCGGCAGCCGGTGATAGGCGCGGAAGATATAGCCCGAGCCGTCGACGAGGTAGAGGTGGTTCTGCGCCATACCCCGCGTTTAGCCGGTCGCAGAACGCGAGGCCAGCGGAGCGCGCCGCCGGACTGCGCCGAACACCTAGCCGACGCGGTAGAGCCGGAGGCCGGGCTGCTGCGCGGCGACCGGCGTGAGCCAATCGACGGTCTCGCCGCGCATCAGGCGCGCCAGCAGGCCGTTCGGGGCTTCGCGCGCCAGCGTGCGGTTCTCGCCCGAGCCCGGACACCACGCGACGTAGGTGACACCGCTGCCCGCCAGCATCGCCCGCGCTGCGTCGGGCGCGGCGAGCAGCACGGCATAGGCGAGGCGGTTGCCGTGGACGTCGCGGTGGATCGGCGTCGCGACGACGCTGTGGCGGGTGAGCGCGAGGATCGCGCCGCCCTGGTCGATCGGCGCGAGGACGAGGCCGCGTGGCTGCGCGGCGAGTAATGCGAGCGCCGCCGGGGTGCTGCACGCGGGCTGCGCCACGGTCGCGGCCTCCGCCGGGACCGCGAGGTTCGTCAGGAAATTGTCGGGGGCGTGGCTGAAGACCAGCAGGGCCGCGGCAAAGATCAGCCTGCCGCGCGGCGCTTCGCTCGACCAGAGGCGGCCCAGACAGGCCCCGGCGACGGGAACGCCGATGGCGGTCGCCAGCGCCAGCGACCGCAGTTCCCATGCCGCGAGCAGGACTGCGGCAACGGCAAGCGCCGCGAGCAGTGCCGCCGCACCGCTGGCCGAACCGGTCTGCCGTCGCGACTGCCGCCCCAGGACACCGATCAGCGCCGTTGCCGCGCAGGCCGCGACGAAGAAGATCCAGCCGATCGCCTCGATGGGCGATGTCGCCCAGGTCGCGGCGAGCGAGCGCGTCTCGGAGATGTGCGAAATCCACAGCCGCCACAGCAACGGCCCGACGGTACGGTAGGGCTCGGCGACGACGTCCGCCGCCGCGACGCGCAGCAGGACGAGCATCAGCATGCCCAGCGCGGCGAGGCCCACCCGGCGCCAGACCGGGGCGCGCACCCCGAGGCTGAGCAGCGCGAGGCCGAGCCCGCCGACACCGACGAGCAGGATGTGGCCGCGCCCGATCGCGTCACCCTTGAGCATCGGCCAGTCCGCCGCCGGGACGGTCAGCGCGAACAGCAGCGGTACCGCCAGCGCCAGTGCCACGGCAAAACCCAGCGTTGCCGACCGCACGTCCGCACCGAGGACCGCCCAGCGGACGGCGACGAAGGCGGTGAGCACGACCAGATACGGCGCAGTCTCCAGCCCGACGTTGAGCGACACCGCGCACGCGACGGCTGCCAGGGCACCGCCGCGCCAGTCGCGCGCCCGCGCCAATGCCGCCGTCGCCACGAGCACGAGAACGATCTGGAGCCCGTGATGATCGATGCGCCCCGGGACGAACTGGACCAGCATCGGCGTCGCCAGCGCGCCGACGACGACCGCCGGCAAGGCCGCCGCCCTGCCCCCCTGCGTCACGGCGATGCGCGCCTGCAGCGCCAGCGCTGCGGCGAGCAGCACCAGCGGCTGGACGACGAGCGCGAGTTTCTCCGCCGTCGCCCCGTCGGCGAACGCCCGGAAGAACAGG
>JBBQVB010000052.1:0-16368 GCA_038211965.1 Sphingomonadales bacterium
ACGGCACCGTGGCGCGACGTGACGATCGCGGCGGGGTCTTTCGTCCTGCAGCTGTTGCCGCCGCTCGCGGTCGCGCTGCTCGCCTTCGCGCTGCTGCGCCGCACCCGCCCCGCGACGGCGCGGCAGCTGGCCGCGATCGAGGCGCGGCATAATGCTGCCGCCGAGGCCGCCGATCATCTCGCCGCGAGCGTTGCGAAGATCGAGACCGCGCTCGACCGCATCGACGTTCGCGTCGGCGGGCTGCGCGCCAGCGCCGATGCCGAGGGGCACGGACTGACCGCGAGCGCCGCGCGCCTCGATACTGCCGCGACGACGCTGCTCGACAGCGCACGACGCGCCGCCGACGCGGGGGCGGCATTGGGCGAACGGCTCCCCGCCGCGACCGCGCAGGCGCAGGATCTCGCGCTCGTCCTCGCCGACAGCGGCAAGGGCGCGGCGCGCCAGCTGAGCGAGACGCAGGCGATGCTCGCCGCCGTCGCCGAAGCCATCGACGATACCGCGCGACGCCACGACACCGCTGTCGCGGCGGCGCAGATCCGGCTCGCGGACCTCGGCAGCGCGGCGCACGCGACAGCGGCGAAGGTCGGCGAACAATCTGCGGCGCTGGCCAAAAGCGTCACCGCCGCGCTCGACGGCACGACGGATGCGGTCGATACGACGCGCGCCGCGGTGGAGGTTCAGACCGCCGCGCTGCTCGCCAGCGTCGACCAGGCGCGCGTCGCGATCGACCACATCGGCGGTGAGGCGTCGAAGGCGATCCAAGCGCGCCTCGACGCGGTCATCGCCACCGCCGACGCGCTGGGCAGCCGCCTCGACGATCAGGACCATCGCAGCCGCGCGCTTGCCGATACGGTGTCGCGCGATTTCACCGTGCTCGACGCGAAGCTCGCCAATGCCGCCGCGACGGGCAACGCGACGCTCGACACGCTGACCGCGCGGCTGGCGCTGGTGCAGGGAGCGATCCACAATCTGACGACGCCGCTCGGCGGGACGCACGACGCGGTGCTCGACATCGAGACTGCCGTCGGTCGGCTCGAAGTGGCGGCGGCAGCAACGATCGCGAGCCTCGCCACCGATTTGCCCGCGACGCGCGGCGGGGTCGCCGACCTCGCGGCGGGCGTCGCGCTGGTCAGCGACAATCTCGCCGCGCTCGACTCGCCGGTCGCAGCGACGCATGCGACCGTGACGCGTATCGGCGAGCAGCTCGACGCCGCGCGCGGCATCGCAGAAGGTGTCGAGACCGCCACCGGAAGCGCCGCGCTGACCGCGTCGACGCAGCTGATCGAGGTGCTAGCGCGTGTGCGCGAGGTCGCCAACGCGACGATGGGGACGATGCGCGAGACGCTCGGGCAGGTCGTCGCCGAGGCCGAGGCGGCACTCGACAACGCCGGCACGACGCGCGCCCACACCGCCTTCGCCGCACCGATCGCCGCCGAGATCGCGCGCGTCGAGGCCGCCACCGCCGGGGCCGGCGAGGCGGCACAGGCCGCGGCCGAGCGCGTCACCCAGCTCCTGCTCGCGCTGACGAAGACCGTCGCGACCGTCGAGGCCCGCATCGACGAGGTCGACACGCGCTATGAGGTGATGTTGCGCGACGATATCGCGAAACGCTCGGAGGCGTTGCTCGCGTCGCTCCAGGCCGCCGCGATCGACATCACCAAGCTGCTCAGCATCGATGTCGGCGACGCAGCGTGGGGGGCATACCTTAAGGGCGACCGCAGCATCTTCGCGCGGCGGGCGGTGCAGCTGCTCGACCGCCACACCGCGCGCAAGGTTGCGCGCCATTTCGAGCACGACGCGCCATTCCGCGAACAGGCGACGCGTTTCATTACCGAGTTCGAGGCCTTGCTGAAGCAGACGATGCCGAGCCGCGAGGGCAAGACACTGGCGGTCACCCTGCTGTCGAGCGACATCGGCAAGCTCTATGTCGTGCTGGCGCAGGCGACCGAGCGGCTACGATAGTTTTCGCTGGCGCACTTCGCTGCTAGACCCAAGCCATGGCCAGCGCTGCCCCAGCCCTCGACCTCGCCGATCCACCTTCGGTGCTCGACGCGACGATCGCGCGCGCTGCCGCCGCGTTGCTCGGCCATCAGCGCGCTGACGGGCATTTCGTCTTCGAGCTCGAGGCCGACGCGACGATTCCGGCCGAATATGTCCTCCTCGTCCACTATCTCGGCGAGGATGCCGACCCCGTTCTCGAAGCCAAGGTCGGCACTTACCTTCGGCGCATCCAGCGGCCCGACGGCGGCTGGCCGCTGTTCCACGGCGGCGCGCTCGACCTGTCGGCAACGGTCAAAGGCTATTTCGCGCTCAAGATGATCGGCGACGACATCGCGGCGCCGCACATGGCGCGAGCGCGCAGCGAAATCCTGAAGCGCGGCGGCGCGGGCGCGGCGAACGTCTTCACGCGCTTCATGCTCGCGCTGTTCGACCAGTCGTCGTGGGCACACGTGCCGACGATGCCGCCCGAGATCATCCTGCTGCCGCGCTGGTTCCCCATCCACCTGTCGCGCATGGCGTATTGGGCGCGGACGGTGATCGTCCCGCTGCTGGTGCTGCAGGCGACGCGCGCGCAGGCGGTAAACCGCCTCGGCATCGGTATTCCCGAACTGTTCGGGCCACCCGTCGAAGTCGGCAAGGCGGGCCATCAGAAACCCTATTGGGCGGCCTTCTTCCACGGCCTCGACCGGCTGCTGAAGGCGGGCGACGGGCTTTGGCCAAAGCGTCTGCGCGCCCGCGCCCTGGCGGCGTGCGTTGCCTTCGTCGACGAGCGCTTGAACGGCCACGACGGCCTCGGCGCGATCTTCCCGGCAATGGCGAACAGCGTGATGATGTACGCCGCGCTCGGCGTGCCAGCGACCGACCCGCGCCGCCGGGTCGCGCGCGAGTCGATCGACCGGCTGCTCGTGGTCAAGCACGACGAGGCCTATTGCCAGCCGTGCGTGTCACCGGTCTGGGACACCGCGCTCGCCGCGCACGCCTTGCTCGAGGTCGGCGACCCCGCGTCGGAGACCGCCGCGCTGTCGGGGCTCGACTGGCTCGCGCCGTTGCAGGAACTTGAGCTGCGCGGTGACTGGGCCGAGCGACGCCCCGGCTTGCGCCCCGGCGGCTGGGCCTTCCAGTATGCCAATGCGCACTACCCCGACCTCGACGACACCGCCGTCGTCGTCATGGCGATGGACCGGGCACGCGGGGCTACCGCGCGTTTCGACCCCGCCATCGACCGCGCCGTCGAGTGGACGGCTGGCATGCAGAGCGCCAACGGCGGCTGGGGAGCCTTCGATGCCGACAACGTCGATCACTATCTCAACAACATCCCGTTCGCCGATCACGGCGCGCTGCTCGACCCGCCGACGGCCGATGTGTCGGCACGCTGCGTCTCGATGTTCGCGCAACTGGGGACCGATGCGTCCCGCACCGACGCGGGCCTTGCATACCTGCGCGCCGAGCAATGCGCCGACGGCAGCTGGTTCGGGCGCTGGGGGGTCAACTACATCTACGGCACGTGGTCGGCGCTATGCGCGCTCAACGCGGCGGGAGCCGGGCCGGCCGACCCCGCGGTGGCGCGCGCGGTCGCTTGGCTGGAGCGCATCCAGAACGCCGACGGTGGCTGGGGCGAGGCTTGCGACAGCTATGCGCTCGACTATGCCGGCCACCAACCCGCGCCGTCGGCGGCATCGCAGACCGCATGGGCGCTGCTTGGGCTGATGGCGGCGGGACAGGCAAAATCCGGGGCGGTGGCGCGCGGCATCGCCTGGCTGGCCGCGACGCAAGGCGACGACGGCGAGTGGCCCGAAGACGGCTATACCGGCGGCGGTTTCCCGCGCGTCTTCTACCTGCGCTATCACGGCTACCGGCGCTATTTCCCGCTCTGGGCGCTGGCGCGCTTTCGCAGTCTCGCCGCGAGCAACAGCGTCGCCGTGCCGTACGGCATGTGACCTATATCCTCGCCGCCACGGGCTTGCGCAGCGAGGCTCGCATCATTGCGCGGCGCGGGATCGAGGTCATCGCGTGCGGCGGCCACGGCGACGTGCTGTCGGCGCGGTTGTCGGCACGGATCGCGGCCGCGCGACCGGCGGGACTGCTGAGCATCGGCATCGCGGGCGCGCTCGATCCGGAGTTGCGGGTGGGTGATGTCGTGACCGACGGCGACGGGGGATGGCTCGATATTCGCAACGGTGCCGGAATCCTCGTTCGTCATGCTGGCACAGGCCAGCATGACGAGCAGGAAGGTGCGGGGTCCGCAGACAAGTTCCGCCGCGTCATCGGTACCCCGATGCCCGCCGCGACCGCCGCTGCCAAGGCGCAGCTACGCGCCGCAACCGGAGCCGCCGCCGTCGATATGGAGAGCCACGTCGTCGCGCGGGTCGCAGCGGCGCACGCCCTACCCTTCGTCGTGCTGCGCGTCATCTCAGACACCGCAGTGCGCGACCTGCCCGCCGCGGCGTGCGTGCCGCTCACCGACAGCGGCGGCGTGCGCCTCGGAGCGGTGCTCGCGGCGGTGCTGCGCGACCCGCGCCAGATCGGTGCTCTGGTCGGCCTCGCGCGCGACACGCGCTTCGCGCTCGAGGTTTTGGCGAGGTTCCGGATCGAAGCGCTGCCGCAGTAGCACTCAGCGGGTCATCAGCGCGTTCATCCGGCCATAGGTCCACGTTGGACTGGCGTCTGCGAACAATGCCGCACAGTCGCCGGTCTTGAGGAATGCCTCGGCGAGCCCCGCCGCCGCCGCGATTGCCGCGCCCGCCACCGCGCCGCCCGCGCTCAGCCGCCGCACGCCGAGCGCGCGCAGCGTGGCTGCATCGGGTAGCTGGGGCAGTGCCATCGCATTGAACGGCAGCGGTCCCGCCGCCGCGACGGCCGCGGCGATGCCCGTCGGATCGGTCAGGCCGGGAACGAAAATGCCATCCGCACCCGCATCGCGATAGCGCGCAATGCGCGCGGCGAGCTCGGCGGCGCGCGTCTCCGGCGCGCCGATGCCCTTGAGGTGCACGTCGATCCGCGCGTTGACGAAGACGTCGGTACCGGCCCTCGCGACGGCACCGCGGATAGCGGAAATCTTGGCGGCAAGCCGCTCGGGCGGGCCGTTGCCGTCCTCGATATTGATCCCCGCCGCTCCGGCGTCGACGACGCGCATCACGGTCGCCGCGACCGTGTCGGGATCGTCGCTGTAGCCGCCTTCGACGTCGACGGTCAGGGGGACGCCGACGACGCGCGCGATTGCGCCGACCGTCGCGATCAGCACGTCGACCGGCAGCGCGTCGCCGTCGGGATAGCCGCGCGCCCACGCGACGCCCGAACTGGTGGTCGCTATCGCCGGACTGCCGAGGCTCTCGATCAGGCGCGCACTGCCCGGATCCCACGCATTGGCGAAAACGAGCAGTTCGCCCCGCGCATGGCGCGCTCGAAAGGTGGCGGCAGCGGTCATCGGTCTCTCCCCGTTTGCCGCCGAGATTAGCGGCGCGTGCCGCCCGTGTCCGGCGGAAAATGGCTGCGACCGTTGCGCCGCGCGGCGGCGCGGGCTAGCCGCCGTCCATGCGGATCGCTTTCATGGGAACGCCCGCCTTTGCCGTCCCCGCGCTCGAGGCGCTGGTCGCGGCAGGGCACGACATCGCGGCGGTCTATACCCAGCCGCCGCGCCCGGCACAGCGGGGCAAGGCGCTGATGCGCGCGGCGGTTCACGACCGGGCCGATGCGTTCGGACTGGAAGTGCGAACGCCCGTGAATTTTCGGGGCGAGGCCGACCGCGCCGCCTTTGCCGCACTCGGCCTCGAGGTCGCCGTCGTTGCCGCCTATGGCCTGATCCTGCCACAGGAAGTGCTCGGCGCGCCGCTGCGAGGCTGCCTCAATATCCATGCCTCGCTGCTGCCGCGCTGGCGCGGAGCCGCGCCGATCCAGCGTGCCATCCTTGCAGGCGACGACACGACCGGCGTGACGATCATGGCGATGGAACGCGGGCTCGACACCGGCCCAATGCTGCTCGAAGCGCGCACCTCGCTGGCACGCAAGACGGCGGGCGACCTGAACGCCGAACTGGCGGCGATGGGCGCGGGGCTGATCGTCGAAGCCTTGGCACGGCTCGACACACTCGTCGCGGTACCGCAGCCCGAAGCCGGGGTGACCCTTGCGCCCAAGATCGCCAAGGCCGACGCCCGCCTCGACCTCACGCAGTCCGCCGCGCAGGTCGAGCGCGCCGTCCGGGCCTATAACCCCGCGCCGGGGGCCTTCCTCGAAATCGGCGGCGAACGCCTCAAGATTCTTGCTGCCGACGTCGTCGCGGGGAGCGGTGCGCCTGGCACGGTCCTCGATGACCGCCTGACGCTGGCGTGCGGGTCCGCCGCACTGCGCCCGACGCTCGTCCAGCGCGCCGGCAAGCCCGCGATGGCGACGCGCGACCTGCTCAATGGCTGGGCGATCGCAGTCGGCACCCGCGTCGCGTGACGCGCTTTCGCTTGACGCTCGAATGGGACGGCCGCCCCTTCGTCGGGTGGCAGCGGCAGGAGCACGGGGCGAGCGTCCAGGGGAAGCTGACCGACGCCATCATGGCCGCGACGGGCGAAGCCGCGATCCCCTATGCCGCAGGACGTACCGACGCCGGGGTGCATGCCGAGGCGATGGTCGCGCACGTCGACATCGCCAAGCCGATCGCGCCGTTCCGGCTGATGGAGGCGGTCAACGCGCATCTTCGCCCTGCCCCCGTCGTCGTGCTGGCGTGCGCGGTTGCGGCACCGGATTTTCACGCGCGCTTCGACTGCACCGGTCGGGTCTATCGCTATGTCATTGTCAATCGCCGCGCGCCGCTGACGGTGCAGCGCGGGCTGGCGTGGCAGGTCGCGGTGCGCCTCGACGCCGCCGCGATGCACGCCGCCGCGCAGGACCTGCTCGGCAAACACGACTTCACCACCTTCCGCAGCGCGCACTGCCAGTCGGCAGACCCCGTCAAGACGCTCGACCGGCTCGAGGTGACGCGCGACGGCGACCGCATCGAGATCGTCGCGGCGGCGCGCTCGTTCCTCCACCATCAGGTGCGATCGATGGTCGGCTGCCTCAAGCTCGTAGGCGCAGGCGCGTGGAGCCGCGCCGATCTCGCGGCAGCGCTTGCGGCGCAGGACCGTACCGCACTGGGCATGAATGCGCCGGCGGACGGCCTGACATTCATCGCGGCATATTACAGAACGTCGGCAGACTTTACACTTGCATGACAGCTTGGAGACGCCGTTTACCATATTCCAACGACTTCTCGACCTGCCGCCGATTGGCACGCGTCTTGCACCGCCGAGCGGTAGACGCGTCGTGCGTCGGCACGGTCAGGTGCCGATGCGCCCCCCCAACGGCGCGCCGGAGGTTATCGTGGACGGTCCCAGCCGCCTGTTTGCGCGTCGTCGCGTTGCCGGTTCGACTTTGGCGTGGATTTTCGGCCTCGCGTCGGGCGTCGTCGTCGGCGCGCTGCTGTCGTGGGCGATTGCCGGGGCCCAACCGACGTCGATGGCGCATGCCGCGACGCCGGGGCTGATCGACGAACGCTAGGCAAGCATTTCGCGCGCTGCCGGGTGGCCGAGGAACGCCACCGGACTGGCGCTCGCGCCGTATGCCCCCGCCATGAACACCGCGATCAGGTCGCCGACCTCCGTTGCGGGAAGCACGACACGTTCGCCCAGCCGGTCGAGCGGGGTGCACAGGCAGCCGACGATATCGACGTTCTCGCGCGCCGGTTCGGCGAAGCGCGAGGCATTGGCAACCGGGTAGTTGCGGCGGATCACCGTGCCGAAATTGCCGCTTGCGGCAAGCTGGTGGTGCAGTCCGCCGTCGGTGACGATAAAGGTCGTGCCGCGACTGACCTTGCGGTCGATGACGCGGGTCAGATAGACCCCCGCCTCGGCGACGAGGTAACGACCCAGTTCGACGACGATCTGCGTGTCGCGCAGTTCCAGTGGACGGTCTGCCAACGCCGCCCGCAACGCTTCACCGACTGCCGCAAGATCGAGCGGCAAGTCGTTGGCAAAATACGGGATTCCGAAACCACCGCCGAGATTGAGATGGGCCAGCACCAGGCCTGTCGCGCGGACCAGCCGCGCCGCCAGCGCGAGCGTCGCGGCCTGCGCTTCGGTCACCGCCGCCGCCGCGAGCGTCTGCGACCCGGCATAGACATGCAGACCATCGACGACGATCCCCAGCGCTGTGGCCCGCGCCACGGCCGCTGGCGCGTCGGCCGCATCGATGCCGAAGGGCGAGGCGCGCCCGCCCATGCGCATCCCTGACCCTATCAAGTCGAAGTCGGGGTTGAGGCGCAAGGCGACGCGCGACCCCTGCCCGCCGAGCGCTGCGATGCGTTCGAGCTCGCCGACCGACTCGACATTGAGCCGGACCCCCGCAGCAAGCGCCGCGCTTAGTTCGTCGTCGCGCTTGCCCGGCCCGGCGAAACCGATGCGGGACGGCGCAATCCCCGTCGTCAGCGCCAGCGCCAGTTCGCCCCCCGACGCTACATCGAGGCCATCGACCTCGCGCGCGATCCACTCGATGAGCGCAGGCAGCGGATTAGCCTTGATCGCATAGTGCAGCGCCACTTCGTCGCCCAGCGCCGCGCGGACGGCAGCGATCCGCGCGCTGATCCGCGCGCGGTCGTAAACGAACAGCGGTGTGTCGCCCGCCTCGTGCACCCAGTCCGATGCGCGCCGCCCGGCGATCGCCAGTTCGCCGTCCAAGCTGGTGAAGCCCGTCGGGATGTGGCTCATGGCGCAACCTCGGCGCGCAGCGCAGCGCGGTCGAGCTTGCCGTTGGCAGTGACCGGCAGCGCATCGCGCCAGACGATCCGCGTCGGCTGCATAAAGCCCGGCAGCGCCGCCGCCAGTGCCGTCCGCAACCGCGCCTCCGCCCCCTCGCCCAGCGGCGTCGCGATCAGCACCACCGCCTGCCCGAGCCGTGCGTCCGCGACCCCGAGCGCCATCGCCGCACCGACCGCGCCGCTGGCGAGCACCGCATCCTCGATCTCGGTCGGGCTGACGCGGTGGCCGCTGGTCTTGATCATTTCGTCGTCGCGCCCGACGAACCAGTGCAGCCCCGCCGCGTCCCGGCGCAGTGTGTCGCCCGACCACAGCGCCATGCCGCCGCTCGCGAGGACCGGCGGCGCGGGGCGAAAGCGTAGCGCGGTCCGTTCGTCGTCGCGCCAATACCCCTGCGCGACGAGCGGCCCCGCCTGGACCAGTTCGCCGGGTTCGTCGTCGTCCGCGACGCTGCCGTCGGGACGCAGCACTGCGACTTCCGCATGGGGGATCGCGCGTCCGACCGAATCGGGGTGAGTCGCCGCCAGTGCCGGATCGAGGTAGGTCGCGCGAAACGCCTCGGTCAGCCCGTACATCAGGAACAGCCGCGCAGCCGGGAACAGCCCGCGCAGTCTTGCCGAGAGCGTCGCGTGGAGATGTCCGCCCGAATTGGTCAGGACGCGCAGGGTCGCGCCGCTCTCGCCCCAATCTGCAGCCGCAAGATCGTGCCACAGCGGCGGCACGCCCCCCAGTTGCGTGATGCCGTGGGCGGCGACCGCACGCACCACGTCGCGCCGCGTCAGATAGTCGAGCAGCACCGCGCGCGCGCCGCCCGCCCACGCGCTCGTCAGCTGGTTGAGGCCATAGTCGAAGCCGTGCGGCAGGACGCTGAGCACGCGGTCGTCGGGCGCAGTGCCGAGGTAGGTTCGTACCGAGTCGGCGGCGTGCCAGAGGTTGGAATGGCTGAGCATCACGCCCTTGGGCTTGCCGGTGCTCCCCGACGTGTAGAGCAGCGCTGCGAGTGCCTCGTCGCCGGTCGCGACATCGGCAGGGGGCGCGGCGACGAGGCTCGCGAAATCGTCCTCCACCGTCAGCACCCGTGCCGCTACGCCCAACCCCTGCACGCGGGAGGCCGTCGTCAGCAGCAGTACCGCGCCGCTGTCGGCAACGATATGCGCGACCTGGGCCGGCTTGAGCTGCGGGTTCGCCGGCACGAAAACCGCCCCTGCGCGTGCCGTGCCGAACAGCGTGGCGACACTCTCGATGGATTTGGGCAGCCACGTCACGACGCGGTCGCCGGGCCTGACCCCCGCCGCGACCAGCCCGCCCGCGAACCGTCCGACGAGCGCATCGAGGTCCCCGAATGTCAGCCGCCGCTCGCGGTGCACCAGCGCAATGTTCGCGGGCGGCGCGGCGGCGATCAGGCGGTCGATGCGGATGGAGCGCTCCGGGATTTGCGAAGCGCCGCTGCTACTCTATGACGCGCGCTGCCGGAAGCCGCATGTCCGCGCGGCGGGAGTAGAGACACCGATGGCGACCAGTCCGGCGATGGAGCCGACCACCGATCTCGACGCGGTGCGCGACCTGTTGAGTGACGAACTCGGCCTGAGTGCCGCCGCCGCGCGCCACCTGCATGCCGGCAGCGCGCTGTTCGGCGATCTCCCCGAACTCGATTCGATGGCGGTGGCGCGCGTGCTGACCGCAATCGAGAACCGTTTCGGCATCGTCGTCGACGACGACGAGGTCGACGGTGACCTGTTCGCGACGCTCGGGTCGCTGACGGCCTTCGTGACGCGGAAGCGGGGGCGCTGAACTCGGTCCCTCCTTCCGGGGGGGGGGGGGGGCGCTACGACTGGCAGCTCAGTGCGCCCCCGACGACCCCGCACACCGCATGCTGGCCACCACGGTTGAAGCGTACGCTCGGGTTTCCCGACCGCACCGCCGCCGCGACGTCGGAGACCGTGCGAACGGGCGTGCCGTTGACCGCCTCGATCAAATCGCCGGGGCGCAGGAAGCCGAAGCGCGCGGCGGGGGCGCTGCCCAGGATCTCGGTTACGACGACCCCCTGTTCGGGTAGCCCCGCGCCGACCTCCTGCGCGAATGCCGGCGACAGGTTGCCGACGGTCACGCCGCTGAGCAAATTGTCGCCGCCGATACGCGTCAGCGACCGCGGCGGCGTCTCGGGCGGTGCGGCGAGGGTCAACTCGGCGGTCCGCTTCTCGCGCCCGCGCAGATAGTCGACCGCGACGCGCGTCCCGACGCCCTGCACCGCAATGCGGTAGCGCAGCTGCGCCGGATCGACGACCTCCTTGCCATCGACCGCGATCAGGATATCGCCCGCCTTGATCCCTGCAACGGCGCTCGGCGAACCCGGCGAGACGCCGGTCACCAGCACCCCGCCGGGCCGGTCGAGGCCGAGCTGCGTCGCGCTCGCGGTGGTCAGCGCCTCGCCCTCCGCGCCGATCCAGCCAGTGACGAGCTTGCCGGTCTTTGCGGCGCCGACGAACACACGGACGATGTTGGCGGGAATCGCGAAGCCGACGCCCGTCGAGCCTCCCGATGGCGACGCGATCGCGGTGTTGATACCGAGCAACCGCCCCTGCATGTCGAGCAAGGCACCGCCCGAGTTGCCCGGATTGATCGCCGCGTCGGTCTGCAGATAGTATTGGTAGTTGGAAACGCCCTGCCCCGTCCGCGCCGTTGCCGAGACGATGCCGTGCGTTACCGTCTGCCCCACCCCGAACGGATCGCCGATCGCCAGCACGATATCGCCGACCTCGGCACGGTCGCTGTCGCCGAGCGGCACCGTCGCCAGCTTCGCGCCTTTGGTATCGATCTTGAGCAGCGCGAGATCGAGCCGCGCGTCCGCGAACAGCAGCTTGGCCGGGTATTCGCGGCGGTCGGCGAGCGCGACGAGGATTTGGTCGGCCCCGCCCACGACATGGTTGTTGGTGACGATCAGCCCGTCGGTCCCGACGATGACGCCCGAGCCGAGCGACTGCTCGACGCGCGGCGGCTGCGCGGCCCCGCCGAAGAAGCGCTGGAAGAACGGATCGCTCATCAACGTCGGACGCGACCGGTCGACACGCGCCGAATAGACGTTGACGACGGCAGGGGCAGCACGCTTGACGATGGCGCTGTAGCTGAGCAGCAGCGACCGCCCCTCGATGGGGACGATACGGGCCTCGGGCGCGGCGACGACCACCGGCTGCGCCTCGACCGCGCCGCGCCCGGTGCGCACGTTGATCCCGATCGCCAGCGCGACACCCGTCGCGAGGCACGTCGCACCGACCGCAAATATCCCGACCCGCCGCCGCATCGCGTCCCTCCCGAGGTTGCGCGGGCGCAATGCCGGGGAAGGCGTGAAGGGTGGATTAACGGCGGTGTCGCGCGTCATGCCGGCAAAGGGCCGCACCATGCCATCGCGCAAGCATCGCCGTCGAAGTGTGTGACAACGCTGGCTGCTGGCCTTCGCCGGCATGACAAGACTAGGGTAGCGGCGTGACCCTGACCCTATACCACTGCGCCGACGCCCGCTCGTTCCGCGCGCTATGGGCGCTCGAGGAAATGGGCCTGCCATATGAACTCGAGCTCCTGCCCTTTCCCCCACGCCGCAGCGCGCCGGAATTTCTTGCGGAGAACCCGCTCGGCACCATCCCGCTACTGGTCGACGGCGCGGCGCGCCTGACCGAATCGGCGGCGATCGTGCAGTATCTCTGCACGCGGTACGGCCCGTCGCCACTGGCCGTGGCGGTCGGCGATCCCGCGTACGGGGCGTGGCTCAACTGGCTTCACCACGGCGAGGCGACGCTGACCTTTCCGCAGACCATCGTGCTGCGCTACCGCGTTTTCGAACCTGCCAAGCGGCTGCAGGCGGCAGCCGACGATTATGCGCACTGGTTCGCGCGGCGGACGATCCTTGCCGACGCGGCTCTGCAAGAAGGCGAGTGGCTGTGCGCCGGACGCTTTACCGCCGCCGATATTTCAGTGGGTTATGCGCTGATGCTCGCGGCGACGCTTGGGTTACACGACGCGCTGTCGGAGCGGCTGCGCGCGTATTGGGCGCGGCTGCAGGATCGCCCGGGCTTCGCGCGAGCGAAGGCGGCGCAGCGCGTCTAGAGGGGTTTCGCTTCGATCACGTCGGCGCGCTCCAGCACCCGGTAGAGATGCGGAAACACGACGCTGCCGCGCGATACCTCCCACTTCAGCGCCGGGCCAAGCGCGTCGGCGTCGAGCTTGAGGAGAACCAATCCCGTCTCGCCCGAGAAGTGGCGGCTACGCGTACCCTTGATCTGATCTTCGGCGGACAGATGGATGAAATTGTCCGCCTTGTCGTCGGGCGAGCCGCAGAACCGCCCCTCGGCCTCGAACGCCTGCCATTCATGCGCGCGCAGAATCTTGAAGACGGGGTTCATGGCATCATCCTCGCGTCACATCGCTTCCGCGACCGCCTGCGCCAGCATCACCTTGCACAGCTGCGCGCGGTATTCCGCCGACGCGTGAATGTCGGCGTTGAGGTCGTCGGCGTCGAGGGTCAGCTCCTTGACCGCGTCGACATCGAAGCGTGCGGTCAGCGCGGTCTCGGCCGCCGTCCAGCGGAACGCGCCCGCCGCCGCGCCGGTGACCCCAACCGCCACCGTGTCGTCGGCGTGGCGCGCGACATAGACTCCGGCGACGGCGTAGCGCGACGCGGGGTGGCGGAACTTGGCGTAGGCGCTGCGCAGCGGCACGCGGAAGCCGATCCGGACGATGATCTCGCCATCCGACAAGGCGGTCGCGAACATGCCCTGAAAATAGTCGGCAGCGGCATAGGTCGCCCGGTCGGTCTCGATCTGGGCATCGAGCGCGAGGCACGCTGCTGGATAGTCGGCGGCGGGGTCGTTGTTGGCGATGACGCCGCCCAGCGTGCCGCGATTGCGGACCTGCGGGTCGCCGACGAGCTTCGCCATGCCGGCGAGACCGGGGAGGATCATGCCGATTACGCGGTCGGCGGCGATGGTCGCATGGGTGGTCATCGCGCCGATCCACAGCCGGTCCTCGACGACGCTCATGCCGGTCAGTTCGGGCACCGCGCCGAGGTCGACCAGCCGCTCGGGAGCACGCAGCCGGGCCTTCATCGCGGGCAGCAGCGTATGCCCGCCCGCCAGCCAAGCCGCCTCGCCCCCAGCGGCCGCGAATGCTGCCTTCGCGTCGGCGAGCGACACCGGTCGGGCCAGATCGAAATCATGCATCGACCGTCTCCCGCGCTGCCATCGCTTCACCCATCGCCTTCGCGCCGGCGGCTATCGCCTTGACGATGTTGATATAACCTGTACAGCGGCAGAGGTTACCTTCGAGTTCGTGGGCAATCGTCGCGGCATCGACGTCGGCACCGTGGCGCTGCGCGATGCCGATGCCGGCGATCACCATGCCCGGTGTACAGAAGCCGCATTGCAGCCCGTGGTGTTCGCGGAACGCCGCCTGCATCGGGTGCAGCGTCTCGACGCCCTCCGAATCCCTGGCGGCCACCCCCTCGATGGTCGTGACCTGCCGCCCCTCGAGCGACGCCGCGAGCAGCGTGCACGATTTCAAGGGCAACCCGTCGACCAGCACGTTGCACGCCCCGCACTGGCTGGTGTCGCAGCCGATGTGCGTGCCGGTCAGTCCGAGATGATCGCGCAGCAGCTCGACGAGCAGCGTCGCGGCGGGCACGTCGACGCTGTGCGCCGTGCCGTTGATGGTCAGGGTCGTCTCCATCAGCGGTTCGCCATCATGCGCTTCATTCCCTCGGACTGCTCGGCAAGGCTGGTCGCGCCGAGTTCGGTCGCCTTGGCGCGCGCCCAGTATGCCGCGACGCCGGGCTGGTCGGCAATGAGCTGCGCGGTGCCGAGGCCACGGTCCATCGCGTCGAGAAAGAAGAACAACGGGATCAGCGCGGCATCGGCAAGCCCGAAGCTGTCGCCGACCGCGAACGCGTCGTCGGCATTGCGAAAATGCTCGATGTAGCGCAGCGCGTCCGCAATTCCCGCCTTGGCCGGAGCCAAGCCCTCAGGGTTGTCGCGCGCGCCGAAAAGGCCGCCGAGATGCGGTACGAAATACGTGTCGGCGATGCGGCAGACCAGCCGCACCCGCGCCGCCACCTGGGGATCGGCGGGCGTCAACTTCGGCCCGTCGAGAGCGGCATCGAAATATTCGGCGATCAACTGGCTTTCGGGCAGCACGAAGTCACCGTCGACCAGCAGCGGCATCTTGCCTATCGGTGACAGCGCCAGATACGCCTCGGACTTGATCCCGCCGTCGAAGTCGCTGGCCTCGACCGGATGGCCCTTGGCCCGGCTGACTAGGATCGGCCGCATGACAAATGGCGAGAGTAGTGCCCCGTACAGCTTCATGCGATGCCTCCCCTGGCAGTGCTAACTCATTCGGAACTCAATCGATCAGTCCCAGCGCAGTCTTGTAGACGTCGAGCAGCGCCTCGGCTTCCTGGCGCGCCGCCTTCTCCATCTTGCGGAGACGAACGATCGCCTTCATCGTCTTGGCGTCGAACCCCGTGCCCTTCGCCTCGGCATAAACATCCTTGATGTCGTCGGCGAGACCCTTCTTGTCTTCCTCCAGCCGTTCGATGCGTTCGATGAACAGCCGCAGCTGTTCGGCGGAGACGTTTTCCGTCGACATTGATACTCCGTGATTCGGGGACCGTATGCGCGGCTCTTAGCCCGGCGGGGGCGGCAGCGCAAAGCCACCCGTCTACCCGCCCAGCGCCTCGCGCAGCTTGGCGATGCCGGCGCCGACGATCACGCGACGCGGTCCTGCCGCCGGATCGCGTCGGTAAAGGGGTTGAGCGCATCGCCGACGATGCCGAAAATCTGGCGCACGCCGATGTCGGCGAGCGTCCCGACGAGGGCTTCGGCGACGGTGGTCATGGCGCAGCTCCGGACAGGCAACGAGCCCGCAACGCGCCGCTCCGCAATCCTATCCGCGCGGTGCGACAGGTGTTCCCGCCGCGGACCAGGCCCGGCCGAGCGTGCCGACGCGCTCGGCGGCAACCGCAAGAAGTTCGGGCCGACCATCGGCGTTGCCCGCGACGACCAGCGCGCGCAGTTCGCCATAGAGCGTCGCCAACGTGCGGGCCACCGCCCCTGCGCCGAAGTCGAGGCTCGCTTCGAGCGCGTCGAGGATCGCCAGCGCCTTGGTGACGGCGCGGATGCGGGCGTGCACCTGACCTGCCCGGAGCGCGCGCGCTGCCCCTTCGAGCGCCGCGCGCAGGCCGTCGAACAGCATCGTCACCAACTGCTGCGGCGATGCGGCGGCGACGCGCGCGGCAAGGTCGAGATCGCGGTACTGCGCGACCGCGGTGCTGGCGGGGGCGGGGGCGGGAAGCGGCGCGTCGGTGCGGGCAATGGCAAACATCCGGGGTTTCCTTAGTTGGAGCTGCGGGTCCACGCCTTGATCTGCTGATCGAGGAAGCTGCCGGTCGACTTGATCCCCGCGACGGCGGTTTCCATCGCGGCGTACTGGCGTTGGAGCTGGGTACGGAGGGTCGTCATGCGGGCGTCGAGCGCGGTGCGCGACCTGGCCACTGCGGCCTGCTCGCGCGCCTGGACGGTGGTGGTGCCGCCGCCGAGCGTCGCCT
>JBBQVB010000053.1:0-16183 GCA_038211965.1 Sphingomonadales bacterium
CTGGCGCTCGCCAAGCCCCAGCCGGTCGCCGAGCGCGGCGACCCGCGGTGGCGCCCCGTCGAGCGGTACGTCGAGGCCGCCGCGTTCGATGAGGGTCAGCGCGCGCCGCACGCTTGCGGCGCTGCCCGACCACGCCGGGCTGCCTGGTACCGCGTCGGGGCGGCAGCGCTTGCAGGCGCGGTAGCCCGCCGCGACGGCCTCGGCAGCGGTTGCGACGAAGCTGCAGTTCCTGAGGAATGGTGGACGCGCCGGACAGACGGGACGGCAGAATATCCCTGTCGTCCTGACGCACGTAAAGAAGCGCCCGTCGGCGGCAGGGTCGCGGACTAGCATCGCGGCATAACAGGCTTGCGGGTCGGTGTGCATGACGCGGTTGTAACGGCGTCCGCGCGTCGTGTCTGGCGGTTTTCGGACAGGGTTGCCGCCTGCCGCTCACGCATCGCCGCGACGGACGTTAGAGCAGTCCCGCCTCGCCCAGCACCGTGCGCACGCCCGCCGCGCCGTCGAAGACGTGGCCGATCAGGCCCGCCGCCTGCCCCGCCGCGACATTGTCCGCGCGGTCGTCGATGAACAGCCCCTCGCCGCGCGCGAGGCCGAAGCGACGCAACGCGAGGGCGTAGATCGCGGGGTCGGGCTTGGTAAGGCGTTCCTCCCCCGACACCACGATCGCGCGGAACCGGTCGAAGATCGGCGCGGTGGCGCGGAAGCGCGGCCAGAATTCGGCGCTGAAGTTGGTGATGGCAAAAAGCGGCACGCCGGCGGCAGCAAGGTCTTCGACGACCGCGAGCATCCCCGGCATCGGCCCCGGGATCGTTTCGAGCCAGCGCGGCGAATACGCCGCGATCAGGTCGGCGTACTGCGGAAATCGCGCACTCAACTCGGCGCTGGTCTCGGCGAACGGACGCCCGGCGTCATGCTGGAAATGCCAGTCGCGCGTCACGACGTTGGCGAGGAACCAGTCGAGTTCCTCGGCGTCGGCAATCAGCTTTTCGTAGAGGTAGCGCGGGTCCCAGTCGTACAGGACATGGCCGACGTCGAAGACGACGGCCGTGACCGGCACCCTCAGCCCTGGCGCGCCTTGAAGCGGCGGTTGGTCTTGTTGATCACGTAGGTGCGGCCGCGGCGACGGATGACGCGGCAGTCGCGGTGGCGACCCTTGAGCGACTTGAGCGAGTTGCGGACTTTCATGGGGCACCGGGAAAGAGGTTGTTCGGAAAAGGTCGCGCTCCCTACGGTCGCAGTCCCCGCAAGTCAAGCTGCCGCTCCCATTCGAGCGCATGCGCGACGATAGTTTCGAGATTGTCGTAGCGCGGCGTCCAGTCGAGTTCGGCGCGGATCCGCGCAGTGCCCGCGACGAGCGTATCGGGGTCGCCCGCACGGCGCCGCGCTATGGTGCGCTTGAGCGGCGTGCCGACCACGCGGTCGACGGCATCGAGGACCTCGAGGACCGAAAAACCCCGGCTGTAGCCGCAATTCAGCGCGAACGACCGCTCGGGCGCGGCAACCAGCGCGTCGAGCGCGGCGACGTGCGCCGCGGCGAGGTCGCTGACGTGGATATAGTCGCGCACCCCCGTCCCGTCGGGCGTCGCGTAGTCGGTGCCATAGACCATGACCTCGTCGCGCAGGCCCCGCGCGGCTTCGGCGGCGACATGGATAAGGTGGGTGGCGCCCTTGGTCGATTGGCCCGAGCGTGCCTGCGGGTCGGCCCCCGCGACGTTAAAATAGCGCAATGCACCGTAGTTGATCGGACAGGCGCGCGCGACGTCGGCGAGCATGATCTCGGTCATCAGCTTCGAATTGCCATAGGGATTGATCGGCGCTTTGGGCGCGTCTTCCGTTACCGGTACCACCTCGGGGATGCCGTATACCGCCGCCGTCGATGAAAAGATGAAATGCGGCACGCCGTTCCGGACCGCGCTCTCGATCAGGGCGCGCGAGCCGACGACGTTGTTGAGATAATAGTCGAGCGGCTTGGCGACCGACTCGGGCACCAGCAGCGACCCCGCAAAGTGCAGGATCGCGCCGATCTCCTGCTCGGCACAAATCCGGTCGATCAGCGCGCCGTCGGCGACGTCGCCATGGTAGAACGGCACGTCGTCGCGCACCGCCCAGCGAAAGCCCGTGCGCAGGTTGTCGATGACCGCGACCGGCCGACCCGCGTCGCGCAGTGCCAGCACCGCGTGGCTGCCGATGTAGCCCGCGCCGCCCGTCACGAGCACCGTCGCCGTTTCGTTCATTCAACAAATCCTGTTAATGCGACGTTCCGGTCGCGCCCGCGTTGTAACGGGAACGATAAGACGAACCGAGGGCCAGTAGTTCCATGATCCGCAATTTTGCCACCCTCCCCGCGCTCGCCGCGCTGCTGCTCGCAGGCGCCTGCACCACCGGCCCATCGGGCACCGAGGTCACGCGTTTCCACCTCGGGCAGCCGATCGCGCGGAGCAGCATCGTGCTCGTCGCCGCCGACCCGGCCCGGCGTGACAGCCTCGAATTCCGCAGCTTTGCCGACGCCGTCGCGAGCGAGCTGCGCGCGCAGAGCTTCACGCCCGTCGCCGTCGATGCGCCCGATGTCGCCTATGTCGGGACGATCACGATCAGCCAGGGTTCGCGCCCCGCGCCGCCGAAGGGTGGGCTGACCATCGGGCTCGGCGGCGGCAGTTTCGGGCGCGGCGGCGGCGTCGGTGGCGGCGTCAGCTTCCCCGTCGGCCAGTCGCGCCCCGGCGAGATCGTCGCGACGACGCTGGCGTTGCAGATCAAGCGCCACAGCGACGGCAGCGTTATCTGGGAGGGCCGCGCGACGGGGCTGACCGACACGCGCGGAGCGGTCGATCCGGGTGCGGCCGTGCCCAAACTGGCGCGCGCGCTGCTCAGCGGGTTTCCGGGGCCGGCGGGGCAGACCGTGCGGGTGCCCTGACCACCCTGCCCCGTTGCCTTCCCCCCGCACCCGCGCCACAAGCCCGCCCATGACCATCGCCATCTCCGCCGCCTTCGACAGCGGCAACATCGAGGTCGAACGCATCGCTGGACCCGGCGCGATCGACCTGCGCATCCGCAAGGACGCGCACAGCGACTTCTACCAGTGGTTCCACTTCCGCCTGAGCGGCGCGGCGGGGCAGGCGTGCAGCTTGCGCATCACGAACTGCAAGGGCTCAGCGTATGAGGGCGGCTGGCCCGGCTACCGCGCCGTGGTGTCGGAAGACCGGCAGGTCTGGACGCGCGCCGCGACGAGCTATGCCGACGGCATCCTGACGATCCGCGTCAGTCCGCGCACCGACAGCCTGTGGGTCGCCTATTTCGCGCCGTACAGCATGGAGCGTCATCACGACCTGATCGCGCGCATGGCGCAGCGTCCCGGGGTCACGACGGACGTGCTCGGCTGGTCGCTCGACGGCCAGTCGATCGACCGCGTGCGCGTCGGCGACGGTCCGCTGCAGGTCTGGCTCTACGCGCGTCAGCATCCCGGCGAGACAATGGCCGAGTGGTGGATGGAGGGGGCGCTCGATCGGCTTACCGACGCTGACGATGCGCTGGCGCGCGACCTGCGCGCGAAGTGCAGCTTCCATATCGTTCCCAACATGAATCCCGACGGGTCGCGGCGCGGGCATCTGCGCACCAACGCCGCGGGCGCGAACCTCAATCGCGAATGGGCGAACCCGACGCCCGAGCGCTCGCCCGAGGTGTTGTGCACCCGCGCCGCGATGGACGCGAGCGGCGTCGATTTCGCGATGGACGTCCATGGCGACGAGTCGCTGCCGCACAACTTCATTGCGGGTTTTGAGGGCATCCCGTCGATCACCGAGCGCCAGCTGACTCTGCTTTCCGATTACAAGACGACGCTAGCGCTGCTGTCGAAGGACTTCCAGACCAAGATCGGCTACCCCGCCGCGCCACCGGGCAAGGCGAACCTGACGATGAGCACCAACGCCGTCGCCGAACGCTTCGGCTGCCTCGCGATGACGCTCGAGATGCCGTTCAAGGACTGCGACGACAACCCCGAACCCAAGGCCGGCTGGTCCCCCGAACGCTCGGCGGCACTGGCGCGCGACTGCCTCGCAGCGCTGCTGGAGGTCGCGGAGCGGCTGCGGTGAAGATTGTGATCGACGATCTGCGCGGACCCGAGATCGCGACATTGCTCGCTTACCATATTGCGGACATGAAGCAGCATTCCCCGCCGGAAAGCGTCCACGCGCTCGACCTTGACGCGTTACGCAAGCCCGAGGTGACGGTCTGGACGGCTTGGGACGGCGACGCGCTGGCAGGGTGCGCCGCGCTGCGCGAATTTGCCCCAGGACTCGGCGAGGTCAAGTCGATGCGCACCGCGCCGACGCATGTCCGACAGGGTGTTGCGGCGCGGCTGCTCGATCACGTGATCGACGTCGCGCGGACGCGCAATTATGTGCGCCTCCACCTCGAAACCGGCACCGGCCCGGCGTTTGAGGCACCGCTGGGTTTGTATCGCCGCGCCGGTTTCGTCGACGGTCCGCGCTTTAGCGACTATGTCGACGATGGCTTCCTTCATTTCATGCAGCTGGACCTTTGATGCCGCAACTCGTCCTCATCCGCCACGGCCAGTCGGCCTGGAACCTCGAGAACCGCTTCACCGGCTGGTGGGACGTGAACCTGACCGACAAGGGCATCGCCGAGGCGGTCGCGGCGGGCGAACTGCTCGCGGCCAGGGGCTTCGATTTCGACCTGTGCTTCACCAGCGTGCAGACGCGCGCGATCAAGACGCTCGATCTCGCGCTCGAGGCGATGGGGCGGCTGTGGCTGCCGGTGGTCAAGGACTGGCGACTGAACGAGCGCCACTATGGCGGGCTGACCGGGCTGAACAAGGCCGAGACCGCCGCGCTGCACGGCGACGCGCAGGTGCTGCTGTGGCGGCGCAGCTTCGACATCCCGCCGCCGCCGATCGACGTCGCCTCGCCGTACAGCATGACCGGCGACCGTCGCTATGCCGGGGTGCACATCCCGGCGGCCGAGAGCCTCAAAGACACCATCGCGCGCGTCCTGCCGTACTGGGACCGTGTCATCGCCCCCGAGTTGCAGGCAGGCAAGCGCGTCGTCATCGTCGCGCACGGCAACTCGCTGCGCGCACTGGTCAAGCATCTGTCGGGCATCGCCGACGCCGACATCGTCCACGAGGAGATCCCGACGGGCAGTCCGATGGTCTACGACCTCGCCGACGACCTGACTGCGACGCGGCGCTACTACCTCAAGGATGCCTGAGGTGCCCGACCGCGAGCGCTGGAGCGGGCGCATCGCGTACCTCGACGCAAGCGGCCAGCGCACCGGGCGCGAAGTCTTCAGCGTCTCGGTCCATGGGGACGCCAGCCGGACCTTGCGCGCCCAGTGCGAGATGGACGACGACGACCTCGTCCGCGACGCGCATCTCGTCCTCGGTCCCGATGCGCGGCCGCGCGAAGCCTATGTCCGCCTTGTCGAGCAGGGCGCGTGGGCCGGCAGCGGCTGGTTCCGCGCGGTCCCTGACGGTTTCGCGGCGCACACCGCCTCGCCGACCGGTCACGGCGAATCGAATCTCCCGGGCGACCATGCCTTCTTCGGTACACATGCGCTGATCAACGACGGCTGGCTGGCGCTGGCGCTCGGCGACCGCGCCGAGGCGGCCATCGACGGCGCGGCGTGCAGCCACCAGGCCAACGGCGGCGGCGCGCCCGCGCTGCTGACCTCGCGCGCGGTGGTTCAGCGGCTCACCGACGAAACGCTGGCCGTCGCCGCGGGCCGCTTCGCCTGTCGCCATATCGCGATCGGCTACGGCGACCATCCGCCGATCGACGCGTGGGTCACCGGGCCGCACGCGTTGCTCGTCCTGATGACGTGGACGCATCTCGCGGGCCGCTATGAGCTGGAAGCGCTGCAACGCGACTGAGCCGCCCTGGCGATGCGCCTAGATCAGCCGACCGCTCAGCAGCTTCGCAACGGCATGCGCGCGATTGACTGCGCCGAGCTTGCGCCGTGCGTTGTCGACGTGGAATCGTGCGGTCGATTCGGACAAGCCAAGGATCGTCGCGATTTCCCAGTCGGTTTTGCCCTCGGCGACGAACGCCAGCGCGTCGCGTTCGCGCGGCGTCAGGATGGGTGCGGGGTCGGCAGGCGCGACGCCGAAGCCGAGCAGGCGTTCCGTGAGCAATAGCCCCGCCATCTGCACGGTCGCGGCCGCGCCACCGCCCAGTGCGTCCTTCGCAATGCCCAGGTGGAGCGACGCAATCGCCCCGTCTGCCCCGTAAGACGTCGCACACAGCGCGTCGTCGATGCCGGCTTCGCCCAGCGCCTCCCAGTACGCCCCGTGCTTGCGCCCGCGCGGCGCGAATTCGCTGAAGCGGTAGCGCGTGTGGCCGAGCCTGATCGGCGCGAGCAGCGGGTTATTCTCGAAGCAGACATAGTCGAACGCCGCACTGCCCTCCCACCCGGCGCGCGCGCGGCGGACGATGAAGCCCGCCGCGGCCCAATGGCTGGCATTGGTCAGCCGCGTGCGCGGGCGGCGATAGGCGCGGGTCTGAAGGTAGGTCGCGCCGAGCGGCTCGAGCGCCGCGAAGAAAGCGTGGCTCGCAGCCACGGCGTCGGGCGCAGCGAGTGCGGGCTCGGCAATGGCAAGCAACTGCGACAACATCGGAGACATCCCGATCCCACTGCTTTGCATCCAGCCACGGCCGCAATGATTCGTCAATCTTTTCCGAAAACCCCGCGATTCCGGGAGGCTGTAGCAAGCGGCCCCGAGCGCTAGACAGAGGGCGAGACTAACGCTGGAGGGCCAAATGTTCCGCACTGCAATGCTCGTCGTCGCGTTCGCCGCAATGCCTGTCGAGGCCGCGACGATCACGCTCAACCTGACGGGTAGCGTCGCCAGTACGACGGTCAATAATTTCAGGTTCGGCGGCTATGATTTCCAGTCGGGTTTCCTTGCGCTGACCGGCTTCACGCCCTTCACGCTCGACGCGGGCGATATCATCGACGCGACGGTCACGCTCGACGGCGCATTCGTCGTCCCCGCCCAGGTCATCGCGCCTGGCTATGCCCAGTTCGTCGGCTTCAACCTCGACGGTCCGGTCAGCCCGGCGTTCGCGACGACGACCGGCAGCCTGCTGCTCACCGGTCTCGTCGGCGACCTGCCCAATCCGACGCTGGCCGGCTGCGGCAACTGCACCAGCTTCATCGGCGGGCGCGAGTTCGGCGGCAGCTTCAGCTTCACCGGGCTGACGGGCGGCGGGACCATCGACACGCTCGACGTCGCGCGCCTGATCGACAGCATCAGCATCAGCTACCAGGTCAACGTCGGGGTCTCACCCGCCGTCCCCGAACCCGCAACGTGGGCGCTGCTGCTCGGCGGGTTCGGCCTGACCGGTGTCGCGGCGCGTCGCCGTCGCGCGCTCCCCGTCCGCGCCGCCTGACCCTGCGCTGCGGGCGACAACCGCCGTCGCCCGGGGGGGCGGCGGCGGTTTTTCGTCTCAGGCGGTAACGGCGACCGCGCGTCGGCGTCGTGCCACGGCGCCGGTTACCCCGAAGCCCGCGATCATCAGCGCCCAGCTGGCGGGCTCGGGCACCGCAACGGCGGGCAGGTTGAGGACGCCGTTGAGGCTCAGCTGGTTGAGCGGTCGCGCCGGTCGGCGGTCGAGCAGGCCGACCCCCGAGATCGTACCGGTAGCGCCGAGGAAGCGGCCGGTACCCCCGGTCGCCGTATAGGTCACGAAGCTGTTCGCGATCCCCGGTGTCGCGGTCGGCGTCATCGAACCCGCCGTCGTCCCGGTGAGCACGTCGCCGCCCGAAAAGTCGAAGGTAAAGACGCCCGTGTAGGGATTGCCCGGCGCGATGCAGTGGGTCTGCGACGGCCCGAAGGCACCGAGGTTCGAGGTTCCGGCGGCGGTCGAATTGCCGGGATTGAAATCGACGAGGATCTGCCCCGCCGCGCACGAGGGATCGGGCTGCGGGGGCGGCGTGTCGTTCGAGAACTGGCCGACGAAGCCGAAGGTGACGGCGCTTGCGGGAACTGCGGCGACGGCGACGACGATTGCGAGGACGTTCAAGCTAGCCCGGATCATCTCGTGGGTCCTTCCCTGCTGCTACTTCCCGCCACCTTTCCCACGCTGTAGATTGCCCCGCATCGGACGAATGTTCTACGCGCCGACAATTTGCGTTGCGCAATCGGAAGCGACGGCGAAACTGTTGAAACCCGGCTGGGGAGGCGCCAAGATGCGGGACAGTCCGGAAGCCGAGCTGGTGCCGCTGATCTACGACGCGGCGCTTGATGCGAAGTGCTGGCCCGACGCGATGCGGGCACTTGCGAAGACTGTCGACGCGCAACTCGTGGTGCTAGAGATCTTCGATCCCGACGCGCAGCTATCGACGCGCGTCGCGCCGATCACCGACCCCGAATTCGCCAAGTCCTACCGCGATTACTGGTGGCAACACTATACCAACAAGGGGCGAACCAAGGCCTTTCCGATCGGCACGGTGTTCAGGCCGAACGACTATCTCGATCTCGAATGGTTCGCGCGCACGCCGTATTGCAACGAGTGGTGGCGACCCCAGGGCTTTTCGGGCGACAGCCTCAACGCCAATATCGCGAGCGGGCTGCAGCCGACCGTCGTCAACATGGTCTACACGCAGCTCGGCTACCGGTTCTCACCCGAGCAGGAGCGGCGTTTCGCGCGCGCCACCGGGCATCTGGTGCGCGCGGTGGCGATCCACAGCCGCTTGCGCCTCGCCGAGTTGCGCAGCACGGGCACAGCGCCGACCGACATGCCAGGCGGATTTCTGGTCGTCGACCGGAACGCACGCATCCTGCTCGCCGATGAAGCGGTGCTGACACGGCTCAGCGCGGCGGGTTTGACGCCCCACGGCGGTCACGGCCGTATCGCGTCGCCCGATGGCGCGCTCGAGCGCCTGATCCGCGGCGCAGTGATCGGCGGCCCGTCACTGCCGCCCGGCGCGGGCCATTGCACTTATCCATCCGCCGATGGGCAGCCGCTGCGCGTGACCGTCATTCCGTGCTCAGAACAGAGCCGCAGCGATTGCAGCTGGCTTGCCGTCGATCAACCGGCTGCGATCCTGCACGTCGCGGCGTGCGGCGACCGGTTGCGCGCACGCGTCGAGCGGCTGGCGCGCGAACACGGCCTGACCGCCGCCGAAGCGAGCGTCGCAGTCGAGATCGCCCAAGGCGACGGACGCGCCGCCGCAGCGGACCGTCTGGGCATCCGCGAGACCACCGTGCGCAGCCACCTCAGCGCGATCTTCGACAAGATCGGGGTGCGGCGGCAGGCCGAACTGGTGCGGCTCCTGACGGACCGCTAGACTGCGCCGTCAGGCGGCGACCACGGCGCGACGACGGCGCATCGACGCCCCCGCGATGCCGAGGCCGACCATGAGCAGCACCCAGGTTGCGGGTTCGGGGACGACCGCAGCGCCGACGCTGTTGGTCACCAGTTCGGGCTCCGAATAGAGGCGCGACGTCACGCCGCCGCTGTAGCCCGTGATCGTCCCGTTGAAGTGCAGGCCATAAAAAGTCAGCACCGGCGGGTAGCCGCCGTTGAAATCGCCCGAGGTGAACTGTTGGCCATAGTGGACGTCGCCCTCTGTCGAGACCAGCGGATTGGACGACAGGAAGGCGATGCCGTTACTGTCGAAGAGGTCGAGCGTGCCGGTGCCGGTCACTTGGCTGACGGTGTCGGCGTAGATGAACGCCCAGATCAGGTCCGGCCCGTACAAGGTCAGCGACTGGTTGCCGAGGAAATCGATGGTGAAATCGAGCGTGTCACCGACTTCGAGCGCGAATGGCGTGAACGGGTCGGGCGAGAAGCCCTGGCCTGCCGACACGAATCCGCCGCCTCCAAGGCCCGACTGGGTCAGGTCGAGCGTGGTCGAAAGCGTCACCGTCGTCGCGTGGCTCGCACCCGCTGCGGCAACCAGCGCCAGACCGGCCAAGATACGATGCGAAATTTTCATGAAACATTCCTCCTGTTGCCGTTAACGGAGCAATAATCATGCCAGAATCGATCCATTGATATCTGAATGACTTGCGATGACGCCGGCTAAGCGGATGTAAAGTTTCTCGACAGTTTTATGTCTCTGCACCCGAGGTCGCCGGGTCCGGCTTGTCGGCATCCGCGCGCTCCCCTACCCGTGGCGCATGCCCTCGCCGTTCAGCATTCCGAATTACCGCGCCTTCTGGCTCGCGCGCTTCACTGCAACGGTCGGGGGGATGATGCTGGTCATCGTCATCGGCTGGCAGGTCTATGCCATCGCGCGCCAGACGATGAGCCCGCGCGACGCTGCATTCCTGCTCGGCATGATCGGGCTGGCGCAGTTCCTGCCACTATTCTTGCTGACGCTGGTCGTCGGCTACGTCGCCGACCGCGTCGATCGCCGCTACCTGGCGCGCGCCGCGATCGCGCTCGAAGTGGCCTGCGCTGCCGTCCTCGGCGTGCTGGCGCTGCAGGATGCGGTGACGCTGCCCATGCTGTTCGTCGTCGCGGTACTGCTCGGCGTCGGGCGCGCTTTCGCGGGGCCGTCGATGACCGCGCTCGGCCCCAACCTCGTGCCGCGCGACATGCTGCCGACCGCCATCGCCTGGAACTCGATCGGCTGGCAGACCGGCGCGGTCGTCGGCCCCCCACTCGGTGCATTCCTGTTCGCCGCCAGTCCGGCGACGCCGTACCTGGCGGCGACCGTGCTGTTCGGCGTCGCGCTGGCGGCGCTGTTCGCTATCGGCCCGATTGCGCTGCCCGCGCGGTCCGACGCCTCGCCATGGCGCTCGACCGTCGAGGGGCTGTCGTATGTGCGGCGCAACCGCATCGTGCTCGGGGCGATCAGCCTCGACCTGTTCGCCGTGCTGCTCGGCGGCGCGACCGCGATGCTGCCGGTGTTCGCGCGCGACGTGCTCCACGTCGGGGTCGAGGGATTGGGGCCGCTGCGCGCCGCGCCCGCGTTCGGCGCGGCGCTGACTGCGCTGTGGCTGACGCGCAAGCCGCTGGCGCGTCACGTCGGCGTGACGATGTTCGCATGTGTCGGCATCTTCGGGCTGGCAACACTGGTCTTCGGACTGTCGCGCAACCTGATACTATCGCTCGCCTGCCTCGCGGTGCTCGGCGCGGCCGACATGATCTCGGTCTATGTCCGTTCGTCGCTGATCCAGTTGCATACCCCCGACGCGATGCGCGGGCGCGTCTCGGCGGTGTCGATGCTGTTCATCTCGGCGTCGAACGAACTGGGCGAATTCGAGAGCGGACTGACGGCGGCGTGGTTCGGGCCGGTCGAGGCGGTGGTACTCGGCGGCATCGGCGCGATCCTCGTGACCATCATCTGGGCCGTCGTCTTCCCCGAACTGCGCCGTGCCGACCGCTTCGTCGCGCCCGAGGACTCAACGCCTGCGGCGAATGCGGCTATCAGCGACGAGCAATGCGAAGCCGGAGCGACTCGATGAAAGCCGATAATATCCTCGCCACCATCGGCAACACGCCGCACATCCGGATGGGGCGATTGTTCCCGGACAACGAGGTGTGGATCAAATCCGAGCGGGCCAACCCCGGCGGGTCGATCAAGGACCGCATCGCGCTGGCGATGGTCGAGGCGGCCGAGGCCGACGGTCACCTCAAGCCCGGCGGCTGCATCGTCGAGCCGACGAGCGGCAACACCGGCATCGGCCTCGCGATGGTCGCGGCGGTCAAGGGCTACAAGCTCATCCTCGTGATGCCCGAATCGATGTCGATCGAGCGCCGCCGCCTGATGCTCGCGTACGGCGCGAGCTTCGCGCTGACGCCGCGCGAGAAAGGCATGAAGGGGGCCATCGAGCGCGCCGCCGAGATCGTCGCCGCCACGCCCGGCGCGTGGACACCGGGACAGTTCGAGAACCCCGCCAACATCGACGTCCACGTCCGCACGACCGCGCAGGAAATCCTCGCCGACTTCGGCGACGCGCCGCCGCACGCGCTGATCACCGGAGTCGGCACCGGCGGCCACATCACCGGCGTCGCGCAGGCGCTCAAACCCCACTGGCCGCAGATGAAGGTGTTCGCGGTCGAGCCGACGCTGTCGCCGGTCATCTCGGGCGGCCAGCCGGGGCCGCACGCTATCCAGGGCATCGGCGCGGGCTTCATCCCGGCCAATCTCCACACACAGCTGCTCGACGGCGTCATTCAGGTCGACCCCGCCGCCGCCAAGGCGATGGCGCTCCGTGCCGCGGCCGAGGAAGGCATGCTCGTCGGCATTTCGAGCGGCGCGACCCTGCAGGCGATCGCGCAGAAGCTGCCCGAGCTACCGGCCGGGGCGCGCGTGCTGGGGTTCAACTACGATACCGGCGAGCGCTATCTGTCGGTGCCGGACTTCCTGCCGACCGAATAGGCACCGCGATGCGCGCGCTCGGCCTCGACCATCTGCTCGTCATCGTCGATGGGCTGGAGCCCGCAGTTCGCTTTTATGAACAGGTCGCCGGGGCGACACTGATCGAGCGGCTCCCCGAATATGCGATGGCCGAGCTGCGGCTCGGCGCGTCGGGACTCGCGCTGGTCGATGCGTCGGACGCGGCAGGGGCGTGGGCGTACGCGGGAGCACCCCGCGGCCGCAACGTCGATCACTTCTGCATCGCGGTTGAAGCGGGTGACGAAGCGGCGTTCCGCGCGCATCTTCGCGCCTGCAACGCAGCGATCATCGAGGAAGCGCGGCACGACGACGGCCTGTCGCTGTACGTGCTGGACCCGTCGGGCAATCAGGTCGAACTCAAGGCGATGCTGGCCGCAGCGTGATCTCCACCACCTCCGGCGGCACGCCGTAGCGCAGCGGCACGATCGACGTGCCCAGCCCCGACGAGACGATCAGCGGGCGCCCCGCCACGGTGAACCGCCCGCGCAGATGCGCGTCGAGGAACCGCGACCCCGTCGTCGGGGATCCGAGCCACGGCAGCCTGATCTGCCCGCCATGCGTGTGACCCGCGAGGAACAGGTCGACGCGGGGCGGCGACCATAAGGCAAGGTCGGGCTCGTGGCCGAGCAGGACCAACGGCTTGGCATCGGGCACCCCGGCAACCGCCGCTCCGGTGTCGGCATGCCCGGTACTGTCGTCGAGGCCCGCGATGAGCAGCGGCCCGAGATCGACCCAGCGGTTGACCAGCAGGACCATCCCCGCCGCGCGAAACGCCGGGGGCGTGCGGCGCGGCCCGTCGTGGTTGCCGCGCACCGCGACCACCCCGAGGCGCGCGCGCAAGTGCTTGAGCGACCCGAGCGCCTTGCTCAGCGCGCCCTCGTACGCCCCGAACGCCTTGCCGCCCGAATAATCGCCGGTCAGCACGATGACGTCAGGCTTGAGCGCGTTGACCTGGGCGACGATCCGGTCGAGCCGCGCGCTGTCCATGTCGAGCCAGTGGTAGTGGACATCGCTCAACTGCACGACGCGCAGCGGCGGCGCGCCGGGCGGCATCGCGGCGAGCGCAACTGTATAGCGCACGACCTGAGGGTCGCGCGTCGCCGCCGCGTAGCCGACAACGATCAGCGCGAGCAGGACCCCCGCGACGAGCAGGGCGAGGGTGCTGAACCAGCGCACCACGCCTGACCGTTATGCCGCCAGCTTCGCCGCCTCGCGCCCGTAGAAAGTCTCGCCCTTGTCGGCCATGTCGCGCAGCAACTGCGGCGGCGTAAACCGTGCGCCGTGGCGCTGCGCCAGCCCGTCGAGGATCGCGACGACGTTGGCCAGCCCGAGCGTGTCCATGTGGCTGAACGGCCCGCCGGTAAACGGCGCGAAGCCCCAGCCGAAGATCGCGCCGAGATCGCCGTCCTCGGGAGTCTCGAGCACGCCTTCCTCGAAGCAGCGCGCGCACTCGACCATCTGACGATACAGCAGCCGCTCGCGCACCGCCTCGGGGGTCGGCTGCGCGTGCTCGCCGGGTTCGGCGACGGTCGCGGTCAGTTCGGGCCACAAATATTTCTTCGCGGGCGCTTCAGGATAGACATAGAAGCCCTTGGCGTTCTTGCGCCCCTGCCGCCCGAGCTCGTGCATCGTCTCGATGACCTTACTGCCGGGCTGCTCGACGTACTTGTCGCCGAGGTCGGCCTTGGTCTGCTGGCCGACCTTGTACGACAGGTCGAGGCCCACCTCGTCGTTGACCGCGAGCGGGCCGACGGGCATCCCCATGTGCCGCCCGACGTTCTCGATCAGCGCCGGGGCGACGCCTTCGGACAGCAGCGCCAGCCCCTCCTGCACGTACGTCCCGAAGCAGCGCGAGGTGTAGAAGCCGCGCGAATCGTTGACGACAATCGGCGTTTTGCGGATCGCCGCGACGTAATCGAGCGCCTTGGCGATTGCCTCGGGACCCGTCTCCTTGCCGACGATGATCTCGACCAGCGGCATCTTCTCGACCGGCGAGAAGAAGTGGATGCCGATGAAATTGGCGGGCTTCGACCAGGCTTCGGCAAGACCGGTGATCGGCAGCGTCGAGGTGTTCGACCCGAAGATCGTGTCGGCCCCGACCACCGCCTCGGTCGCCTTGGTCACCGCCGCCTTGATGTCGCGCGTCTCGAACACCGCTTCTATGATCAGGTCGCAGCCCGCGAGATCGGCATAGTCGGCGGTCGGGTGGATGCGACCCAGCAGTTCGGCGGTCTTCTCCGGGCTGGTGCGCTTCTTGGCCAGCCGGTCGGCGGTATATTGCTTGCCCTTTTCGGCGGCCGCGAGATCGCGGTCGAGCAGCACCACCTCGATCCCCGCCTGCGCCGAAACCATCGCGACGCCTGCGCCCATCAGCCCCGCGCCGAGCATGCCGATCTTCTTCGCCGGCATCGGTGCGACCCCTTTGGGACGCCGCGCGCCCTTCTCGGCGGCCTGCTTCGAGACGAATAGCGAGCGGATCATGTTGCCCGCCTGCGGATCGGCGACAACCTTGGCGAAATACTTCGATTCGACGCGGATCGCGGTGTCCATCGGCAGCTGCGAGCCTTCGTACACCGCCGACAGGATCGCGATGGGGGCGTTCATATTATGGTTGGTCTGCTTGGCGGTCATCGCGGTGCCCGCCATAAACGTCTGCGCGAACGCCGGGTTGAACTGCCCGACGCCGCCGGGGAACTTGAAGCTCTTCTCGTCCCACGGCTGCGTCGCCTTCGTCGGGTTAGCGAGCAGCCATGCCTTGGCGCGCGCGACGACCTCGCCTGCGGGTGCGAGTTCGTGGACGACACCGAAGCCGAGCGCCTCCTGCGGGCTCATGTTCTTGCCCTGGAGGAGGTACATCAGCGCGGGCTGGACGCCCATGATGCGCGGCAGCCGCTGCGTGCCGCCGCCGCCGGGGAACAGCCCGACCATCACCTCGGGCAGGCCGAGCGTCACCTTGGGATTGTCGCTGCACACGCGGTAGTGGCAGGCGAGGCAGAATTCGAGACCGCCGCCGAGCGCGAGGCCGTTGATCGCCGCCGCCACCGGCTTGCCGCAGGTTTCGAGGTCGCGCAGCAGCTTGTTGAGTGCGAAGACGCTCTCGAACAGCACCTGCATCGCTGATTTTTCGCTCTCGCCATCCCCGCGCGGGCCGAACAACGCGCCCATGCCCTTGAGGTCGGCTCCCGCCATGAAGCCGGACGCTTTGCCGCTGGTCAGAACGACGCCCTTGACGGCGGCGTCGGCCTTGATGCGGTCGATCGCGGCGGCGAGGTCGGCGGTGACTTGGCTCGTGATGACGTTCATCGACTGGCCGGGGACGTCGATGGTCAGTGTCAGGATGCCGTCGGCGTCGAGTTCTTGCGAGATTGCGGTGTCGGTCATGATTGCGGCTCTACCTTAAATTAGACAAAATGCGGCACAATCAGCAGTCTACCCCCTGTGAGCACATAACTCGCTCGAAAGTTCGGGCTTCGGCTTCTGAAACGCCATGTTCCGACAGAAAAGCTTGATCTTCAGAAGTATAGCCATAGTGTTTCTCCGCACTATTCATGTCTTGAACCGTAATCCCACGAGCCTCCGCAAGCTTTCGGTCACTTATCGATACCTGAGCATCTGCGAAGCTATCGCTCTGAATCGTAGAAGTCGACGCAGAAAGACTCGTCCTATCGCCCTTAGAGGAACCTCCATCCGAACAGGCCACAATTAAGACTGACATGAATATCGACGTGCCTACGTGTCTCACTGTGGCCCCCCTAGCTCTGAAGTTTTTACCGCATCAAACCCGCTCGATGATCGTGCCCGTGCCCATGCCCGC
>JBBQVB010000054.1:0-15945 GCA_038211965.1 Sphingomonadales bacterium
ATCAATCCTGAACTCCCGCCAAACCATTACGGCGCAGGGAACCAACACCGATATCGTCACCAAGGGCCGTCACGACCCCTGTGTCGGCATTCGCGGCGTGCCCGTCGCCGAGGCGATGATGGCGCTGGTGCTGGCGGATGCCAAGCTGATGCAACGCGCGCAATGCGGTTGAGGCTGCAGCACGCCGCGCCTTGAATTATCGGGCGCTGCAGCTATATTATCCGAGTAATACACTCGCCGGAGGACTGCCGCATGGCTGCCATCGACCGCTACCGCCCGACCCTGCCCGCGAGTGCCGCGACGGGTACGATCCTGACCTATGTCGTGTGGTTCTTTCTCGGCAACCTCGGCGGCCACCGTTTCATCACGGGCCGCGTGTTCTCCGGTCTCGTGATGCTGGCGCTGCACGGGCTCGGCTGGCTGACCTTCTGGTTCGGCCTCGGCTGGCTGATCTGGGGCTTCGTCGGTGTCTGGTGGCTGATCGACGCGCTGCTTATCCCCGGCTGGTTGCGCGATCGCTAGTCGACGAACGGATCGCGCACCAGGATCGTATCCTGCCGCTCCGGGCTCGTACTGACCATCGCCACCGGGCAGGCGGTCAGTTCCTCGATGCGGCGGATGTATTTGATCGCCGCCGCCGGGAGCTGCGCCCAGCTGCGCGCGCCCGCGGTCGATTCGTGCCAGCCCTCGAAGCTCTCGTAGATCGGTTCGACCGCCGCCTGATCGGCGGCATGCGCCGGTAGGTACGCAAGGTCGCGGCCGTTCAGCCGGTAGCCGGTGCAGACGCGCAACTCGTCGAAGCCGTCGAGGACGTCGAGCTTGGTGAGCGCCATTCCGTGCACCCCCGAGACCTGCACCGCCTGGCGCACCAGCACCGCGTCGAACCAGCCGCAGCGCCGCTTGCGTCCCGTCACCGTGCCGAACTCGCGTCCGCGTTCACCGAGACGCTGCCCGACGGCATCGTCGAGCTCGGTCGGGAACGGCCCGCTGCCGACGCGCGTGGTGTACGCCTTGACGATGCCGAGAACGTAATCGACCGCGCCGGGACCCATGCCGCTGCCCGCCGCTGCCTGCCCCGCGACGACGTTCGACGAGGTGACGAAGGGGTAGGTGCCGTGGTCGACGTCGAGCAGCACGCCCTGCGCGCCCTCGAACAGGATGCGCTTGCCCGCGCGCCGCGCGTCGCCGAGGCTCGTCCACACCGGCGCGGCATAGGGCAGCACGAACGGCGCGATCTCCGCGAGGCTTGCGACCAACGCATCGCGGTCGACCGGCCCGACGCCGAACCCGGCGCGCAGGGCGTTGTGGTGCGCCAGCAGTCGGTCGAGCTGCGGCCCGGCCTTGTCGAGGTGGGCGAGGTCGCAGACGCGCAGCGCGCGCCGCCCCGCCTTGTCCTCGTACGCGGGACCGATACCACGCCGCGTCGTGCCGATCTTGCCCGCCCCGGACGCATCTTCGCGCAGCCCGTCGAGGTCCGAATGCAGCGGCAGGATCAGCGCGCAGGTCTCGGCGATCTGGAGGTTCGCGGGGGTGATCGCGACGCCCTGAGCGCCGACGCGCGCGATCTCGTCGCGCAGCGCCCAGGGGTTGAGGACGACGCCGTTGCCGATGACGCTCAGCGTCCCGCGCACGATCCCCGACGGCAGCAGGCTGAGCTTGTAAGTCTGGTTGCCGACGACGAGCGTGTGTCCGGCGTTGTGCCCGCCCTGGAAGCGCACGACGACATCGGCGCGCTCCGACAGCCAGTCGACGATCTTGCCCTTGCCTTCGTCGCCCCATTGCGCCCCGATGACGACGACGTTGGCCATTCGGTGTTCCTGTTGCGTGGCGCCTGCGGGCGCGGTCTTCGGGTTGCGCCTACACGGCGGTGTTCGCGTTGGCGAGCGTTAGGCGGGCAGTACGCCCTCGCTGCCCCAGCGATGCGTGCAATCGGCGGGCGTTGTTTCGTCGTCGAGCGCCGCGACGGTCACCCAGCCCTCGGCGCGGAGGCGTGCGGCGGCGTCGGGCGGGGTGCCGTGGGGGAGCCAGATGCGGCGCGCTTCGGCCACCCCGAGGCCGGCATCGACCAGCCCGTCGACATATAGCGAGAAACCGACCGCTGCCTCGTCGCCGGCGTCGTGGAGGACGCGGTAGCTGCCGCCGCGCCCGACTTCGCCGCGTACCCCGTCGGCGAACAGCGAGAAGCCGATCCAGCTTTGATATTCGAAACCGTGGCGCTCGGTCGGGTCGAGGGTGACCGGTACATCGGCGGGCAGCGCGGCGAGCACCTGCGCGACTTCGGTGAAGCGCGGCGTGATGCTCGGCGGCAGGTCGAGCGCGGCGAGGGTCGCCAGTGCGGTGTCGGCGGGCCCGGCGGCGGCAATCAGCGGCTCGTAGCGCGCCGCGCCCGCAGCGCGCAGGCCCGCAACGTCCTTGCCGTCGAGGAGCGCCTGTACCGCCGTCAGTGCGCCGTCGGCGAGCCGCCACGGCCCCGCAGCGAGGTCGGCGACGAGGCTCGGCAGCGTCAGGTCGACGGTCAGCCCGGTCAGTCCGGTCGCCTGCAACGCCGCGATGGCGAGCGTCAGCACCTCGATCACGGCGGTGACCGAGTCGGTGCCGATGAGTTCCGCCCCCAGTTGCAGCATTTCGCGTTCGGGGTTGAGCTGATTGCCCTTCACGCGCAGCACCGGCCCGGCATAGCTCAGCCGCAGCGGCCGCGCGACGTGTGCGAGGCGCGTCGCCGCGATCCGCCCGACCTGCCCGGTGATGTCTGAACGCAGCGCCAGCGTCCGCTGCGTCACGGGATCGACGAAGCGTAGCAGCTCGCGACGGCTGCTGCTGCCACCGAGACGTCCGGCAAGGCTCTCCTCGTATTCGATCAGCGGCGGCTGGACGCGCGCATAGCCGTGGCTCGCGACGGTGCCGAGCAGCACGTCGACGAGCCGCGCCGCCGCCTCGGCCTGCGGGGGGAGGCGGTCGCGCAGTCCCTCGGGGAGGAGGCCTGGGGTCACGAGAAGTACAACGCCTTGACCGTCTTCACCCCTGGCAGGCGGCAAACGGTCCACAGCAGCGGATCGGGAATCGCCTCGTCGACCGACAGCAGCAGCACCGCCTCCGATCCCGCGTCGCGCCGCCCGAGGTGGAACGTCCCGATGTTCACGCCCGCCTCGCCGAGCGTCATGCCGAGCCGCCCGATGAAGCCCGGCTTGTCCTCGTTGACCACGAATAGCATCCGCTCGGACAGTGCCGCCTCCATCTTGATGCCGATGATCTCGACGAGGCGCGGCTCGCGGCCCGCGAACAGCGTGCCCGCGACCGAGCGGTCGCCGCCGTCGGTGCGCGCGGTGACGCGGACGAGCGTGTGATAGTCGGTCTCACGCTCGTGGCGGACTTCGGCGATGTCGATGTTGCGCTCGCGGGCCAGGTAGGGCGCGTTGACCATGTTGACGGTGTCCGAGTGCCGCCGCATCAGCCCGGCCAGCACGGCGGCGGTGATCGGCTTGATGTTGAGCTCGGCGGCTGCACCCTCGACCTCGACCGTCACCCCGGTCAGGCCGTCGCTGACCAGCTGACCGATCAGGGCACCGAGTTGCTCCGCCAGCTTCATGTAGGGGCGCAGGCGCGGCGCTTCCTCGGCGCTCAGCGACGGCACGTTGAGCGCGTTGGTGACGCCGCCGGTCAGCAGGAAGTCGCTCATCTGCTCGGCGACCTGGATCGCGACGTTGATCTGCGCCTCGTCGGTCGATGCGCCGAGATGCGGGGTCGAGACGAAGTTGGGCGTACCGAACAGCGGCGAGGCCTTGGCGGGTTCCTCGACGAACACGTCGAGCGCCGCACCGCCAATGTGGCCCGAGTCGAGCCCCGCCTTGAGCGCCGTCTCATCGATCAGCCCGCCGCGCGCGCAGTTGATGATGCGCACCCCCGGCCGCGTCTTCGCCAGCGCCTCGGCCGACAGGATGTTGCGCGTCGAATCGGTCAGCGGGGTGTGCAGCGTGATGAACTCGGCGCGCGCCAGCAGTTCGTCGAGCGTCACCTTCTCGATGCCGAGGTGTTCGGCGCGCTCGGGCGTCAGGAACGGGTCGTAGGCGATGACCTTCATCCGCAGGCCCAGCGCGCGGTCGGCGACGATGCTGCCGATATTGCCCGCGCCGATGAGCCCGAGCGTCTTGGCGGTCAGCTCGACCCCCATGAAACGGTTCTTTTCCCACTTGCCCGCCTGCGTCGAGGCGTCGGCCTCGGGGAGCTGGCGCGCGAGCGCGAACATCAGCGCGATGGCGTGTTCGGCGGTCGTGATCGAGTTGCCGAACGGCGTGTTCATCACGACGACGCCCGCAGCCGATGCGGCGGGGATATCGACGTTGTCGACGCCGATGCCGGCGCGGCCGATGACCTTGAGGTTGGTCGCGGCGGCGATGACGTCCTTGGTCGCCTTGGTCGCCGAGCGGACGGCGAGACCGTCGTATTTGCCGATGATTTCGATCAGCTCGGCTTTCGAGAGGCCGGTGATCTCGTCGACTTCGATACCGCGCGCGCGGAAAATCTCGGCGGCCTTGGGGGACATCTGGTCGGAGATGAGGACTTTGGGCATGGTTTTCTTCCTTGTCCCCCTCAGCGAACGGGAGGGGCTAGGGGTGGGACTTGCACGGGCGGAATGCGAGGCGGTGGACGTCCCACCCCCAACCCCTCCCGTTCTGGGAGGGGCGCTAAGCGGTCACTTCCGAATGCGCCCAGTCGAGCCACGGCCCGAGCGCCTCGATGTCGGCAGCGTCGACGGTGGACCCGCACCAGATGCGCAGGCCCGGCGGCGCGTCGCGGTAGCCGCCGATGTCGAACGCGACGCCCTCCTTCTCGAGCAGCGCGGCGATCGCCTTCGGCACCGCCTCGCCCGCGCCGGGCAGCGTCAGGCAGACGCTGGTGTTCGACCGCGTCGCGGCGTCATGCGCGAGATGCGCGACCCACGGCGTGCGCTCCACCCAGCGATCGAGCGCCTGCGCGTTGCTGTCGGCGCGCGCGGTCATCTCGGCGAGCCCGCCGATGCCCTTCGCCCATAACAGCGCGTCGATATAGTCCTCGACCGCGAGCATCGACGGGGTGTTGATCGTCTCGCCGCTGAAGATGCCCTCGATCAGCTTGCCCTTGCTCGTCAGGCGGAAAATCTTGGGGAGAGGCCGGTCGGGGACATAGCTTTCGAGCCGCTCGACGGCGCGCGGCCCGAGGATCAGCACGCCGTGGCCGCCCTCGCCGCCGAGCACCTTCTGCCAGCTGTAGGTGACGACATCGAGCTTGGCCCAGTCGATAACCTGCGCGAACACCGCGCTTGTCGCGTCGGCGAGCATCAGCCCCTCGCGGTCGTCGCGGACCCAGTCGTAGTTGGGCACGCGCACCCCCGAAGTCGTGCCGTTCGAGGTGAAGCACACGTCGCCCGACTGCGGGATGCGCGTCAGGTCGGGGAGTTCGCCGTAGGGGGCGGTGACGACGGTGGCGTCGAGCTTGAGCTGCTTGACCGCGTCGGCGACCCAGCCCTCGCCGAAGCTTTCCCACGCGACCATCGTCACGGGGCGCTGCCCCAGCATCGTCCACATCGCCATCTCGTAGGCGCCGGTGTCGGAGGCGGGGACGATACCGATGCGGTGCGTGTCGGGAACCTGCAACACCTCGCGCGTCAGGTCGATCGCGTGGCTGAGCCGTGCCTTGCCGAGCTTCGAGCGGTGCGAACGTCCGAGGCTGTCGGTACTAAGCTGGTCGGGGGTCCAGCCAGGCCGCTTGGCGCAAGGCCCGGACGAGAAGTGCGCGCGCATGGGGCGCGTCGTAGGACGTTCAGTCATCGTCTCTCCTCACAGAGAGCTCGCGGCGCGTTGGGACGCCGTGGCCCGCCGCCGCGTTTAGTGGGGCGGGGCGGGGTGTCAATCCAATTGTGCCGGGCGGACGGAGCCGCTACTCCCGCCCCCCATTTACCCGAGACCCCCATGCACCCCAACCTCCCCGACCGCCTGTTCCCGACCGCGCGCGCCGAGGCCGCGACCGCCAACACGCCGACGAGCGTGCCGCAGACCGAGCATCCGGCATATGCGCTGGCGTTCCAGGACCCCTCGTTCCTGTTGAAGGACGAACTGCGCCCGGTGCGGCTTCAGCTGGAACTGATGAAAGCCGACATGGCGCTTGCCGAAGCCGGCATCAATGCGATGTTCGTGTTCTACGGCTCGGCGCGCATTCCGGCGCCCGAGGAGGTGCAGGGGCTTCTCGACAAGGCGACCACCTATGCCGAGCGTGCCGTCGCCGAGCGCCTCGCCGCCAAGGCGAAATACTATGACGAGGCGCGCGCGCTGGCGCGGCTGGTGTCGGGGGAGGGGGCCGATCACCGCTGGTTCACCGTCTGCTCGGGCGGCGGGCCGTCGATCATGGAGGCGGCGAATCGCGGCGCGGCGGACCTCGGCGCGCCGTCGGTGGGCCTCAACATCGTGCTGCCCTTCGAGCAGGTGCCCAATCCCTATGTCACCCCGGGCCTGAGCTTCCAGTTCCACTATTTCGCGCTGCGCAAGATGCACTTCCTGATGCGCGCGCGCGCCGTCGCGGTGTTTCCGGGCGGCTTCGGCACCTTCGACGAGATGTTCGAGCTGCTGACGCTGGTGCAGACCGGCAAGATCGCGGCGCTGCCGATCCTGCTGTTCGGGCGCGAGTTCTGGGCCAAGGTCGTCGATTTCGAAGCGCTCGCCGACGAGGGCGTCATCGCGCGCGGCGATCTCGACCTGTTCCACCTCGTCGACAGCGCCGAAGAGGGCTGGGCGATCGTTCGGGAGCACTACGGGATTTGAGGTGCGCGATGCCTCGACTTGTCGGTCGTGCAGAGGCACACTGCCGGCCATGAAATCCGTCCTGCCCCTCGCCCTGCTGATCGCTGCGTCGCCGTTGCATGCGTTGCCGCGCGCGGCCGACAGCGCGTTGCACGGCTATGTGCTGGGGCGTTTTGCCTATAACGACGATCGGCTCGACGATGCCGCGCGCTATTTCGATATCGCCCGACTGCGCAATCCCGGCGACACCAGCCTCGCGCTGCGCGCCTTCGGCTTCGCGGTCGATGCGGGTGACGAGCGGCTCGCGGTCGACCTGGCAGCGAAGCTCAACCGCAGCGACGGTACCGACGCCAACGTCGCGCTGGTGCGGCTGGCGGAGGCGCTGAAACGGCGCGACTGGGTCGCGGTCGACGACATCCGCCCCGGCCTCGCGACGGCGGGCTATTTCGTCGTCCTCGGTCCTATCGTCGAGGCGTGGACGCTGTTCGGACGCGGCCATGTCGACGAGGCGCTGGCATTGCTGACGCCCGACAAATACACCGGCTTCACGCGCTCGTACGTTGCCGAGCATCGCGCGCATCTGCTGGCAGCGGCGGGCCGCTGGAACGAGGCGGCGGGGGCCTATCACGGCTTTCTCGCGGGCGTTCCGGGGGCATCGGGCATCCAGTATCTGCGGATCGGCGAGGCCGACGCGCTCGACCGCGCCGGGCGCACCGCTGAGGCCAAGGCGCTGCTCGACCGCCACGACGGCGCGCAGATCGACACGGCGCGGCGCAAGCTCGACGAGGGCAAGCGTATCGGTGCGGTCGCCCCCGATCCCAAGACCGCGATCGCATTGATGTGCGGACGGCTGGCGACCGACCTGTCGACCGACAAGCCCGTTCCGCTGGCGCTGACGCTGGTCCGCGTCGCGAGTTTCCTCAGCCCCGAAAGCGCGACGATCTGGCTGCTGACCGGCGATGTGCTGGCGCGCGGCGACCGGCGCGACGCGGCGCTCGCAGCGTACGCGCGCATCCCGAACGGCGACCCGCTGGCCGCCACCGCACGCACACGACGCGCCGAGGTGCTGAGCGCGAGCGGGCGCGAGGACGAAGCACGCGTGCTGCTCGAAACCGCCGCCAACGCCAGTGGGGCGAACGCCGACAGCTGGTCGCGACTGGGCGACTGGTACCGCAAGGCGATGCGCCACGCCGACGCCGCGCGCGCCTATGGCCGCGCGATCGCGCTCGCTCCGGATGGCAAGGCGGGGTGGGCGCTGTATTTCCTGCGCGGCAGCAGCTTCGAGCAGGCACACGACTGGGCGGCAGCGGAGCCCGACCTGCGCCGCGCGCTGGCGCTCGCCCCTGACGAGCCTGCCGTGCTCAACTATCTCGGCTATGCGCTGCTCGACCGCGGCCTGACGCTGCCCGCCGCGCGCGCACTGATCGCACGCGCCGCTAAGCTGCGCCCCGACGACGGCTTCATCACCGACTCGCTCGGCTGGGCGGACTATCGTCTCGGCGACTATGCCAGCGCCATCGCGACGCTCGAACGCGCCGTCGCCGCCGAACCCGGCGACGCGACGATCAACGAGCATCTCGGCGACGCTTATTGGCGCGCCGGACGCCGCATCGAAGCGCGCTTTCGCTGGCGCGCCGCGTTCGACCTCGGCAGCGATGCGAAAGCGAAGTCGGCGGTCGCGGCGAAATTGGATTACGGCCTCGACGTCGCGACCGCCGATGCCAGCAAGGGAGACGGCGCTTGGCCGACCACGACACCGAGTTCGCGCCCGCCAAGCTGAACCTCGCGCTCCACGTCCGCGCGCGCCGCGCCGACGGCTATCACGACCTCGAAACGATCTTCGCCTTCACGTCGTTCGGCGACACCCTCGATGCATGCGCAGCAAACGACCTGACGCTGCGTCTAACCGGGCCGTTCGCCGATGCCGCCGGGGCGGGGGATGACAATCTCGTGCTGCGCGCGGCGCGGGCGCTCGCCGCGGCGGCAGCTGTATTGAGCGGTGCCGCCCTGACCCTCGACAAGCGTATTCCGGTCGCGGCGGGGCTCGGCGGCGGGTCGGCGGATGCCGCGGCGGCGTTGCGGCTCCTGAACCGGCTGTGGGGGCTCAATTGGCCCGTCGCGCGGTTGATCGACATCGCGGCAAAGCTCGGTGCCGACGTGCCCGCGTGCGTCTCCAGCGGCGCGTCCTTCGGCAGCGGTTCGGGCGCGACGCTGACCGCGCTGCCGCCGACATGGCGCGGAACGCCGACGCTGCTCGTCAACCCGCGCGTCGCGGTGCCGACGGGGCCGGTGTTTGCAGGCTGGGACGGCATCGACCGTGGCGCACTCGACGCTGACGCGCCGCTTGCCGAGTCGCGCAACGATCTCGCCGACCCCGCAGTCCGCATCGCGCCGGTCATCGCCGAGGTGCTCGCGTGGCTGGCGGGGCAGCGCGGTGTGACACTGGCGCGCATGTCTGGGTCGGGCGCGACGTGCTTCGCGCTGTTCGAGTCGGCGGCGGTGCGCGATGCAGCGGTGGCGGCGTGCCCGGAGGCGTGGTGGCGGGCCGGGACGGAACTCGTCTAGTCTGTTCGTTCGTCAGCGTGACGAATGGGGTGCGGAAAGTCCGCAACCACCCATGCAACGCCAGCATGGCAGCCCCCAATAAAAAATTCTGACCGCCGCTCAAATTCTGCTTGACGGTGTTCTGAGTCTGACTTAAAGCACCACTCAGTTGTTTCGAGTAACGCTCAACACGGCCCCGGGCATCCCGCCTCCGGCCCCGCGCAGGAGAGAAGTCATGATCCGTCGTTTCCTCGTCGTCGCCCCGATCGCCTTCGCCGTCAGCGCGGCGTTCCTCGGCACCGCCACCAGCCCCGCTGCTGCCGCAACGGCGGTCGACTGCACCGCGACGCCCGCGCAGCTGCGCGCCGCCGCCGCGACCGCCGATCCTGCCAAGGCGCGCCTCGCGCTCGCCAACGTCAAGACCGGCGAAGCAATGTGCGCCGCCGACAACCGCTTCGAGGCCAAGTCGAAGTTCGCCGCCGCCGCCAAACTGCTCGGCGTCGACACCGCGCAGGTCGCTGCCGCGCCGGCACCCGCGTCCAACTGAGTTAAGTCCTACGCGCGCGGAGCCCTCCCCGCCGCCGGACAATCTGGGCCGCCCGAGCGATCGGGCGGCCCTTTTCTTTCGGGTCCACCCCTGCCATCGGCAGCGGCATGACCGACAATCTCCGCCTCGATGTCGCCGACGGGACCGCGTGGTTGCGCATCGACCGTACCGCCAAGCGCAACGCCTTCGATCAGACTATGTGGGCGGCATTTCCGGAACTCGTCGAGCAGGCGATGGCCGACCCGACCGTACGCTTGCTTATCGTTGCGGCGGCGGACGGCGGGGCGTTCTGCGCGGGCGCCGACATCGGTGAGTTCGCGACCGCGTCGCGCGATCCGGCATGGCGCAAGCTCAATCAGGCGGCGATCCGCGCGACGCAGGTGACGCTGGCGCGTGCCCCCAAGCCAACGCTGGCGGCCATCGACGGCGATTGCATCGGCGGTGGCTGCGGCATCGCGCTGGCGTGCGATGTTCGGATCGCGTCCCCCCGCGCGCGCTTCGGCATCACGCCCGCCAAGCTCGGCCTCGTCTATCCGCTCCACGACACCAAGCTGCTCGTTGATCTCGTCGGCCCCGCCCACGCCAAACGCCTACTCTACACCGGCATGCTGATCGACGCGACCGTGGCGCACGGGATCGGGCTGGTTCAGCAAGTCGCCGACGACCTCGACGCCGCTGTCGCCGCCTTCGTCGCGCAGGTGTGTGCCGCGTCGGGGAGCAGCCAGCGCGCGTCGAAGGCCATCGTCGCGCGCATCCTCGCCGGCGCGACCGACGACACGCCCGAGACCAGCGCGGGCTTCGACGCGGCATTCGAGGGACCCGATTTCGCCGAGGGCGTCGCGGCGTTCCTCGGCAAGCGGGCACCTGTGTTCGATTGACGCATTGCAGTTGACGCAACGTCATCGCTTATCACGGCTGCGACTCGACCTCAAAGGAGCTTGATCGATGCGTCCGACCGTTGGTTTCGTTGCCCTTCTGCTGCCCGTTGCTGCTGCCGCCGCGCCGCACTTCGTCCTGCCCGCTGCGCCGGTGCTGTCGGGCGAGCCCGTCGGCCTGGCGCTTGCGGGGCTGCCGCCCAAGGCGAAGGTCGTTGTCGTCGCCCGGCGCGCCGGAGCCTCGGGCGCCCAGCTCGAATCGACAGCGACCTTCGCCGCCGACGGTCGCGGCAGTGTCGATCTGGCGCACGCGACGCCGCTGGCGGGGAGCTATACGACGGCAGGCGACGCCGGACTCTTCTGGTCGATGACCGAGACCGCGCCCAAGTCCGAACTGCCCAAAGGACTTGTGCGCGTCGTCGCGACGGTCGACGGGGTCGAGGCCGCGACCGCCGACCTGCACCTCGAACAGGGCCGCGCCGACCTCGTCACCACGCCCGTTCCCGCGCAGCAAGGCGCGTTCGTCATTTCCGCACCCGCCGACGGCAAGCGCCACGGCGCGATCATCGTTCTCGGCGGGTCGGAGGGTGGCGACTGGGCGGCGCGGAGCCTCGGCGCGCGCCTCGCGTCGCGCGGCTTCGTCGTGCTCGGTTTCCCCTACTACGCGCCGGCCTATGGCGGCCCGTCGCAGTTCCCCGACCTGCCCGCCGCCTTCGCCGATATCCCGGTCGATCGGCTGCAGGCGGCGCACGACATCCTCGCCGCGCGCGCCGACGTCGATCCGGCGCGCATCGGCGTCTATGGCGTGTCGAAGGGAGCCGAATACGCGCTGCTCGCCGCGAGCCACTTCGCATGGCTGCACGCCGTCGTAGCGATCGTGCCGTCCGACGTCGTCTGGGAGGGCTGGGGCAAGCCCGTCGCGGCGGGCACGCTGTCGTCGTTCAGCTGGCAGGGTAAACCGCTCGCCTTCGTCCCCTACGACGACATCATGGTAGAGTTTATGAAAGCCGCGAAGGGCGAGGCGATGGCACTGCGCGGCCCGCACGAGCGCGGCAAGCTCAAGCACCCCGAGTCACTCGCGGCGGCGCGCATCCGTGTCGCGGACTATCGCGGTGCCCTGCTGGTCGCGGGTGGCGGCAAGGATCAGGTCTGGCCGTCGTTCGACATGGCCGCGAACGTCGCCGCAACGCGACGGGCGCACGGCGAAACAACCCTGCTGCTCAATTATCCCGATGCCGGCCACGGCCTGTCGGGCGACGGCTATGGCTCGACCGGCTACACGGCAGGCATCGGCGGCACGCCGGCGTCGAACGCCGCCGCGCAACTCGATCTATGGCCGAAGACGATTGCGTTCTTGAAGCGGTGGCTGGGCAAGTAGCGCAGCTTCAGGCGGCCACGACAGCCGCGCAAATATGCTCCACGATCTCAGTAACCAGCGCCATGTCCTCGGCTTCCGCCATGACGCGGATCAGCGGCTCGGTGCCCGATTTGCGGATCAGCAGGCGCCCCGTGCCCGCCAGTCGCGCCTCGGCGTCGGCAATCGCTGCCTTGACCGTCTCGCGGTCGAGCGCACCCGGTGCAAAGCGCACATTCCGCAGCAGCTGCGGCAGCGGGTCGAACAGGTGCAACACTTCCGACGCCGGTCGCCCGCGCTCGACGAGGACGCTCAGCACCTGCAAAGCGGCGATCAGCCCGTCGCCCGTCGTCGCATGGTCGCTGAGGATGATATGTCCCGACTGCTCGCCGCCGACATTGAAGCCACCCGACCGCATCCGTTCGAGGACATGCCGGTCGCCGACGCCGGTGCGTTCGAGCCCGATGCCCTGGCCGCCAAGATAGCGCTCTAGGCCAAGGTTCGACATCACCGTCGCCACCAGTCCGCCGCCGCGCAGCTGCCCCCGCGCTGCCCAGCTCGTCGCGATCAGCGCCATCAGCTGGTCGCCGTCGACGACGCGCCCCGTCTCGTCGACGACGATCAGTCGGTCGGCATCGCCGTCGAGCGCAATGCCGATCGCTGCGCCGGTCTCGCGGACCCGCGCCTGCAGCGCCTCCGGGTGCGTCGAGCCGCAGGCTTCGTTGACGTTGAAACCGTTGGGCGAGACGCCGATGGCATCGACTTCGGCCCCCAGCTCCCACAGCGCATCGGGAGCGACGGTGTACGCCGCGCCGTGTGCGCAATCGACGACGATCTTGACTCCGTCGAGGCGGAGACGGTCGGGGAAGGTCGACTTGGCGAAATGGATGTAGCGCCCGCGCGCGTCGTCGATACGCTTGGCGCGCCCGATCAGCGCCGGGGCGGCGAGCGGCAGGTCGGTGTCGATCAGCGCTTCGATGCGCGTCTCGTCAGCATCGGACAATTTGTAGCCGTCGGGGCCAAACAGCTTGATGCCGTTGTCGTGGAACGGATTGTGGCTGGCGGAGATCATCACGCCCAAGTCGGCGCGCAGCGAGCGCGTCAGCATTGCCACGGCGGGCGTCGGCACCGGCCCGAGCTGGAGCACCTCCATGCCGACGCTGGTGAAGCCGGCGGTCAGCGCCGATTCCATCATGTAACCCGACAGCCGCGTGTCCTTGCCGATGACGACCCGGTGGACGTGCGGCCCACGCAGGAAATGCGCCCCCGCCGCCTGCCCGACCCGCATCGCCACGGCAGGCGTCATCGGTGCAATGTTGGTCAGGCCGCGAATGCCGTCGGTGCCGAAATAGCGGCGTGCTGGATTTGTCATCGGCGCGTTCTATCGTGACGGACCGGCAAGCGGAAGGCGGACGCGATGCAACGACGGACTCTTGGCGACGGACTTGTCGTCTCGGCCATCGGCCTCGGCTGTATGGGTATGGCCGGCACGCGCGGCATGGCGGCGATGTACGGCGCGGTCGACCGCGACGAGGCGATCGCGACGATCCACCGCGCCATCGACCTCGGCGTGACCTTCTTCGACACCGCCGAAGTCTATGGGCCGTATATCAACGAGGAGCTGGTCGGCGAGGCGATCCGGGGCAGGCGCGACGGCCTCATCATTGCGACCAAGTTCGGCTTCTCGCAGGCCGAGGGGCGCGGCGGCACCGACAGCCGCCCCGAGAACGTCCGCGCAGTTTGCGAAGCCAGCCTCAAGCGTCTCGGCATCGACACCATCGATCTGTTCTACCAGCACCGCGTCGATGCCGCCGTCCCGATCGAGGAGACCGTCGGCGCGATGGCGGACCTCGTCCGCGAAGGGAAAATCCGCCACATCGGCCTTAGCGAAGCGGCCGCACCGACGCTGCGCCGCGCCGCCGCCGTCCACCCCATCGCCGCGCTGCAGTCAGAATATTCGCTGTGGGAACGCGACATCGAGGAGGACATCCTCCCGGCGTGCCGCGATCTCGGCATCGGCTTCGTGCCTTATTCGCCGCTCGGTCGCGGCTTCCTGACCGGCACCGCGCACCGCGCCGAAGACTACCCCCCGACTGATTACCGCAGCCGCGACCCGCGCTTTCAGGGCGCCAACTATGACGCCAACATGGTCGCCGTCGACGCAGTTCGACAGCTGGCGGAGGCACACGGCGCGAGCCTCGCGCAGATCGCGCTGGCATGGCTGCTCGCGCAAGGGGCCGACATCGTGCCCATCCCCGGCTGCAAGCGCCGCACGACGCTCGAAGACAGCGCGGGCGCGGTGGCGATCGTGCTGACCGCGACCGATCTCGCCGCGCTCGACGCCGCGTCACCGCGCGGCGGCACGGCGGGACCGCGTTATGGCAGCGCGGCCATGCTGGCGATGGTGCGGCGGTAGCACTTCTCCCTCCCCTCGTTCGGTTCGCCGAAGAGCGTCACCGGGAGGGGAGGAGAAAACAGGTCAGCGCGTCAACCCGACCAGCTCGTACCACGTCATCATGTAGCCGCCGACGCCTCCGCAGACGAAGATCGCATCGGCGTCGGCGGTGACCCACATGTCGTAATCGGGGTGCGTCGTGCCGCCCATGCCGTGCGGATCGACGTAGCGGAAATGGCGACAGGCGAAGGTTCCGGCGGCGACGGTGCGCTGTTCGTCGCCGACATATTCGAGGTCGATATTGACCTCGGCGACCTGCGGTGGGGTCGCGCCGCGATGGTCGGGGGAGGGGACGAAGACGCGGACGCTGCGGCGGTGCGGGCCTCGGCTCACGTCCATGCAGCGCGTCAGATAACCGTCTCCGACGATCGGGTGGGTGCCGAAGCCGTCGAAGGGGCCATTCGTATCGACGCGCTGGCTGGTCCGCCCGGTTCTGGGGCCGAAGCTCTCGCATTCGATGAAGCCGTCGCCAAAGCGTACCCAGCCCGAGCCGAGAAAAGCATCGTCGAGGCTGAGGCGGACGTGGCAGTCCAGCGGATGGCCGCTCGCATCGAGCGAATAGAGGATGTCGCGCATCACCGTCGGCGACGGCTCGTCGATCTCGCAATGTGCGCGGATCGTCACTGCGCCGTCGGCGTGGTGGGTGAACGCGAAGTCCTCGCGACCACGCTCCTGATCGAACAGCGCGGGCTTTTTCGACGTGTAGCGGATGCGGCCCGAGATGGTGCGGTGACGCGTCATGGCAGCGCCTCGGCGGTGGCGATCTCGCGCCCGTTGGCGGCCATCGCGTCGAACAGCCGCTCGGGATCGCTGCGCAGCAGGTGGAGCAGCCCCATCTCGGGGCCGCGTCCGACGGGGACTTCGCGCGCGCCCGCGTCGATCCCGGCGAAAATCTGCTCGGCGGCTTCGGCGGGGCTGATGCCGGCGGCGATGTTGGCATCCTCGCGTCCGCGCGGGGACCCGTCGGCGGTCAGCGCGCTCGTCGCGATCGCGGTCTGGACGAAGCCCGGGGTGACGACGGTGACCCGAATCCCCTCGTGGGCGGTCTCGGCGCGCAGGGCGTCCGAATAGCCGATGAGCGCGTGCTTGGCCGCGCAATAGCCCGAGCGCAGCGCCGATCCCGTCTTGCCCGCGAGGCTGCTCATCATGACGAAATGCCCGCTGCCGCGCGCGCGCATCGCAGGCAGGACGAGCTGCGTCAGGCGCAGCGGCGCGAAGAAATCGACCTCCATGATCTCGCGATAGACGGCGAACGCGGTATCGCGCGCGAGACTGCGCTGCGAAATGCCGGCGTTGTTGACGAGCACGTCGATGCCGCCACGCCAGCCTTCCGCCTGCGCGACGATCGACGGCAGCGCATCATGGTCGGTCGTCTCGAAAGGCAACACCAGCGTCTCCCC
>JBBQVB010000055.1:0-15865 GCA_038211965.1 Sphingomonadales bacterium
CGGCCGACGGCGGACTCGAACGCCGCCGCAGCGGTCAGCCCGGCGGCGGGCACGCGCAGAATACGGACACGCCGCCCGACCGCGTCGCCAATGGTGCGCGCGAGCCTGTCGTGATCGACCGGCGCACCGTCGTCGATCTCATGAGTGGCGCGTGTCGCGGGTGCGACGGCGAGCGCGAGCAGGGCGCGCGCGAGGTCGCCGACTTCGATCATCGACACACGTCCCCGCCACGGCACCACCGCCAGCCCGCGCGCCGCCAGTTGAAACAGCGCCAGCGTCTCGCGGTCGCCGGGACCGTAGACGCCGGGGGGCCGCACGATCGACCAGTCGAGGCTGCTATCCGCGACGAGCCGTTCGGACGCTGCTTTGCTCGCGCCGTACGCCGACAGGCCGGGTTCGCGCGCCGCGAGGCTCGAGACGTGGACGAAGCGGCGCACGCCCGCGGCTTCGGCAGCGGCGAGCAGCATGGCAGTGCCCGCGACGTTGCCCGCGAAGAATTCCGACAGGCGGCGCGCGTTGATGACGCCCGCGAGGTGGATGACCGCGTCTGCCCCGACGCACAAGTCGCGGGGGTCGGCGAGGTCGCCCGCAACCCACGTCACGCCGGACTGCGGCGGGCGCGGTGAGCGGGTGAGCGCGCGGACGCTGTGTCCGGTCGCGACGGCGAGGCGGAGGAGGTGCGCGCCGACGAAGCCGGTGCCGCCGGTGATGGCGAGGATCAGGCCGCGATCTCGAACGGCTGGATTTCGCCCGACAGATACTGCAGGCGCGCCTTCGACCGGCTCAGCTTGCCCGATGAGGTGCGCGGCAGGGTGCGCGGCGGCACGAGCTCGACGACGCAGGTCATGCCCGTCAGGTTGCGGACCTTGTTGCGGATCGCGTCGCGCAGCGCGGCACGCTCGGCAAGGTCGGAGGTGCGGCACTGGACGAGCACGGCAGGCTCCTCCTCGCCGGCGGGCGAGGTGATCGAGAACGCCGCAATGTCGCCCGCCTTGAAGCCCGGCAGCTGCTCGATCGCCCACTCGATGTCCTGCGGCCAGTGGTTCTTGCCGTTGATGATGATCATGTCCTTGGCGCGACCGACGATGTAGATGTAGCCGTCAACGAGATAGCCCATGTCGCCGGTGTCGAGCCATCCGTCCCGCAGGCACGCGGCGGTCGCGGCGGGATCGCGGAAATAGCCGTCCATGACGCCCTCGCCGTGGACATGGAGCTTGCCGATGCGGCGGTCGGGCAGGATGCCGCCGTCCTCGTCGCGGACCTCGACGGTCAGCCCCGGCAGCGGCCGCCCGCAATTGACGATGGCGCGGTAGCGGATCGGCTTGCTGACATCGACGGGACCGGCGCGGCCCTCGCCCGACAGCACGCGCTCGTCGACGAGATCGGTGACGATGCCCTCGCCGACCGGCATTATGCTGACCGCCAGTGTCGCCTCGGCAAGGCCATAGCTCGGCAGAAACGACGCTGCCCGGAACCCCGCCGCGTCGAACACGTCGACGAAATGCTGCATGACGTCGGGGCGGATCATGTCGGCGCCGTTGCCCGCGACGCGCCAGCGCGACAAGTCGAAGCGCGCCCGCACATCGATCGACGACGACACCCGGCGCGCGCAGATGTCATAGCCGAAGGTCGGCGAATAGCTCAGCGTATGCCCCTCGTTGCGGCTGATCAGCGTCAGCCACGACAGCGGCCGCCGCGCGAAATCCTCGGTGGCGAGAAAATCCGCCGACATCTGATTGGCGAGCGGCGATAGCAGGCAACCCACCAGACCCATGTCGTGGTACCACGGCAGCCACGACACGACGCGGTCGTCGTCCTGGACCTTGGTCGACACCGCGTGTCCCGCGAGGTTGGCGAGCAGCGCACGGTGGGTCACCGCGACGCCGTGCGGGAAGCGCGTGCTGCCGCTCGAATATTGCAGATAGGCGATGGCGTCGGGCGACGCGTGTGGCAGCGCGGCGTCGGGCGCGGCTTCGGCGGCGAGGACCGTCCAGTCATGCGCGGTGCAGCGCGGCAGGTCCGCCGCCGCTTCGGCGACCAGCGCGAACAGCCCCGGCGGCGACAGCACGAGCAACGGATCGCAGCTCCCGAGCTGCGTCGCGATCTGCGCGACATAGGCGTCGCGCCCGCCGAACGAAGTCGGCAGCGGCAGCGGTACGGGCAGCGCACCGGCATAGATCGCGGCAAAGAACGCGGCAGCGAACTCGGCCCCTGTCTCGGCGATCAGCGCGACGCGCTCGCCGGGCGTGACGCCGTGCGCGATCAGCCGCCGCGCGCCCGCCAGCGCATCGTCGCGCAGCTCGGCATAGGGATAGGCGCGCGCCAGCGTCGCGCGCGCGTCGAAGAAATTGAGGCCGCGCTGCCCCTGCGCCGCATAGTCGAGCGCCTCGCCGAGCGTCGCGAAATCGGCTATCCGGCGCGGCAGCGGGTCAAGCGTCGCGGTCACCGCCGCTGACGGGGCAACACCGTCAGCGGTTGCGGCGATACCGACATGGGGTGCCGCGACCCCGACCGGGCGGTCTTCCGAATGCAGCAAGGCCCGTATCTCCCTCGGTTCGTTTGCCCTACGCTGCTGCATGGCTGACCTCCACGCAACGCACGGACCTCTCGAAGCTTTACCATCTGGCCTTGCGGCACGTTCAAATTCGGACGCCACTATGGCAGAACCGTGGCGGTGAAAGCGACCCAGCGAAAATCACGGGCCGACCGTGTTGTGCCGCCGCCGCTCGACAGCGCCGGATTGCGCGATCTGGCGCTCCGCTATGTCGGAAGATACGCGACCAGCGCGGCAAAGTTGCAGCGCTACCTCGGCCGCAAGCTGTGGGAGCGCGGCTGGGGGTCACCCGGCGCGCGCGCTCCGGATGACGTGGTCGCGGCGCTCGTCGCCGAATGCGTGACGCGCGGCTATGTCGATGACCGGCAGTTCGGCGAGGCGCGCGCGCGCGGGCTCGTCGCCAAGGGCTTCGGCGCGCGTCGTGTCGGACAGGACCTCGCGGCGGCCGGCCTCGCGAAGGAGTTGGCGGGCGAAATCGGCGGCACCCTCGACGCGCGCGCGGCGGCGGAAACTTACGCGCGGCGGCGTCGCTTCGGCCCGTGGGACAAGGGCGGCTTCGACCCCGACCGCCACCGCAAGCAGATCGCCGCGATGCTGCGCGCGGGGCACGATTACGCGACCGCGCGCGCGGTGTTGCGGGGCGACGCGGCGCAGGATTGAGCCGCAGGCGTCGCGACCCTGGCGGTTCAGTGCAGCGCCGCCAGCGCCTCGGGCGTGTCGACGTCGATCAGAACGCCGGTGTCGTCGACCGACACCTCGATGACCGCCGCGTCGCCGAGCAGCGCCCGGCCGCCGACGTCGCCGGTCAGCCTGGCGAGGCGATCAAAGTGCGCGCGGCCCCATGCGACGGGGTTGCCGCGCCTGCCGCTGTGGACGGGCACTGCGACGCTCGCGGCATCGCGCAGCGCCGCCGCTAGCGCGACGAGGGTTGCAGGCCTGACGCGCGGCATGTCGCCAAGGCAGACGAGAATGCCGCGCCACGTCGCGGGGACCGCCGCGATCCCGGCCCGCAGTGACGCGGCGAGGCCGTCGGCGAAGTCGGTCGCGGTGATGAATGTCGCCGGGCGGTCGCCGAGAGCGGCGCGAACCTCCGGCGCGCGGTGGCCCAGCACGACCAGCGGCGCCGGCAGGCCAGCGGCGGCGACGGCGACGGCGACGTGCGCGACGAGCGGAATTCCATCGAGGTCGGCAAGGAGCTTGTGACTGCCCCCCATCCGCGTCGAGCGCCCGGCTGCGAGAATCAGCGCCCCGACCGAGCCGGGGGCAGGGGGGCGTGCCAGCCTCGGCTGCGGTCGCGGCGTTTCGGGGAGCAGTCCGCCGGTCCCCATAGCGGCGATTTCGGCGTCGCCGACCGACAGTCCCGCGACGAGGCGTTCGAGCACCCAGTCGAAGCCGTTGCGGCGCGGGCTCCGCGCGCACCCCGGCAGCCCGATCACCGCACGCGCGCCGATGAAGCCGAGGCACAGCAGGTTGCCCGGATCGACGGGCATGCCGAGGCGTACGACGCGGCCCCCCGCCGCGACGATCGCGGCCGGGATCACGTCGCGCCGATCGACCGTCGCCGATGCGCCGATGACGAGGCTGATCGCCGCATCGGTCGGCATCGCGAGCAACGCCGCGAGCGCGCCGGCCTCGTGCGCGCCGGTGACGCTCGTGCCGACCGCGACGCCGAGGCTGGCCAGCCGTGCGCGCGTCACCGCGTCGGTCTTGGCGCTCGCCTTCGCCGAGACCCCGGGAAGCTGGGTCGCGATGAGGTCGGCGACGAGCGGACGGAACGCCGCGACGTGCAGCGTCACTGCCGCCGCCAATGCCGTGTCGAGCGCCGCGCCGGGCACCGCGTAAGGGATGATCTTCACCGTCGCGACGAGGTCGCCTGCGGCGACGCGGGCGAGGGGGGCGAGCGTGCCGAGCGTCAGCCCCTCATCGACGGCGTTGAGGGCCGCCACCGCGCGCGGCTCGACGACGAGCAGCCCCGGCATCGTCGCGGCGAGATTGACGCGCCCGTGGACGGGGGGCAGCGCCGTCACGTTCGTCCCCGCGAGGGCCTGCCCCAGCCGCGCCGCCGCGTCGGCCTCGGCGACATCGCCCGCGTCGAGTCGCGCGACGGTCAGCGTGGTCAGCCCCGCGGTGCGCGCCGCGTCGAGGTCCGCCGCCGACAGCACGCGTCCCTTGGCCCAGCGCACCGTTCCGACCAGCTGCCCGTGCGCGAGCAGCGCGCCTGCCGCGTCCGCCAGGGCGACCGGGCCGAACCTCAACTCTTGCCCCGCCACGCCGCGACCATCTGCGCGGCGACCGACAGCGCGATCTCGGCGGGACCGCTGGCACCGATGTCGAGCCCTGCCGGACCGCGCACGCGCGCCAGCGTCGCGTCGTCGAAGCCCTCCGCGCGTAGTCGCTCGAGCCGCCCGGCGTGGTTCTTCCGCGACCCCAGCGCGGCGATGTAAAAGGCCTCGGAGCGTAGCGCGGCGGCGAGTGCGACATCGTCGAGCTTGGGATCGTGGGTCAGCGCGACGACCGCGCTGGCGGCGTTGGGCCGCCACGCGGCGAGCGCCTCGTCGGGCCAGCGGCCGTCGACGCTCAGCCCTTCGAAGCGTGGTCCTGCCGCAAACAGCCCGCGCGGGTCGATGACCGTCACGTCGTAGCCGAGCGCGCGGGCGAACGGCACCAGCGCCTGTGCGATATGCACCGCGCCGATCACCGCAAGGCGCAGCGGCGGCGGGTAGATGCGGGTGAACGCGCTCTCGACGGGCGAACCGACCGCGTGCGTCGTGCCGGTTTCGAGGTCGGTCGTGAGCGTCAACGTCAGCCCGGCGTCGCGCGCCGCGGCGATCCGGTCGAGAAGTTCGGGAGCAAACGCCCCCTCGGCGACCGCCTGGACCAGGACCGCGATGCGCCCGCCGCACGCCAGCCCGACTTCCCACGCCTGCGCGTCGGCGACGCCGTAGTCGAGGCGCTTCCAGCCGCCCGCCGCAATCAGGTCCTGCGCTGCCGTGATGACGTCGCCCTCGACGCAGCCGCCGCTGACCGAGCCTTCGAACAACCCGTCGTCACGTACCACGAGATGCGCACCGACGCGGCGTGGGGCCGACCCCCACGTCTCGATAACCGTCGCGATGGCGACGCCGTGGCCGCGCGCGCGCCACGCCCGCGCGGCGTCGAGCAGGGCGCCGAGATCGTCGGTATCGCTCACGTCAGTTGCCAGACCAGCAGTGCAATGACCCCGAGCACCAGCGCGCCGCCCCAGACCAATGGCGACAGCCCGCTGCGCGGCGCGCCGTCCGCAGCGATTGCGGCTGGCACCGCCTGCGGGTCGGAGCCCCCGGCCATCAGCGCGGCGACGGCGGCCTCGCCCTCGGCCAGCCCCGCATCCGCCGCGCCCGCGTCGCGCACGGGGGGCGGCCCTTCGACCTCGGCCTTGAAACGCTCGAAGAAGGTTGCGGCATAGGCCTTGGCAGTGCCTTCGATCAGGCGGCTGCCGAGCTGCGCGAGCTTGCCGCCGACGCTCGACGTGACCGCATAGGTCAGCAGCGTGCTGCCCGCCGACTCGGCGTCGTCGGTCAGCACGACCTCGGCCTGTCCCTTGGCGAACCCCGCGACGCCGCCCTTGCCCTCGCCGACCAGCACGTAACGATGCGGCGAGTCGGGCTCGGTGACCGTCACCGCCCCCGCGAAAGTTGCCCGCACCGGGCCGACCTTCGCGACCATTTTGCCCGCGAAGCGTGTCCGCCCTTCCTCGTCCGTTTCGCGGGTCAGCGTTTCGACGCCATCGATGCATCGCGCCAATGTTTCCGGATCGTTAAGCGCATCCCAGACGCGCTGGCGGGGAGCCGCGATGTGGTTTTCGCCCGTCAATTCCATGCCCGGCTCCTGCGTTCCGCGCGCTGCGGCACCCGAATAGAACTGCCATCCGCACCCATGCAACAAGATGGTATCGTTATTGCATTGGGTTGTGTTAATGAACCGGCTCGGCAATGGGGGGTTGCGTGGGGGGCCGTGTGACCGGGTATGCGATGGCAGACGATGACACGGAAGTCGAAGCACCGGTGACGGCGGCGGCTGCTGGCGATTCGACGCCGGTCGAGGTTGTCGTGCGCGGTGTCGTCAAGTGGTTCGACGCGGTCCGGGGCTATGGGTTCATCGTCCCCGACGATGCTAGCGGCGACATCCTCGTTCATTTTACCGTGGTCCGCGAAGTGGGACGGCGGACGCTGCCCGACGGCGCGACGCTGACCTGCGTGCCGATGCAGCGCGAGCGCGGGCGACAGGTCAAGCGGATCGTCAGCCTCGATCTGTCGACGGCGATCGGTCCGGACCCCGAGACGGCGGTGCAACGCTCGGCGACGCGCGTCGACCCCGCCGCGTTGATCGCCAATGCCGCCGATCCCGAGCCGGTAACGGTCAAGTGGTTCAATCGCCTCAAAGGCTATGGCTTCGTCGTGCGCGACGGCGGCGACCAGGACATCTTCGTGCACATGGAGACGGTGCGGCGCGCCGGACTGCTCGAGCTGATGCCCGGGCAGTTGTTGACGGCGCGCATCGCACCGGGCCAAAAAGGCCCGCTCGCGGTGGTGATCGGCGTGCGTGGCGTGGCGGAGATGACGGGCGATGGCGGTAACAGCAGCGACGGCGAGCACGAACGCGATGACGGCGGCGCGGTCGAATGGTTGAGCAGTCCCGGCGCCACCCGGCGTTCGGCTTGATGCAGCTGCTTCGGCTGGCTGCCGCCGTCAGCCTCGCCCTCGCACCCTTCGGGTCGGCGGCGCTCGCCCAGCCGATCGTCGCGGCGCAGCCGCCCTTGCCCAAGATCAAGGTGACGCTCATCGTCGGGCGCGACAAGCGGCGCTACGATGCCGAACTGGCGCGTACCCCGGCACAGCAATCGGCGGGGCTGATGTTTCGCAGGTCGATGGCGCGCGATCAGGGCATGATCTTTCCGTTCGCGACGCCGCAGCCGGTCAGTTTCTGGATGGAAAACACCATCCTGCCGCTCGACATCGTGTTCATCGGCCCCGACCGCCGGATCCTCAACATCGCCGCCGACGCCAAGCCGTTCTCCAAGAACTTCGTTTATTCGGCGGGGCCGACGGCGGCGGTGCTCGAGCTGAACGCCGGCGAGGCGGCACGGATCGGGCTGAGGCCCGGTGACAAGGTCGAATACACGCTGCCGTGAGGCGGCTTGCATTGCCGCGCGCTTTCAGGCTCTAACCGCGCGCATCATGGGTCTGCTCTCGACACTCTTCACGTGGTGGAACGGCCCGGGCCTCGGGACGCGCTGGGCGACCGCGCGCACCGGCAGCGAGGTCGGGCGCGACGCGCAGGGCAATGTCTATTACGGGTCGAAGCAGGGCCGCCGCTGGGTCATCTACAACGGTACGCCGGAAGCGAGCCGGGTGCCGCCCGAATGGTATCTGTGGCTCCACAAGACCGTCGACACGCTGCCGTCGGAACTCCCCATCAAGCCGCGCGTCTGGGAAAAGCCGTGGGTGCCCAACCTGACCGGCACCGTGCACGCGCACGCGCCGTCGGGCAGCCTCGCCGTCGCCGCCAAGCGGGCACGGGCGACAGGCGATTATGAGGCGTGGAGCCCCGAATAGATGCGAGCCCTGCTCAAGGACAATATCGTCGAAGCGTTCATCGGGTTGGTGGTGATCGCGGTCGCGGTCGGTTTCGTCGTGTTCGCCTACAACCGCACCGGTGCGGGGGCTGGCGGCGGCTACACGTTGGCGGCGCGCTTTCCCAATGTCACCGGGGTTTCGACGGGGACCGACGTGCGCGTCTCGGGGATGAAGGTCGGCACGGTGACGGGCTCGCGGCTCGACGCCAAGACTTTCCAGGCAGTGCTCGACCTGTCGATCGACCCGAAGGTCCGCCTGCCGGTCGATTCGAGCGCCGCGATTACGTCGGAGGGCATTCTCGGTGGCAGCTACATCTCGCTGACCCCCGGTGGCGACCCGAAGACGCTCAAACCCGGCGACGAGATCGACGATACGCAGGGCGCGACCGACCTGATGGGGCTGATCGGCAGCTACATCAACCGCACCGGGACCGCGCCCGAAGATGCGGCGGGCGCAGCGGCTCCGGCGGCGAAGTGATTTGGGCAGGGGACCTCGATGTTGCTTGCTCTGATGCTGCTTCTACAGGCGGCGGAGCTGTCGGCGGCGGTCACCGCGCCCGCGCCGTCGAAGACCGTCAGGCCTGCCGCTAGGCCCGCTCCGCCGCCGTCGCGCCTGACCCCGATGCCCGAGCGCGTCGTCACGTTCGCCGCGCTCAACAAGCGTAATGGTCGCACGGAATCCTTCAGCGCGCGCCCCGGCGAGGAGGTCGCTTTCGATACGCTCACCATCCGTGTCCGCGCCTGCGAAACGACTCCGCCGTGGGAGGCCAAGCTGACCGGGGCGTTCCTGCAGATCGACGAGACCCGGCGCGGCAAAGCGGTTCGTCTCTATTCGGGCTGGATGTACGACAGCGCATCGCTCCACCCGCTCGAACACCCGCTCTACGATGTCTGGGTCAAGAGCTGTGCGATGAGCTTTCCGCCGACCGGCCCCGATACGGTCAACGCCCGCGCGCTGCCCGCCGAACCGGCTGCCGGAGCCGGTGCCCCGAAGGTATCGAGAGCGAAGAAGTCGCCGCTTGCCGACAGCGCGCCGTCCAACTGAGCGCGGTAGGCGGCGCGCGGCACTTCGACCGCACCGAAGCCCGCCAGGTGCGCAGTCAGAAACTGCGTATCGAGCAGGCGGAATCCTCCCACGCGCAACCGCGCCACCAGATGCGCGAGCGCGATCTTCGACGCGTCGCGCAGGTGGCTGAACATGCTTTCCCCGAAGAACGCCGCGCCGAGCTTGACGCCGTACAGTCCCCCGACCAACTCGCCATCGACGCGGCACTCGACCGAGTGCGCGTTGCCGCGCCGGTGCAGCGCGCCATAGCCGTCGAGGATGGTTCCGTTGATCCAGCTGTCGGCACGCCCCGGCGCAGCTGTCGCGCAAGCCCGCATCACGCCCGCAAAGTCGGTATCGACGGTGACGACGAAGCGCTCCTGCCGCAGCGTCCGCGCGAGACGGCGCGGCAAATGGAAACCAGCCAGCGGAATGATCCCGCGCTTCTTCGGCTCGACCCAGAAGACCTCGTCGGCATCGACGCTGTCGGCCATCGGGAACGCCCCGAGGCGATAGGCGCGCAACAGCAGTTCGGGGTCGAGACGGCGGGTCATGCCGCCCACACCCCGGGCCGCATCCTATGCCAGCCGATCTCGTGTTCGAGTTCGTAGGCGAGTTCGAGTAACACGCGCTCGCCGCCGGGGCGCGTCGTGAACTGCATGCCAATCGGCAGGCCGTCCTTCGAGAAGCCCATCGGCAGGCCGATCGCCGGGGCCCCCGCGGCGTTCTCGACGGGGGTGTAGGCGACGTAGGACTGAAGCGCAGCGGACAATTCGTCGTAAGATTTCGCCGGCGAAAGCGTGCCAATGCTGACGGGCGGCGCACCGAGTGTCGGGGTCATCAGGACATCGAAGTCATCGAACTGCGCGGCGTACTGCCGTTCGAGCAACTGCATCGTCGCGACCGCCTTGGCGACGCCCGCGTCACCGACCGACGCACCGTGCGCCGCCCAAGTCAGCGTCAGCGGTTCGACTTCCGACGCAACGACCGCGTGGCCGACGAAGTCCGACGCCGCCTTCAGCCGCCCGATAGCCCCCGCACTCCACAACGCGTCGAAGGCGGCGGCGACTGCTGGGCCATCGAATGCCGCGCGCCCGTCGCGAACCTTGTGACCGCGCCGTGACAGCAGCGCCCGCGTCGCTTCGAAGACGGCCGCGACGTCGCTCTGCGGCTCGATACCCGTCGCCGAGGCGCGCATGACGTGGATGTTCAACCGTCGTGCCGACGCGCCGGTGACAAGCCCGACGGGCGGATAGGCGGCGTCGGCCCCGCGCCCCTCGCACGCCGCGAACCACGCCGCGGTATCGCGTACGGTGCGGCTCAGGCAGCCGTTGACGCCGAAGTCGGTGACTTTGCGGTTGCCGGTCTCCCCCGCCATGCGCGCTCGCGACGGCTTGAGGCCGACGAGGTTGCAGCACGACGCCGGAATACGGATCGAGCCGCCGCCATCGTTGCCATGCGCCACTGCGACGACACCCGCCGCCACCGCCGCCGCGCTGCCCCCCGACGACCCGCCGCTCGAATGCCCGAGCTTCCACGGGTTACGCGTGGGCCCGGTCGAGAGCGGTTCGGTGGTCGGCAGCAGCGCGAACTCCGGGAGCGTCGAGCGCCCGATCGACACCAGTCCCGCGCGCTCGATGGCCTGCGCGACGCCCGAGTCGGTCTTGCCGACGCGCGTCCGCAACGCGCGGCAGCCGCTCGTCCACGGTAGCCCGCCCTGCTCGATGTTGTCCTTGATCAGCGTCGGGACGCCCGCCAGCGGCCCGCGCGCCGCGCCTGTGGCTGCGCGCGCGCGCTCGAAATTGGGGTGGGCGACGGCATTGATCTGGCCGTTGACCCGACCCAGCCGTTCGATCGCCGCCTCGACCAGCGCTGCCGCCGTTAGCTTGCCCGCCGCCACCGCCGCCGCCTGCGCCACCGCATCGACGGGCGCCGCCTTCGCATCGGCACGCGACAGCGGGGCGAGCGCCGCGAGTACGGTTCCGGCTTCGAGGACGGCACGGCGTGACAGGTTCATTTGCTGGCTCCCCCAAGTGACTTGCGCGCATCGCACACTTTTGGGCGCATTTTTGCAACGCTGACGACCGTCGCGTGGATACCGATCGTTCGAAAGTCTGAAACCAAACCGCTGCGGATTATGCCGCCGTCAGTGCCGCGCGCGCCGCCAGCCACCGCTCGAGCCACTTGATCGAATAGTCGCCCGCCTGGAACTCGGGGTCTTCGATCAGCGCCTGATGGAGCGGAATCGTCGTCTTCGGTCCGTGGATGACGTACTCCTCGAGCGCCCGCCGGAGTCGCGCAATGCAGTCGTCGCGCGTCGCGCCGAAGACGATCAGCTTGGAAATCAGCGAGTCGTAGTTGGGCGGGATGCGGTAGCCGTCGTATAGCGCGCTATCGACACGGACGTGCAGGCCCCCGGGCGCATGATAGTCGGTGACGCGCCCCGGCGCCGGGGCGAAGGTCGCGGGGTCCTCGGCGTTGATGCGGCATTCGATGGCGTGGCCGTCGAAGCGGATCTGCTCCTGGGTCACCGACAGCGGCAGTCCGGCGGCGACGCGAATCTGCTCGCGAACGAGATCGATGCCGGTGATCGCCTCGGTCACCGGATGCTCGACCTGCAGCCGCGTATTCATCTCGATGAAGTAGAATTTGCCGTCCTCATACAGGAACTCCATCGTCCCCGCGCCGCGATACTTGAGCTTGGCGACGGCAAGGCGAACGACTTCGCCCATGGCGTTGCGCTCGGCAGTGGTCAGCGCGGGTGAGGGCGCTTCCTCGAGGATCTTCTGGTGGCGGCGCTGCAGCGAGCAATCGCGTTCGCCCAGGTGGACCGCGCCGCCCTTGCCGTCGCCGAACACCTGAAACTCGATGTGGCGCGGTTCGGAAAGGTATTTCTCGACGTACACCGTGTCGTCGCCGAACGCCGCCTTGGCTTCCTGCTTGGCGGCGGCGATCAGCGCCGGGGCGCTGGCGGAGTCGGGGATGACCTTCATGCCGCGCCCGCCGCCGCCCGATGCCGCCTTGACGAGTACCGGATAGCCGATGGTGTCGGCGATCGCGATTGCTTCCGCCGCGCTCTCGACGGGGCCGTCGCTGCCCGGCACCAGCGGCAGGCCGAGGTCGCGCGCCGTTCGCTTGGCCTCGATCTTGTCGCCCATGCGGCGGATATGGTCGGGCGTCGGCCCGATGAAGACGATGTTGTGCTCCTCGACGATCTCGGCGAAGCGCGCGTTCTCGCTCAGGAAGCCGTAGCCGGGGTGGATCGCGTCGGCCTGGGCGATCTCGGCCGCCGAGATGATGTTGGGGACGTTCAGGTACGAGTCGGTCGCCGATGGCGGCCCGATGCAGATCGCCTCGTCGGCCATGCGGACGTGCATCGCCTCTGCATCGGCAGTCGAGTGCACCGCGACGGTCTTGATGCCCATTTCACGGCAGGCGCGGTGGATGCGCAGCGCGATTTCGCCGCGATTGGCGATCAGGATCTTCTTGAACATGTTTACTCGATCACGATCAGCGGTTCGTCGTATTCCACCGGCTGCTCGTTGACGATGCAGATGTGCTTGACGACGCCGGCCTTGGGCGCCGGAATCGCGTTCATCACCTTCATCGCCTCGACGATCATCAGCGTGTCGCCCGCCTTGACCGTCGCGCCGAGCGGCGCGAACGGCGGGCTGGCGGGATCGGGGGTCAGGTAGACGGTGCCGACGATCGGCGAGCGGACGAGGCCGGGGTGGGTCTTCCAGTCGGTGCCGGTCGCCGGAGCCGCAGCTGGCGCCGCATCCGTCGTACCTGCGGCGGGCGGCGCGACCGCCCAGATATTGCCGGCGCCGCCGCCACCGCCGGGCGCGACGACCGCGGCGGGCTTGCGGACGACGCGGATGCGCCGGTCGCCGTCGGCCACCTCGATCTCGGTCAGCTTGGTTTCGTCGAGCAGTTCGGCAAGTTCGCGCACCAGCGCCGTGTCGACCTGCATGCCGCTTGAATCGGTCATCGCGCCCCTCGTTTATTTCCGGTTGAGTGTCAGATTGCCGCAGCCGCGTCCAGCGCGAGCGCATAGCCGAACGCGCCGAACCCCGCGATCGTGCCGCGCGCGACGGGGGCGATGTGGCTGCGGTGGCGGAAACTTTCGCGCGCCGCCGGGTTTGAAAGATGAACCTCGATGACCGGCACCGCGATGCCCTTGCACGCGTCGCGCAATGCCACCGAGGTGTGCGTCAGCCCGCCGGCGTTGAGGATCACCGCCTTCGCGCCGCGCGCCTGCGCCTCCTGCAGCCAGTCGATCAGGTGCCCCTCGTGGTTCGACTGGCGCAATTCGACGCTCAAGCCGAGCGTCGCCGCACGCGCGTCGAGCATCGCTGCGATGTCGTCGAGTGTGTCGCGCCCATAGACCTCGGGCTCGCGGGTTCCGAGCAGGTTTAGGTTGGGGCCGTTGAGGACGAGGACGAGGTTGCTGGCATCGGGCATCGGCGCGCTTATATGGCGTTCTCCCGCGTCCGTCACCTTCGGAACCCCATGACCCTGAACATCATCGTCAACGGCGACCTGCGCGCCGTCGCCCCCGTCACCAGCATTGCCGCGCTGCTAAACGAACTCGGCCTCGATGCGGCGAAGGTCGCGGTCGAACGCAACCTCGAGATCGCGCCGCGCTCGGGCTTCGCAACGCAGACGCTGGCCGACGGCGACCGCCTGGAGATCGTGCACTTCGTCGGCGGCGGTGACCACGCGTCCGATGACGGCTGGAGCGTCGCTGGACGCCATTTCACCTCGCGGCTGATCGTCGGCACCGGCAAGTACAAGGACTTCGCGCAGAATGCCGCGGCGCTCGAAGCCTCGGGGGCCGAGATCGTCACTGTCGCGGTGCGCCGGGTCAACGTCACCGACCGTAACGCGCCGATGCTCACCGACTTCATCGACCCCAAGCGCTACACCTATCTGCCCAACACAGCGGGATGCTTCACTGCCGACGACGCGGTGCGGACGCTGCGGCTGGCGCGCGAGGCGGGCGGCTGGAACCTCGTCAAGCTCGAGGTGCTCGGCGAGGCGCGGACGCTCTACCCCGACATGGCCGAGACGCTCGTCGCGACGAAGACGCTCGTCGCCGAGGGGTTCGACGTCATGGTCTACTGCGCCGACGATCCCATCGCCGCGAAAAAGCTCGCGGACCTGGGCGCGTGCGCGATCATGCCGCTCGGCTCGCTGATCGGCTCGGGGCTCGGCATCCAGAACCCGGTGACGATCCGCATGATCGTCGAGGGCGCCAAGGTTCCGGTGCTCGTCGATGCAGGCGTCGGCACCGCGTCGGATGCCAGCGCAGCAATGGAGCTCGGCTGCGCGGGCGTGCTGATGAACACCGCGATTGCCGAGGCGAAAGACCCGGTGCTGATGGCGCGCGCGATGAAGCTGGCGGTCGAGAGCGGACGGCTGGCGTACCGCGCCGGACGGATGGCGCGACGGCGGTACGCGGACCCGTCGAGCCCGCTGGCCGGGCTGATTTAGTCACTAAGTCGCGTCAACACCTCCGCATACAACGCTCGCTTGAACGGCACGATCAGTGCGTCGAGCTGGTCGGCGTCCGCCCATTGCCAGCTTCGGAACTCGGCGTGCTCGGTCGCGATGTTCACGTCGACGTCGGTGCCCAGGAAACGCAGCCGGAACCACTTCTGGCGCTGGCCGCAGTACCGGCCCTTCCACACCGTGCCGATCAAGTCGTCGGGCAGGTCGTAGTAGAGCCACGCCTCGGTCTCGCGCTCGATCTCGACGAGGTGCGGCGGAACGCCCGTCTCTTCCTGCAACTCGCGCAGCGCGGCGTCGTGTGGCGTCTCGCCGGGATCGATCCCGCCCTGCGGCATCTGCCACGCCTCGAGGGTCGAATCGAGGCGCTGGCCGACGAACACCTTGTTGTCCGCATTGACCAGCATGATGCCGACCCCGGCACGATAGGGCAGGCCGGAGGGGTGGGTGCGCTCGGTCACTTGGCGCTGCACTCGGGGCGGGTGTCGCCGGCCTTGCAAGTCACGAAGGGTGCCAGCGCGGCAATGCTCGCCTGGGCGCGCGCCTCGAATGTCGCGGTCGTCGCGCCGCGTTCGGCATACTGCACCGTCCAGCTGTTCTCGGTGTCGCGGAAGAAGGCGATGACTGCGCGTTCGCTGCCCGGTCGGCCGGGCGCGCCGCAACCGATGACCAGCGTCCGCCGCGCGACGATCGGATCGGCGGTACCGCCGAGATCGCGATAGACCCATCCATCGCAGCGCCCCCGGTCGAACAACGCGCCGGCAAGTTCGGCATCGCTCAGATGCGCCGCGCCCGCCCCGAGGCTGCCGCTCGCGGTGACCATCCGCGTCCAGTTGTCGACCGACTGGCCGTCGGGGACGAATTCCGCGAGATACGAGCCGTTGGCGACGCTGCGAAACGCCGGCACGAACGGGCGCGGCAGGTTGAAGCCGAGGGTGCGGGTCCACACCTCCTGCACCACCGCGACATCGGCGGCGGTCTGCGTCTTCCAGATTTCGCGCATCGCCGACCCGGCGTCGCTCGATTTGAACGGTGCGGCGGCGGGCGGCGCTGCGGCGGGCGTGGCTGGCGGCGCCGCAGCGGTGAGCGCGGCGAGCAGACCGATCGCCGCAAGGACATGCCTCATTCGGCAGCCTCGGCC
>JBBQVB010000056.1:0-15832 GCA_038211965.1 Sphingomonadales bacterium
AAGACGGCGAGCGTTGCGGTGATCGGGGCGGCGGTCGACCTCGTGCTGGCGGGCGGCCGCTACCTGCCGCCGCGCCTCGCCGACCTCGTCGCCACGCCGCGCATCGCTCCCGGTAGCGGCCTCACCGGGCGGCAGGTCGAGGTCGTACGGCTGCTCGCGCAGGGCCTCGCCAACAAGGACATCGCGCGGTCGCTCGGCGTGTCGCCCGCCACCGTCAAGACGCACGTCGCTCAGGTCATCGCGCTGACCGGCGCGACGAACCGTACCGACGCGGCGCTGCGCGCGCGCGAGCGCGGCCTGCTGTAGGCGGGTTGCCGCTGACCGGGGCTTCTGCTAGTGGCCCCGCTCTTCGCGTGCGGCGACTCGTTGTGGCACGTCCCAACCCTGTGACAAGCGCGTGCCATGCTGAGGTGCGTTGCGTGAATGGAGCGACAAGGCCCTTATGCAAATCGTAGTCCGCGACAACAATGTCGATCAGGCGCTTCGCGCCCTGAAGAAGAAGCTACAGCGTGAGGGCGTGTACCGCGAGATGAAGCTCCGCCGCCACTACGAGAAGCCGAGCGAGAAGCGTGCGCGCGAGAAGGCCGCCGCTGTCCGCCGCGCCCGCAAGCTCGAGCGCAAGCGCGCCGAGCGCGACGGCACCCGCTAGACTTGCAATGACCGCCACCCCCGCACCCAAAGCGGGGTTCGCCCGCTACATCCTCATCGGCCTCGCCGTGCTCGCGCTTGTCGCGCTGCTCGTCTGGGCGGGCACGCAGAGCGCGGTCGATGCCGTGCGCCCTGCCGACATGGCCTATTTGCGCGCCAACAAGGCCAAGCCCGGGGTCATAACGACCTCGAGCGGGCTGCAATACCAGGTGCTGGCCGAAGGGCGCGGCGCGCACCCCGCGCGTACCGACACCGTTGCGGTCCAGTACGAGGGCAAGCTGATCGACGGGACGGTGTTCGATTCGAGCTACAGCCGCGGCCAACCGGCGGTGTTTCCCCTTGATGGGGTCATCCCCGGCTGGACCGAGGGCGTCCAGCTGATGACGCCCGGCTCGAAGTATCATTTCGTCATCCCGCCGGCGCTGGGCTATGGCGCGCGCGGCGCGCCGGGGGCGATCCCGCCGAACGCCGTGCTGGTGTTCGACGTCGAACTGCTCGCAGTGCGGGGGAAATAGCCTACCGCCGGAGCGGCCTGGCCTCCGCCAGGTCGTTGCGGATCGTCGTCGCCGCCACCCCGGCCTCGCCCATCGCGTTGCTGATCTGGTCGAGGCCAAGGACGACGTCGCCCGCCGCATACAGTCCCGGCACCGACGTGCGCTGGTGCGTGTCGACGATGATGCACCCGGCGTTCTCGGTACGTGCGCCGACCATTTCCGCCAGCATCGAGTGCACGTCCGAGCCGAGGGCCGGATAGACGCTGTCGAAGCTCAACGCCGCGCCCGCCGCCGTCAGCACCAGCCGCTCATCCTCGATCGCATAGTCGCGCGCCGGTCCGTCGATGACCGTCACGCACGCCTCGGCGAGGCAGGCGCGTTGGCCGGCGTCGAGATCATGGGCACCGTCGGGAGCGATCAGCGTCACGTCGGTGGTGTAGCCGCGCAGGAACAGCGCTTCGCCGGTACCACGCTCGCCCGTACCGACGACGCCGACGCGCTTGTCGGTGACCTCGTAGCCATCGCAAACCGGGCAATAGCGCAGATGCCCCGAGGCCAGCGCGGCGTCGTGGAACGTCGGGTCCATCTCGGGGCGGCGATTGCGCACCCCCGTCGCGATCAGCACGGCGCGCGCGCGGTAGTCGATCCCCGCCGTCGCGACGAAACTGCCCTCGCGGCAGGCGCTGAGCACGCGGACCTCGGCATCGACGAAGCGCGTGCCGTATTCTTCCGCCTGCGCGCGCATACGCGCGATAAGGTCGGGACCGGAGATACCGCCGGGATAGCCCGCGTGGTTGTGCGACATCGGGATCAGCGACGCGCGGCTGCCGCCCCGGTCGAAGACCAGCGTCTTCAACAGGAAGCGACTGAGATAGATCGCCGCCGTCAGTCCAGCCGGGCCCCCGCCGATGACGATAATGTCCGCATCGAAGGCGGGGGCATCGGCGGCGGGGGCTGCTGCGCTGGGGCTGCTGTCGCTCAATAGACGGTCCTCACGTCCGGCTCGCGTGCCCAAATCCTGCCGGTGCCTGCGAGCGTGGTCAACGCCGCAGCATCGGCCTTGCCGGCCAGCGCGACGATGCCCGCGTCGGGGATGACTCCCGCCGCGTCGAGCAGCGGCTGCGCTTCCGCCGTCGCACCGATGACCTTGAGATGTGCGAAGGCGTCGTGGACCCACGCCACCGCCGCCGCTTCGCCGAGCAGCGCCGTCGTGCCGTCGACCGACGCGATCACCGCAACAGTGTCGAACAGCACCGACGGCCCGCCCGCAAGCTGGAAGTCCGCCGCCAGCGTGCTGCCGTCGTCGAGGGTAACACCGCCAACGCGCGGACAGACAATCTTGATCGACGCGCCGGCTGCGGCGGTCGCCTTGATCAGCGCGCCGACGAGCTTGCTCGACGCGCCGTCGGTGACCAGCGCGCCGACGAGCCGCCCGACAAGCGTCGGCGGACCCTGCGCGATGATGCTGAGCTTCGGCGACGGTTTAAGGTCGGTGCGCGCCGGGATCGACGTCGGCATGGGCACGATCGCTGCGGTATGGCCCAGCCCGGCGGCAACGCGCTCGCCGAGCGCCGGTTCGATGTTGACCAGATGCCCGAGCATCGCCGAACGAATGACCGGCAACTCGACCTTGCTCAGCTCGAACACCAGCGCGGCGACGATATGATCCTGCTCGTGCTCGGTCTGGCTGAGGAAGAACTGACGGGCCTGGCTGTAGTGATCGCCGAAAGTCTCCGAGCGGACGCGCGCCTTCGGCCCTGTCAAGGCGGCGGGAAAGCTGCGGAAGCCGCCCGCCGGGTCCTCGCGCGGCCCCGACGGGTCGATCAGGCTCGGCGTATAGGCGACGCGCGTCGCCTGGGGGTGGGTCTGCATGTGACCGTCGCGCTGCATGTTGGCGAACGGGCACTTCGGCGCGTTGATCGGGATCTGATTGAAATTGGTCGACCCCAGCCGGCTGAGCTGCGTGTCGAGATACGAGAAATTGCGCCCGTGGAGTAGCGGATCGTCGGAGAAGTCGATCCCCGGCACGAGGTTCTGCGTGCAGTACGCGACCTGCTCGGTCTCCGCGAAGACGTTCGCCGGGTTGCGGTCAAGCGTCATGCGCCCGATCGTGCGCAGCGGTACGACCTCCTCGGGGATGATCTTGGTCGCGTCGAGGTGGTCGAAGTCGAAGCCGTCGGCTTCCGCGTCGCTGAACAGCTGGACGCCGAGGTCCCACGCCGGATGCTCGCCGTCGCGGATCGAGGTGTAGAGGTCGCGGCGGTGGTAATCGGGGTCGGCACCGTTGATCTTGACCGCTTCGTCCCAGCACACCGACTGCATGTTGAGCACCGGCGTCCAGTGGAACTTGACGAAGGTCGACTTGCCGTCGGCGTTGACCAGCCGGAAGCTGTGGACGCCGAAGCCCTGCATGAAGCGCACGCTGCGCGGGATCGTGCGGTCGGACATCTGCCACATCACCATGTGCATCGCCTCGGGCGTGCAGGCGATCCAGTCCCAGAAGGTGTCGTGCGCCGATTGCGCCTGCGGGAAGCCGCGATCGGGCTCTTCCTTGACCGCATGCGCGAGGTCGGGGAATTTCATCGCGTCCTGGATGAAGAACACCGGAATGTTGTTGCCGACAATGTCCCAGTTACCCTGCTTGGTATAGAATTTGACCGCGAAGCCGCGCACGTCGCGCGCCAGATCGGCCGAGCCGCGATTGCCCGCGACGGTCGAAAAGCGCGTGAACACGGGCGTGCGCTCGCCGACCTCGGTCAGGATTTTGGCGGTGGTGTAGTCGGCAAGGCTGTCGGTCAGTTCGAAATGCCCGTGCGCGGCAAGGCCGCGCGCATGCACGACGCGCTCGGGAATGCGCTCGTGGTCGAAATGGAAGATTTTCTCGCGCAGGACGAAATCCTCGAGCAGCACCGGCCCGCGCGGCCCCGCCTTGAGGCTGTTGTGGTCGTCGGAAACCGGCGTGCCGAAATTGGTGGTCAGCACCGGCTGACCGGGGGCGGCGACCTGATGCAGTTCGCCGCCGGTGCCGGCCGTCATCGTCGCGGCGGGTAGCGACGCCGCTGCGGGAGTTGCGGGTTTCTTCTTGCTTGTCTTGACCGTCGCCATGCGGGCCTCCTCAATTGGTTCGGGGCTTCAACGCGCGGGCGGCGAAAAGTCCCGGCGGGTTCGCGGCTCGGCGAAAATTTCGGTCGTCGCGAAATCGTCCGGCAACGCGACCGCCTGTCACCGCATCACCGAATCGGCTAAGGGCGCGCTGAAGATCGGGAGCCAGCGATGCGCGTGAGGTCGGGCAGCGTCATCGCCATCCGCCTGTATGCGCTGGCAAACGAGATCGACCTGCCGCGCGCCGAGGCGCTCTGGTCGGCGCGCCGACGCGGCAGCAGTACGCGCGGCCGCCTCGACGCAACACCGCCGAAGGCTGTCGCATTCGTCATCGCGCCGCTCGAACTCGACCTTGGCCCGCTCGATGCGGTGGTCGACGGCGCGCCCTGTCAACTGTTCGCCAGCGCGCGGCTTTATGATTTTGGCGTCGTGGCATTGTCGCTGCGGCTGCCGGTCGTCGATCTCGAGTGGGATGCCTATACCCTCCTCGTCGACCGCTTCGACGCGACGGTTGGGCCGGAAGCCACGGATATCGTCTGGGAGCGCCAGCGGGCAGCGCTCGCCTGGCTGGTCGGCGAAGCGTATGATCGACCGGTCGCGGTACCGTTGCAGGAAGACCATCTGATCGCCGTCGTCGCGGCGTTCGACGTGCCGGTCACCGCCGACGAGTTGCAGGAGCGGGTCGATCTCGTGCCGTTGTTGTCGGGCCGGTCGCGTCCGTTGTCCGACAGCGCGCGGCAGGACCTGTTACGCCTGCGCTTTTCCTATTATGCCGACGATCTCGCGGTGATCACCTGGGACCGGGCGTTCCTGTTCGAGCCGCGCGACGAGACCGACGTTGCCGATGTCCTCGAGATGGCGAACGCGCAGCTCCTCGAAATGCGTGCCTACGACGCGCTGCTCAACGCCGAGCTGCCGCGCCTGCGGGCATTGGCCGACGCCCCGCGACCGCGGATCGGTGCGTTGGCCGGCCGGCGCTATGCCCGCCTCGCGCGCCGGCTGCGGGCGCTGGTTGCCGAGATCACCGAGCTGACCGAGCGCGTCGACAATGCGCTGCAAGTGACCGAGGACGTCTATCTGGCGCGCGTGTATGCGGCGGCGATCGAGCTGCTGCGCGTGCCGCGCGTCGGCGATGCAGTCGATCGCAAGCTGGCGATCATCCGCGAAACCTATGCGGCGCTGCAGAACGATGCTGAGAACAGTCGCGGCGAACTGCTCGAGATCACGGTGATCATGCTGATCGCGACCGAGATCGTCGTGTCGGTGCTCCGCCACTAGCGCACGCGCCAGGCCGCGCTCAATCCGCCTTGCGCCGCTCCAGCGCGACCTTCGCCAGCGCGATGATCGGGTCGGCGAGCGTCAGGCCGAGGATGCCGAACAGCACACCGAACAGCAGTTGCGCCGCGAGCACCGCTGCGGGCGCGAGGTCGACGGCGCGCTTCTCGATCACCGGATTGATGAAATTGTCGGCGACCTGCACGACGAGATACACGCCGATCGACCACAGCCCGATCGTCACGCCGCCCGAGAAGCCGACCGCGACGATCAACGCGCCACTGGCGATCGCGCCGAGGTTGGGGATGAACGCGAACAATCCCGCGACGAGCCCGAGCAGCAGCGCCAGCGGCGCGCCGACGAGGCTCAGCCCGATCCAGATCAGCGTGCCTTCGAACAGCATCAGCGCGAGCCGCCCAGCCACCCAGCGGCGAAGCATCTTCGCCATCGCGTCGAGCGTCGCACGCAGTTCGGCGCGCTTGGCGTCCGGCGTCAGCCATTCGATGCCGCGTTCGTAGAGGCGCGGGTCGGCGGCGACGAAGATACCGAAGGTGATGATCAGGATGAGGCTGCCGACAACCCCCGCCGCGCCGCCGATGACCGTCGCGATCTGCCCGATCGAGCCGCCGAGCTGCGCCTTCAGCGCCGCGACGGGGTCGCTCGCACCTGGGCCATCGCTGCTCGACAGTCCGTATTCCTTCGCCAGCGCCGACAGATAGGCGCTCTGCTTCATCAGCGTCGCCTGCAACTCGGCGAACTGCGCGGCCAACTGCGTGCCGGCGAAAAACAGAAAGCCGATCAGCGCAGCGAGAAAGACGAGGATGACGACGACCAGCCGGAGGACGCGCGGGGCCCTCCAGACGCGCCCGAGGAGATGTTCGCCGCCCTGCAGCCCGGCCGCAAACACCACGCCCGCAAGGATCAGCAGCAGCGCCGACGCGAGATGCCAGGCGAGGAACAGCGCCGCCGCAAGGCCGAGCCAGATCGCCGCGTCGCTCAGCGCGCCGCGCGCGCGGGTACCATGGAGTTCGATCGGACTCGGCGGGACCGGGGCGTCGACGTCCGTCCTGACGTCGGCTTCGGTCACGCGATGCTCGTCACTTGGCGCGTGCGGCCTCGACGCGCGGATGCAGGCTGGTGAACGCGCGACCGCCGCGGAATGCCCCGAACCACGTGCACGGATCGAGCGTCCACGAACCGTCGACCGAGTAGGTCAGGAATTCGGCGCGCCCGACGACGTTTTCGATGGGCAGCATACCCAGTCCCCCGACCTCGGCGGGAAAGCGGCTGTCCTCCGAATTGTCGCGGTTGTCGCCCATCAGGAAGATATGGCCCTCGGGCACGACCTCGGGGGCGGTCGTGTCCTGCGGGCGCTCGCCGAGATCGATGACGTCGTAGCTGCGCCCGCCCGGCAGCGTCTCGCGGAAGACATTGACGCGGCAGACGCTGACACCGTCGGGACGGACGACGCGCGTCTCTGGCGCGGCGGACGAGTTGCAGTCGGTATTGGGCGATTCGACGAGGTCGACCGTCCCCCTGCTTACCTTGGGGACAGCAACGCCGTTGAGCCACAGCACGCCGTTCTTCATTTGCACGGTGTCGCCGGGCAACCCGATGACGCGCTTGATATAGTCGGCATGCTCGCGCGGCGACTTGATGACGGCGATATCGCCGCGCTCGGGCAGGCGACCGAGCAAGCGGCCGGGCATTTCGGGCAGGACGCGCAGGCTCGGCGACAAATAGCTGTAGCCGTAAGGGAATTTGGAAACGATCAGCTGGTCGCCGATCAGCAGCGTCGGCAGCATCGAACCCGATGGAATGAAGAACGGCTTGGCGAGCAGGCTGTGCACCGCGAGCACCGCGAGGGCGAGCAGGAACAGCTGCCATGCCTCGTGCGCCCAATTGGTCTTGGGCTTTGCGGGCTTCCCAATCGCCATTGCGGATTCCGTCATTCGGGGCTCGCCGTGATCAGGACGATCGCCTGTGCAAACGGGTGATCGTCGGTGAGGGTCAGGTGTATTACCGCCCTATATCCGTCTGGCGTCAGGAATGCCAGCCGTTCCGCCGCGCCGCCGGTCAGCGCCAGCGTCGGCGCCCCCGAGGGCAGGTTGACCACCCCCATGTCGCGCATGAAGACGCCGCGCCGGAATCCCGTACCGAGGGCCTTGGCGCACGCTTCCTTGGCGGCAAAGCGCTTGGCATAGGTTCCCGCGCGGCTCAGCGGGCGGCGTTCGGCCTTGGCCTGTTCGTGGGGGGTGAAGACGCGGTCGAGGAAGCGCTGCCCGAAGCGGTCGAGCGACGACTGGATGCGCTCGATGTTGCACAGGTCGTTGCCGAGGCCGAGGATCAGCATGCGGGCGTGCGCCCCACCTCCATCGCCGCGCGCATCGCACGCACTGCCGCGTCGAGGCCGGTGAACACCGCCTCGCCGATCAGGAAATGCCCGATGTTGAGTTCGGCGAGCTCGGGGATCGCCGCCACCGTCCCGACATTGGCGAGCGTCAGCCCATGCCCCGCGTGGACCTCCAGCCCCAGCCCCGCCGCGTGCGTCGCCGCCGCGCGCAGCCGGTCGAGTTCGGCGCCGTCGGGGGCGTGCGCATACGGCCCGGTGTGCAGCTCGACCACCGGCACCCCCAGCCGCGCGGCGGCGTCGAGCTGGCGCGCATCGGGGGCGACGAACAGGCTGACGCGGATACCCGCCCCGCGCAGCCGCGCGACCATCGGGGCGAGCGTATTGTGTTGGCCCGCCGCATCCAGTCCGCCTTCGGTGGTGCGCTCGGCGCGGCGTTCGGGGACGATGCAGACGGCGTGGGGGTGCGCGTCGAGCGCGATGCCGAGCATCTCCTCGGTCGCCGCCATCTCGAGGTTCAGCGGCAGGTCGATCTCGGCCATCAGCCGCGCGATGTCGGCGTCGGTGATGTGCCGCCGGTCTTCGCGCAGATGCGCGGTGATGCCGTCGGCCCCCGCCGCCGCGGCCATGAGCGCGGCGTGCACGGGGTCGGGGTGGTCGCCGCCGCGCGCGTTGCGGATCGTCGCGACATGGTCGATGTTGACCCCGAGGCGGAGGCGGGTCAGCTCGCCGGACATAGCGCCGCGCTCAACAGTTCCCACGTCAGCCCCTTACCCTGCCACGGCTCGCCGAAATCGGGGACCGTCGACGCCGCGAAAGCGACCAGCGCGATGCCGCGTTCGGGCGCGATGAGGTTGCGTACCTGGACGTTGCCGACCGCGCCGCGCCGCTCGACGACGTGCTGCGCGGTCGCACAGCCCTTGAGCGCGACCGGATACGACCATTGTCCGAGCGCCGCGTAGCCGAGCTTCGGGTCGCCCTTCCACATTTCCGCCGTCGCCGCAGCGCCGAGCAGATTGCCGTCGATCAACGCGCGGTCGAACTTGAGCAGGTCGTCAGGGGTGCCGGCGAGGTTGGCAGCGCTGCCATAGCGGCCCGGATCGACCTGCACGTCGGTTGCGCCCTTTTCGTCAACGGCGACGATGTCGTCACGGTCCCCGGGCTTGAGAACGCGCAGCGACTTAAGGCCAAGCGGCTTGGCGATGCGCTCGCGGACCAGCGTCGCAAACGGCTTGCCCGTCACCGCTTGGAGCAGCGCGCCGAGCACGACATAGTCGCAATTATTATAGACGAACCCGTCGCCGGGAACGCGGCCCGACGGCTTGAGACACTGCGGGTCGAGACCCGTCGGCGCGGGCGTCGTCGAGCGCAGATAGGCGAGCGGCGTCCCGTCGGACCCGGCGGGGCCGCTGTTGGGGTCGTAGAGCCCCGAGGTATGGGTGAGCAGCCGACGCACCGTTACGCCGTCGCCGCCGGGCAGCGCGACCTTCGGCAGGTACTTCGTCGCGGGGGAGTCGAGGACGACACGGCCCTTCTCGACCTCCTGCATCACCAGCACCGCGACGACCTGCTTGGTCACCGAGGCCCAGCGCCAGCTGATCGGCCAACGGCTCCCCGCGTGCGTCCGTATTCCCGCGCCGTCGTCGCGCGCCCAGGCGCCGCCGATGCCAGGCGCGAAGCTCGCAACAACCGTCAAACCGACGTCATTCGCCTCGACGACACGGTCGATCGCCTGATTGATATCGCGCTGGTCGGCGAGAGCGTGGGTGGCGGCCGCAGCGGCGATTGCAGCGATGAGGAATTTCACGCCGCCCTGCTCCCCGGCTTGACCGCGGGCAGTGCCGCGAGTTCGGGCGGCAGCGCGTCGGCGCTGTAGGTCGGCACGTCGAGTGCGATGAGGGAGGTGAGCGGCACGCCGATATCGGCCTGGCCGTTCGAGCGGTCGACGAGGCACGCGCCCGCGACCACCGTGCCCCCGGCGGCTTCGATGGCGGCAATCGCCTCGCGCGAGCTGAGCCCCGTCGTCACGACATCCTCGACCATCAGCACCGGTTGGCCGGGTTCAAGGCTGAACCCCCGCCGCAGTTCGAACACCCCCTGCGGCCGCTCGACGAACAGCGATGCGACGCCGAACTGCCGCGCCACCTCGTAGCCGACGATCACCCCGCCCATGGCGGGCGCGACAACGGCGGTCGCGGCGCGCGCTTGCGGCGGCAGCTTGGCGATCAACGCGGCGACCAGCCGGCCGCTGCGCGCAGGGTTCATCAGCACCCGCGCGCACTGCAGATAGCGCGCCGAGCGCAGCCCTGACGACAGGATGAAATGCCCCTCGAGCAGCGCGCCCGCAGCGTGGAATTCGGCAAGGATTTCGGCGTCGGTCATCGCCAGCCGCGTAGCAGGCTGCGCGCGCGCACTCAAACTGCGCATTTGCCGCAACTTGAGCGTGGAAAATCTCCGCTCGTTTCGCTATGGCAAAGGTGAAACGATGGGGAGACCGACAGGTGGCACGGCAACAGGCGCGACGCACGGCAACTGCAATGCTGGTCAGCGCGGCGATGCTCGCGCAGGCACTGCCCGCCGCCGCGCAGATCAAGTCGAAGCATAACGAATCGGCCGAGCAGACGCGCGCCAACAAGACCAACGAGCTGCCGGTCTGCCCGCGCCCGCTCGGCACGCTCGCGGTCTCCGAACCCGAAACGCGCTGGTGGGGCGACCTCGGCCTCGGCTCGCCCGAGGCGCTGATCCGCGTCTACGTCCAGAAATCGAAGTGCTTTCGCCTCGTCAACCGCAGCGCGCGCGGCATGGACGCGATGCAGCGTGAGCGCGGGCTGGCGGGCAGCGGCGAACTGCGCCGCGGCGGCGTCGTCGGCAAGGGCCAGATGGTCGAGGCCGATTTCACCGTCATCCCCGACATCGTCACGAGCAACGGCAACAAGGGCGGGCTGAACGTCGGCGGGCTGCTCGGTGGCATCGTCGGCGGGACGGTCGGCGGCCTGATCGGCGGCATCAACGTCAAGAAGCGCTCGGCGAACGTCGTCCTCAATACGATCAACAACAAGACGTCCGAGGAATATGTCTCCGAAGGTCAGTCCAAGAAGACCGACCTCGGCTGGGGCGGCGGCGGCGGCATCTTCGGCGGCGGCATCCTCGCGGCGGGCGGCGCGAGCGGCTATGACAATACCGAGATTGGGCAGGTCATCGCGCTGGCGTACCTCGACGCTTACACCAAGATGGTCGCCGACATCGGCAACGTCGCCAGCACCATTGCCGGGCCGGCGGCCGAGAAGGCGGTGTCGATGAAGCGCCCCGGGCGGATGTACGCGACCGCGTCCCTCAAGGGCCGTGTCCTCAAGGCGCTCGACCCCGGCGCGATCCTCTACCCGACGGGCAACAAGGCGGGCGGCTTCTGGGAGGTCGAGGACGAACTCGGGACAAAGGGTTGGGTGTCCGAGGCGGTGCTCGAGGTGGCGCGGTAGCAGCTGTCCTCTCCCGCTCGGGGAGAGGGATTCTACGCCTTGACCCGCTCGACGCTGACCACCGCGGGCGCGGCGCGCAGCCCCGCGATGACCGCGTTCAGCTGCGCGAGATCCGCGACCTCGATGTCGATGACGTCGGTGTGGAATTCGCGGTCGCGGTGCTTCAATGACAGATTGACGATGTTGCCGGCGTGACCCGCGATGATGTTAGTGACCGCCGCGAGGCTGCCGGGCTGATTGTGAACGACCGCAACGACGCGCGCCACCGCGCCGCCGCTGTTGGCATCCCACGCAAGGTCGAGCCAGTCGCCCGAGTCGGGGCCGAGTGCCCCGCAGTCGATGCCGTGGACCTCGACGCCGATACCCGGTCGCGGGACGCCGACGATGCGGTCGCCGGGCACCGGGTGGCAGCAATCGGCGAGCGCGAACGCCGCGCCGGGGGCGAGACCCTTGATCGGGATCGCGGCGACGGGCACCGCCTTGGCCTTCTTGCGCTTCGCTCCCGCCGTCGAGCCGGGCAGCAGCGCCTCGCGCAGCGCAAGGTCGCCGGTCGTCTGGCGGGCCAGCGCGACGTACAGCCCACTCCGGTCGGCGAGCTTGAGGCGCGGCAGCGCCGCCGCGACCGCATCGTCGCCGTCGGGCAGGCCGTACTTGGCTACGGCTGCGTCGAACAGCTGCCGCCCCATTGTCAGTTGCGCGTCCCGCTCCTTGCTGCGGATCGAGCGGCGTACCGCCGCGCGCGCCTTGGCGGTAACGACGAAGCCCTCCCATGCCGGATCGGGAGCATGCAGCTTCGAGCGCAGGATTTCGACCTGATCGCCGTTCGCGAGTCGCGTCCGCAGCGGCATCGCGCGCCCGTTGACGCGCGCGCCGATGCACGTGTCGCCGATTTCCGAATGCAGCGCATAGGCGAAGTCGACCGGTGTCGAACCCTTCGGCAACTGTTGCAGTGCGCCCTTCGGGGTGAAGACGAAAACCTGATCCTCGAACATCGCCATGCGCGTGTGTTCGAGCAACTCCTCGGGCGTCGCCGCGTGATCGAGGATTTCGAGCAGGTCGCGGAGCCACGGATAGCTGTGGCGCGCCGCCGCCCCCGCATCGCCCTGCTTGTAGGCCCAGTGGGCCGCCAGCCCGTATTCGGCTTCCTTGTGCATGGCGGCGTCGCGAATCTGGATTTCGATGCGCAGGTCGCCGTGCAGCACGGTCGTGTGGAGCGAGCGGTAACCGTTGCCCTTCGGCGTCGAGATGAAGTCCTTGAAGCGCCCGAACACCGTCGGCCAGTGCTGGTGGATGATGCCCAAGGCGCGGTAACAGTCGGCGGGCGACGCCACGATGACCCGGAACGCCATGACATCGGGCAGCGCCTCGAAAGCCACCCGGTGGTCCTGCATCTTGCGCCAGATCGAATAGGGGCGCTTCTCGCGGCCCTGCACATCGGCCGGGACGCCGTGGCCCGCGAGCACGTCGCCGATCGTCGTGGTCAGGCCGCTGACGAGGTCGCCGCTGCCTGCACGCAGCCGGTCGAGGCGCGCGACGATCGTCGCGTGATGTTCGGGTTCGAGCTCGACGAAGGCCAGTTCGTTCAGCTCGTCCATGAAGGCGTACATGCCGATGCGCTGGGCGAGCGGCGCGTAGATATCCATCGTCTCGCGCGCGATGCGGCGGCGCTTGGCTTCCGACGGGATGAATTTGAGCGTCCGCATGTTGTGCAGGCGGTCGGCCAGCTTGACCAGCAGGACGCGGATGTCGTCGGACATCGCCAGCAGGAATTTGCGCAGATTCTCGGCAGCGCGTTCGGTTTCGGTCTGCGCCTCGATCTTCGACAATTTGGTGACGCCGTCGACGAGACGTCCGACGCTCGGTCCGAACAATTTGTCGATCTGCGCCTGGGTCGCGACGGTGTCCTCGATGGTGTCGTGGAGGATGCCGGTGGCGATCGTCTCGTCGTCGAGTTGCAGATCGGTAAGGATACCCGCGACTTCGATCGGGTGGCTGAAATACGGATCGCCCGACGCGCGCAGCTGCGACCCGTGCGCCATCATCGAGAAGACATAGGCGCGGTTAAGCAGGTCCTCGTCGGCTTGAGGATCGTACGCCTTGACGCGTTCGACGAGTTCGTACTGGCGCAGCATGACGCGAGTGTGGGGGACGGGTCGCGCAGGCGCAACCGGGGGCGGCGTTAGCGCCGGTCCCAGTTCTGGCTTTGGTCGAAGATACTTCGAGAGGCAACGAGCGGCTGGGTGTCCAAGAGCTCTAATCGAGAACGGCGCCCCCGGCCCTACTCGTAGTCCGGCCCCATGTTCTGGTTGCGCGGCGGCTGCGCGGCGGTGATGCGCAGCGCCTCGGCGGACGCGGCGAGGCTGCCGACCGCATCGGGGGTGTCGTCGTTGTCGGCGATGACGCGCTGCATGCCCGCGACGAGCGCTTCGTGGAGGATCGAAGGGCTGACGGTCTGCTCGGCGATCTCGCGCAGCGCGACGACGGGGTTCTTGTCGCGGTCGCGGTCGATGGTGAGTTCGCCGCCGCTGCTGATCTGGCGCGCGCGGGTACCCGCCGCGAGAACGAGTTCGAAGCGGTTGGGGATCTTGTCGACGCAATCCTCGACGGTGACGCGCGCCATGGGTGTACTCCGGGGTCTATCGGGAAAGGCGGCGCACTAGCCCGCGCAGCCTTCTCCGTCAAGGTTTTCGGCTTGACCCGGCGCGTCCGCACGACTAACGGACCCGCTTCGCAATTGGCCCTGCACCCCCGGTGAAGCAGTGGCCGCGCGTCGCAAGCATTTGGCGGCACGGTGCGAGACCGGGGTATGCGCGGCATCCCGCCGTGCAGTCATAGCAAGTTGGACTCACATGACCAAGCGTACCAGCGCCAAGTACAAGCTCGACCGCCGGATGGGCGAGAACATCTGGGGCCGCCCCAAGTCGCCCGTCAACAAGCGCGAATACGGCCCCGGCCAGCACGGCCAGCGCCGCAAGTCGAAGCTCAGCGACTTCGGTATCCAGCTCACGGCCAAGCAGAAGCTCAAGGGCTACTACGGCGACGTCACCGAGAAGCAGTTCCGCGCCACCTACGCCGAGGCCGTCCGCATGAAGGGCGACACCTCGCAGAACCTGATCGGGCTGCTCGAGCAGCGTCTCGACATGGTCGTCTATCGCGCCAAGTTCGCCCCGACGATCTTCTCGGCACGCCAGATCGTCAACCACGGCCACATCCTCGTCAACGGCCGCCGCTGCAACATCGCATCGGCGCGCGTTTCGCCCGGCGACACCATCGAACTCGGCAGCAAGGCCAAGGACATGGCGCTGGTCATCGAGGCGCAGGGCCTCGCCGAGCGCGAAACCCCCGAATATGTCGCGGTCGAGGGTGCCAAGGCGACCTACGTCCGCGTCCCGACGCTCGACGAGGTGCCGTACGCGGTGAAGATGGAGCCGAACTTGGTAGTCGAGTTTTATTCGCGCTAGTTGACTTCCCCCTCCCCTCTCTCCGCTGCGCGGGGAGGGGAGGGAGCAGAAGATTTTGAGCCTCACCGCCCCCACCACTCGCGCGATCCGCTGGATGATTGTCTCGTGCTGCGCCTTCGCGGCGCTGTGGGTGTGCATCCGCATCGCCAGCGCCGCGCTGCACCCGTTCGCCGTCGTCGTCGCGCGCAACCTGTTCGGGCTGCTGTGGCTGACACCGATGCTGCTCGCTAACCCCGGCCTGCTCCAGCGCAAGCGCCTGCCCATCCATCTGCGGCGCGCCGCTTCGGGCATCGTCGCGACGTTTGCGACCTTCTATGCCGTCGCGCACCTGCCGCTCGCGACCGCGCTGGCGATCAATTATACAGCACCGCTGTTCGCCACCATCGGCGCGGTGCTGTTCCTCGGCGAGCGCATCCACGCGCGCCGCATCGCGGCGCTGGCGGTCGGTTTCGCGGGCATGCTGATCGTGCTGCGTCCCGGCACCGCGCCGCTGACGCTCGGCCTCGCCGCGGCGATCGTCTCGGCGCTCGCGACGGCGTTCTCGCTCGTCGCGATCAAGCGGCTGACGGGCAGCGACGACGCGCGCGCGGTCGCGGCGTGGAGCTTCGTGCTGACGCTACCGCCGTCGCTGATCGTCGCCGCGCCCTTCGCCAGCGTGCCACCGTGGCCCGTCGTCCCCGTGCTCGTCGCGCTCGGCGGCTTCGCGGCGCTCGGGCAGTACAGCCTCGCGCAGGCCTTCCGCCATGCCGAGGCGAGTGCGGTCATGCCCTATGACTTCGTGCGCTTCGGGCTGATTACCACCGCCGGCATCGCGCTGTTCGGCGAGCGCCTCGATGCCTGGACGCTCGGCGGCGGCGCGGTGATCCTGTCGGCGACGATCTACCTCGCGGTGCGCGAGAGCGTCGTCGCGCGCAGCGTCAAACCGACGGCCGCTGCCGACACCTGACTTGCGGGGCGCGCGGCGGCTTCGCATAAGCGTCGCAACGACATTGGGGAGATGGACATGAAACTCGAAGGTAGTGCGGC